>MHFT01000093.1:0-2989 GCA_001804315.1 Omnitrophica bacterium RIFCSPLOWO2_12_FULL_50_11
CTGGGTCTCTGCCAGGGTAAGGGTGGCAGGGCCACTCCCGACGCCAAGCTCCTCGTGTCCCTGGGCGATTTTCAAGAGGGCGGCAAAGTCGGCCTCCGTAAGGCATTCAATCTTGCCGCTTACCATGCCCCCTGTCTTTACCATAGGCACAAGGCCCAGGGTATGTTGTGTAGTTTCATAGGAACTGGGCGTCCTGGCGTCAAGCATGTCACCGTTCATTAAATATCATCCTCCCTAAAAAGGTATCCTGAACCCCAGGGCCTTTAATGCACACCACCCCTTCAAGCCCTCAAAGAGGACAAAGACCCCGCCGAGTCCCAGTCCCCACTGGAAGACCCTGCCGTAAGAATAGGTGTGGGCACCGTAGGCCAGCACCAAAAGCACTAACCCGAATATGACCCTACGCCGGCACTGGGCAGAATCTAGGTTACAGTCAAACACCCCTTGCATCTCCAATATAATGGGCGAGGTGAGACTCAAATTCACATGGGCTATTCACCCAAGGGATTTTAAGTTGCCCACCAAAACTTTAGCAACTTTCCGTTTAGTTTTCAAGTGTTTTAGTTTGTTAGGAGAGATTGGGTTAGAAATTAGAAATAGGGACACATCCCATATTTCTTGCTTGATCTGGTGGAAAAATAAGGGATGAGAGCTCTGAAAAACCCTACCCACTTGTCATTCTGAGGGAGCGAAGCGACCGAAGAATCTCTTAAAACACTAGATTCTTCGCTTCGCTCAGAATGACACACGACGTTGGGGAGACTTTTTCAGAGCTCTCGGGATGTGTCCCTACTATATCCATACCCCCATCAGCCGATGTTCAAGAATGACATAGGGCAGCCCTGGGTCTGGATAATAGTGGAAAAACAGGGTAAGGAGTTATGTTTTGCGGCCAATGGCATCCTCGTGAAGAAGTTTCACCTGGAACGCGATTATCTAGGGTGGCGAAAAGACGGGCAGGAACTGCTTGGAAGCTACCATCGTGGGTGCGGCGAAAACGTCCAGTACGGCCGCTTATTCGTAATGATAAACGACTGCAAATATAAATGCGGGGACTTGGAGGCAGGTCATAATTTCACTTACGACATTGACACTTATTATCAGTAAAAGAGCTTGAAATTTTTCCCAAGAAAATTATAATGGAAGTTTTAATAGAATCTAAATAGATTTTAAAAGTAAACGGACATCCAGGGGTACATGGCTGCTGAAAGACTGGTCGCGAAGGAAAAGGAATCGGTTCTGAAATCCATCCCGGTGGACGTCCTGCGGGACATGTATTACATGCTGGTAAAAATCCGCAGGGCGGGGGAACGGGTCGCAAGACTCTACCCTGAGCAGGAGATGCGATGTCCCATCCATCTTTCAATAGGCCAGGAGGCCATAGCCGTAGGGGTGTGCGCCAACCTTCGTAAGGATGACTACGCCTTCAGTTTCCATCGCTGTCACGCCCACTATCTTGCAAAGGGCGGCGACCTGAAGCGCCTGATAGCCGAATTGTACGGGAAGAGCACTGGGTGTGCCAGGGGGGTAGGAGGTTCTATGCACTTGGTAGCACCCGAGGTAGGATTCATGGGCGCCTCGTCCATTTTGGCAGGTGCCATACCAATAGCCGTGGGTACTGCGCTGGCAACCGTAATGCAGGGTCTGGACCGGGTGTCGGTGGCCTTTTTCGGTGATGCTGGGGTGGAAGAGGGCACCTTTCATGAATCGCTCAACTTTGCCGCACTTAAAAGCCTGCCAATAATCTTCGTGTGCGAAAACAACCTTTATGCCATATGCTCACACCTGCTGGCACGCCAACCCGTAGACAACATATTTGAACGTGGGGAGAGCCACCGTGTACCTGGCCTTTGCGTGGATGGAAACGACCTGCTTGCCGTCTATCAGGCGGCGAAGGAGGCCGTGGACCTCTGCCGCCGTGGGCAAGGACCGTTCCTTATAGAATGCAAAACGTACCGATGGATGGAGCACGTAGGACCCAGTTACAACTACGAGCTGGGGCACAATAGCAAAGAGGAACTGGAGAAATGGATGGCCAGGTGTCCAGTCGGTATGCACGAAAAACTGCTATTGGAGAACGGGATTCTATCCCGGAAAGACTTGGACAGTATTGCGAAGAAGGTCAATGCGGAAGTAGAGGAGGCAGTTAAATTTGCAAAAGAAAGCCCGTTCCCTGATGAGGCCGAGTTGCTAAAAAACGTCTACTAGCCTTAATCTATCATTCATTATGAACAGAAAAGAAAAGCCAAAGGAAAGAGAAATAAAATACTGGCAGGCCATTAGTGAGGCACTGGTCCAGACGATGGAGAGGGATGACCGCGTGTTCCTCATGGGTATTGGGGTAGACGACCCCAAAGGCATCTTCGGCACCACCCTGGAGGCGCACAAGAGGTTCGGCAAGAAGAGGGTGTTAGACACACCCGTGGCTGAGAATGCCATGACGGGGTGTGCTATCGGAGCGGCCCTGGCAGGCATGCGACCCGTGATGGTCCACGCCCGGAACGACTTTATGTACTACTGTATGGACCAACTCTGCAACCATGCTGCCAAGTGGCACCAAATGTTTGGCGGGTTGATGAGAGTACCAATGACCGTCAGGGCCATTATCGGTCGGGGATGGGGGCAGAGCTGCCAGCACTCACAGAGCCTTCAGTCCCTCTTCTCTCATATACCTGGCCTGAAAGTAGTAATGCCCAGTACCCCTTACAGCGTCAAGGGACTTCTTATGGCCAGCATACAGGACGATTCACCGGTGATTTTCATAGAGCACCGTCGGCTCTACGACTGTACAGGCCCCGTACCTGAGGAGCCATATACCCTCCCCCTGGGGAAGGGCGCCATTACAAGGATAGGGAGTGATGCCACCGTGGTAGCCTTTTCTTATATGGTATGGGAAGCCATCCGGGCGGCCACGATACTCAAAGAGGAAGGCATTGAGGTGGAGGTGGTGGACCCCCGTTCCACGAAGCCTCTTGACGAGGAACTCATA
>MHFT01000093.1:3007-6366 GCA_001804315.1 Omnitrophica bacterium RIFCSPLOWO2_12_FULL_50_11
AGGAACTCATATTGGATTCGGTGAAGAAGACCGGCAGGCTGGTCGTAGCCGATACTTCATGGAAGACATGTGGGGTAAGCGCAGAAATAGCCGCCCTGGTCGCAGAGAAGGCCTTTGAGTACCTAAAGGCGCCTATCCAGAGAGTTACCTTGCCAGAGGCCTCCGCCCCTACCTCTGTGACCCTTGAGAAGGCCTTTTATCCCGGCCCCCTGGATATCATCTCAGCCGTGAAGAGAACCATGGAGAAAGAGGCAAAAAGGCTGGTGCCGGTTTTTGAATCTAACCTTGCAGGAAGGGTGTCTTACGAAAAAGAATTTACAGGGCTGTTTCACGAAAAGGAATTCCTGGGCCCATTTTAGTTGAATATGGACAAAAAGCCTGCCCTGTCAGTCATCGTTCCCGCTTCCCCAACCTCTTTCCACCAAGACCCTGAAGATACCAAAACGGCTATTTGGAAGGGACTCTAAATATACCAAGTAAATACAATCTGGCAGGTATTTTACTTGGGATAGTCCTTGGGGGCCTCCTCGCCATTTCTTATTTTCATGTAGTCCAAAAGCCTCCCAAGAGCGGCGTTGGCTTGGCCGTGGACACAGCACAGGTTACGATACATCGGTAGCAGAGCTTGCAAGGCTCATAAAAAAGATGGTAGGCTTTGATGGAAAAATCGTTTATGATAAGACTAGACCCGACGGCATGCCAAGAAGACTTCTAGACGTGAGCAGAATAACTTCTCTCGGATGGAAGCCCAAAACAGGGCTAGTAGAAGGCCTAGAGTTAACATACGCATGGTATAAGCAATGTAAAATGTCAAATAAAGACAGTTCGTTGGGAAAGAGTGTTTTAATCTTGCGGGCGCAACTCCGCAGTCCTTCCTTCTTCTGAAAATTTCGGCGATATCCTAAAATTCCTGTAAAACTTGTAGTGAGCAAAGCGAATCTAATGGAAATGGTGTAAGTTGAAAATCCGCCTCCGGCGGGATACCTCCGGAAGTTTTGTAGATAAGACATCCAGCGTGTTCTACAATCCTTCTACAGCTTAGCTAAATCAGCAATGGAAAGACAAGGAAGTATGCTCGCAAATCCTTATATGGCAATGGGCGAGGTGGGACTTGAACTCACATGGGCTATTCACCCAAGGGATTTTAAGTCCACCACCAAAACTTTAGCGATTTTCCAGTCTGGTTTCAAGTGTTTTAATTTGTTAGGGTTTATAGGATACAGGAGGCCTTCCAGGAAAAAGAGGGGAAGGAACGGCTATTAAAAATTTTAGTTTTGCACAATCTTATTAAATTACTACTATTTTTCTTCTTGACAAGATTCCATATCTACAGTTATGATTTTGCAAAGCTCCTCAATCTTTCTACAGGAGGGGGAAAATGGGCACGGAAACGGTGGGCCGCCTGGCCGTCCTTTCTGATTTGCACTTGGGGGAAGAGGAAAGCACACTTAACGATTCTCATCTACCTGAAAAAATCTTTAATGAGGTCAACAGACTTACTTGTAAGGACACCGTTCAATATTGAACAGCTTATTGACTGGATAGCACAGGCAAAATTGTACGTTTATGTGAAATCTGACATTAAAAAACTCATGGACCTTACCATCAGGACTGTCTTTGATTTATGCAAGGATGGTGAGGCGGAGGCATTGGACAAAGTGGCTCAAGCTACAGGCATATCTGAATCAAAGTTGAAATCACTATGCGAAAGAGTAAAAGGAGAGCCTAGTGTATCAAGACTGCTTGAACTTAAAAATGCCCATGCCCTTAGCTCAATATAGATGCAGAAAAGAGGTACAACAAAGATTTGTACGGCAAGGTTATCCATCTCGTTGTACACAGGTGTTATTATTTATTGTCACTCTTTTCTCAAGTGCGCTTCTGTGCTCCAGCTGTCTTTCCTGGAAATCGGCCGATGGGACAAGGCATACACTCATTGTAGGCCTTGGACTGGTCTCAACCAAGAATAGCCCTGATGATTCTGCCACAGCGATTCGCTCCCACACGCTGGGAATGGCAGTACGAACCGGGTCTACAAACCCTGGCCTAGCCTTGGGCTACGAGAGCCTGCAACTAACGGAGATTTCGCCCAAATGGGAAGGGATTGTAGGCGTTAGCGCCATCCCCGGGCAGCCCTTAATAGTGGACGCATACAAACCCGAACCTCAACTACTTCCCAATGCCACAACTACCACAATCACGGAGGGATTAGAATGAAAACTACTTACTGGAGGGCTCTTATCTGCCTGGGTCTTGTTGTGGGTGGGGCACTGCTATCTTGCGGTTGCGCCCCCAAAGGCTACATCACTGCCTCTGTGCAGAGCATGATAGGGCTTGATGTCAGTGAAAATCCCCAGACACAAGTGCCTCACATCCGCTTTGGCCTCCTCCGCAACCAGTTCTACTACATCCCCACTGGACTGAGCGCGGAGGGCGCCACTCCCGGTAAAGCCACTGAGACACCCGAGCTGGTCAGCACCGCTGACATGGATATTAAGTTTCTTTCTGGCACAAGGGTAATAGAAAAGTTTGCCGTAGGCCCTATCGCTGTTAAAAGCACTGCCGCTGCGATAGCATTCATCCCGGAAGGGCAACCAGTACCGACAGCAATATTTATGGAAGAACTAAGCCCGGTGGTGCGCGAGATTAGACTCCTCCTTCAAGATCCTGCCAAGCTAGCTACAGCCACGAAGTGGATCGGAGGTAAATTTCCGAACAATCCCAACCAGGATAACCCCGACAAGTTCGTTGATAACCCGCCAGAGCCTGCATGGAGAACGCTAACTGATTTGCTCCAAGCACTGAAATAAATGGGCGGAAAGGAGGGCTAAAATGCCCGAGATTATAAAATACAAAGTGGTGCGACTACCGGGGCCGGAGAACAACCTTGAGCAACAGCTTGAGGACCAGGGCGCCGGTCTCTGGGAGCTATGCGGAATCCTGCACAGCCCCCTCCCTGGAGCAAGGCCCTATCTGTGCATCTTTAAGCGAAAAGAACAGGCGTAGGGACTTCTAAGACCATCCCTACCCGCCCCCGTTGAGGATTGAAGATATTAGAACGGCCATCACCACTGGGATGAACGTAAGCAAATCTGTAAAGTGATTGAAGGGGTGATGGAGAAGCCTATAAGTCCTTATATGGTGGTGGGCGAGGTGAGACTCTAACTCACATGGGCTATTCACCCAAGGGATTTCTAGTCGCCCACCAAAACTTTAGCAACTTTCCGTTTGGTTTTCAAGTGTTTTAGTTTGCCAGGGTTTACAGAGGACAGGAGGTCCGAACCTTTTCGTGTTTGAATATTTTATGAAGAAAAAGTATCATCCTCGTGCATCAGGAAGACCCTTGTGAAAGGTAATAA
>MHFT01000094.1 GCA_001804315.1 Omnitrophica bacterium RIFCSPLOWO2_12_FULL_50_11
CCCACACACTTTATCAACAGGGACAATATTCAGAGGCGGCAACGGTAGCAGAAGAAGCACTGAAAGTTGCGGAAAGGACTTTTGGACCAGACCATCCCCATGTGGCGCAATCCCTGAACAATCTGGCGGAACTTTACAAAGCCCAGGGGAAATATGCCGAAGCCGAGCCCCTTTACAAGCGGGCACTGGCAATAAGTGAAAAAGCACTTGGACCAGATCATCCCGATGTGGCGACTGTGTTGGAGAATCTGTCAGAGCTTTATAATAAGAGTGGCAGGCAAGATGAAGCGAAAAGATTGCAAGAAAGAGCGGAAAGAATTCGTTCGAAAAACCAGTGATGGCAGCTTCGCACAACCACAGAACATTAGCCGGCTGTGGTGCGGGGTAACCATGGGCTAGTCCCCCACCACTTTTGAAACGATATGTCCTATGAGCTGTTGAAGCTACCAAAATTAAAAGTGCCGGGGGACTAGCTTCCGAGGACGCGGAGGAGCTGGCCGGTCAAAATGCCGAGGTAATTGGCAATCGCGTTTCCCAGTAGCGCAAGGATGAGGGCAATCGGGACGAGTCTCGGTTCGTAGGTAGAAGCGACAACGGGAGCTGAGGCAACGCCACCCAAGTTTGCCTGCGAAGCGGTTGCGAGCATTGCAGAAGGGATTCGAAACAAGCGACCCAATAAGACGATCAAACACGCGTGAACGCCAAGCCATACAAAACCGATGGCGAGGAAGATAGGTGCTTTGAACATGGCAAAGAGATTTGCTTTCGCGCCCGTTGAAACAAGCACCAGATAAAGCAGGAAATAACCAACCTTATTTGCATTCGCACCTTCCGATCTTGAAAGCCGTGTGGTAGAAAGCAAAATCCCAGCCGTAGTCACCAAAATAATCATCCAGGTGGACGGATTGACTGCCGTTGCGAAGTGAGCAATCTTCCCTGCGAGCCAGATCGTGGCACTTCCGATGCCGAAACCGACAACGAGGAGCAACACTAAGGACCGAAACGGAATTCTTTCGCCCCTCGGTTTTGGCGGTTCGCTGCCTGCGAGCACGTCGTTTAATTGGGTCCGTTTCGCGTTGAGGAGTTGGTCTAACTTTTTTTGCCAGTTTGACATGACCATGAGGAAGGTCATCCAGATGTAAACGACGGTAATGTCAGAGATGAAAAGCGGTGCGAAAATTTCATCAGACAGTCCCGTCGCTTCTTTTACCGCTAACATGTTTGCAGTTCCACCGGTCCAACTGGCGGCCAAGGTACCAATCGCTTTCCAGTTCTCCGTACCCAACTGATTCTGAAAGAGGAAGAAAACGACAATGGCACCCATCAGGACCGAAATAGTAGCACTCACCATCGCGACCAATGCGAGGCGCCCTGCTTTTTGAAGTCCTTTTAAGTCCGTCGTCATAAGGAGCAAAATTAAGCAAGCAGGAAGAATGTACCGAAGAATCCAGTCGTAAACTCCCGAGGCCGCTGGCAGAAACCCAAGTGTCGTCAAAATCGTGGGTGGAATATAACACCAGACCGGAGTCGGCAAATACCGCATGAGGGCGGTACGGTGAAATTGCGTGGAAGCCTTCTGAGCCACAATGACAACGGCCAGTAGGATCAGCAGGATCAGCAACGGTTCTTGGATCATGGGACTTACAACTCTTCTTTTTTGCTTAGAGCGGCTAGCGAAACCGTCATCCTGAGTCCCGCTTTTGACGGGACGAAGGATCCCGTTCGGGATTCTTCGACTGTGCTCTGGGCTGCCGTCTCAGAATGACACACTCTTAATTTTCGCCAAACCAGTGGATTTCTTGAAGAATTTGTCGACTCCGTTGCCGTTCTTCAGGGCGGGCGTAGACTTTCTTGCTTTTCTTCACCCGTGTCCTTGGATTGAGCTTCCAAACGTGACGAGCTTTCGGTTTCGTTATTTTCTTTTTTCTCATCTACCTGTTCGCACGAATCACGCGGAGCATCGCTTCGTGAATCCGGCCATTCGTAACGAGCGTTTGCGTCCCATAAATACTCATCGGCTTTCCGCTGAAGTCGGTGAAACGCGCCCCCGCTTCCTTGGCGATGAGAGCACCGGCTGCTTGGTCCCAAGGATGGAGGCCAAATTCCCAGAAGCCGTCAAAGCGGCCGCTCGCGACGTAACAGAAGTCAAGCGCGGCAGAGCCAAGCCGGCGCACGCCGTGCGTGCGGATCATGAATGCTTCGTAGAACTTCAAATAGTAGCGGGCACGTTTTTTCCGGTCGTATGGAAATCCGGTAACGAGGAGGGACTCTCTCAGCGTTTTGGTTTTCGAAACGTGAATTTTTTTTCCGTTGAGGCTTGCTCCCTTTCCATGTTCCGCCCAAAACCATTCCTCGTAAATGGGATTCCAAACGCCGCCAACGCGGACTTTTCCATTTTCTTCGTAGGCGATTGAGACGCACGTCAGCGGGAAACCGTGGGCGAAATTGGTTGTTCCGTCAACGGGGTCAATAATCCATTTTTTACGTTCTAGCGTTTTCTCCGTCTTCGACAGAGAAGTCGGCTCCTCTGCAAGAATTGTGTGATTCGGAAAGCGCTTGAGGATGATGTCGATCACGACTTCTTGCGCTTTTCGGTCTGTGTTTGTGACCAGGTTCACTGGGCCCTTGTAGCGGATTTGCTTCGGACGGTCGAAAGCACGTTTTAAAACCGCCCCTCCTTCGATGAGCGCTTTTTCCAGTGTGAGCTTGATTTGTTGCATTGACAACCTCAGCTTGCCAAAGCGTTTAACACATGTTAGGATAACAACTTAAGTGGGTTTGCGCAACCATTGAATGTGCGAACATGAGTTATCGTATCACATTGATCCGCGGTGACGGTACCGGCCCAGAACTTGCAGAGGTCACGAAGCGAGTTTTGGAGGCGACCGGCGTCTCATTTGATTGGGACATTCAAGACGCAGGCGCTGACCTTGTTGACAAGGAAGGTACCCCGCTGCCGTCCTGTCTCCTCGAATCCATCCGAAAGAATAAAATCGCAATCAAAGCGCCTGTGACGACGCCGGTGGGAACTGGATTCCGCTCCGTCAATGTCGCACTTCGAAAAGAGTTTGACCTCTACGCTTGCTTAAGGCCTTGCAAATCTTACCCCGGCGTCCGCTCGCGCTACGAGAATATCGATCTGGTCGTCGTCCGTGAAAATACCGAGGATCTGTACGCAGGTATCGAATTTAAGAAAGGGTCTCCTGAAGCAATAGCCGTCATTGAACAGTGCAGCCGCCTCTCCCAAAAGTCGATTCGGCCTGATTCCGGTATCAGCGTCAAACCCATTTCAGTTCAGGGAACGGAACGGATTGTGAAGTTTGCTTTTGAGTACGCGCAAGCGTGCAAGCGCAGAAAGGTGACCTGCGTCCACAAAGCGAACATTATGAAATTTTCAGACGGGCTTTTTCTTGAGGTTTCGCGTGAGGTTGCGAAACGATATCCAGATATTCAGTTTGAGGACAGGATTGTCGACAACATGTGCATGCAACTTGTTCAGAAACCCGAGCTTTACGATGTGATCGTGCTTCCAAATTTGTATGGGGACATTGTTTCGGACCTTTGTGCGGGACTCGTGGGCGGTTTGGGTGTGGCTCCTGGAGCTAATATCGGCGATGACGGTGCTATTTTCGAAGCAACGCACGGTTCCGCCCCAAAGTACAAAGGCCTGAACAAAGTAAACCCGACGGCAATGATTCTTTCCGGGATGCTCATGCTTCGGTACTTAGGCGAGGTGCAAGCCGCAGATCGTTTGGAGCAAGCAGTTGCAGATGTCATTCGCGAAGGCAGGGACGTCACCTACGATTTGAAGGCAGAGCGCAATGATCCCACTGCGGTGGGAACCCGGGAAATGGGCGAAGCGATTATTCGGAGGCTTAGGAAATGATCCCACCACCTTCGTTCCTCGACGATCCGCGTCGAAAACTCCCAGAGTTACAAAAGTACGCCCTAGATCTTTGCTGGCGTACTTTTGTAACGGAGGTGGTGGGATGACAACTCCAAAGGTGACCGTGGTTGGTGCTGGTTTCGTAGGGGCGGGTGTCGCGCAAAGACTCCTGGAAAAAGGGCTGGCGAATGTGGTGTTAACGGACATCATCGACGGAATGCCGCAGGGCAAAGCGCTCGACATGATGGAATCCGCCCCGATCGAAGGTTTTAAGACGACGATTGTTGGAACGAATTCTTACGAGGAAACAGAAAATTCTGATCTCGTTGTGATTACCGCAGGACTCGCACGCAAGCCTGGAATGAGCCGCGATGACTTGCAAACCAAGAATGCTGAGATCGTAGGCGGCATCGTGACGGAGGTGGTCAAGCGCTCCCCAAAAAGTATCTTGCTCATGGTGACGAATCCGCTCGACGTGATGTGTTACTTGGCCTACAAGAAATCCGGATTTGATTCCAGGCGCGTGATTGGGATGGCAGGCGTTTTAGATTCTGCCCGCTACGCTTATTTTCTGTCCCTTGAACTCAAGATTCCACCTGCCCGGGTGGAAGCAGTCGTTTTGGGCGGGCATGGGGATTTAATGGTTCCGGCGCCGGAATTTACGAAAGCCAACGGGAAACCGATTACGCAGCTCCTTTCGAAAGAAAAAATAGAAGCGATTAATCAACGGACCCGCGACGGCGGCGCGGAAATCGTGAACTTGCTCAAAACCGGCAGTGCTTACTACGCTCCTTCCTCTTCCGCTGTGGCTATGGCCGAGGCGATTCTCAAAGATACAGGGCGCGTTTTTCCTTGCTGCGTTTACTTAAGCGGTGAGTACGGCATTCGAGACACGTACTGTGGCGTTCCGGTGCGGCTTGGGAAACAAGGTGTCCAGGAGGTCATCGAACTCAAACTTTCTCCCGAAAGCCAAGACGTGCTCAAGCGATCCGCCGATCATATCCGTGCACAGATTACCAAACTGAAATTGTAACGATGTCACGGTTGAGGCACCGCGTCGTAACGTACAACCGGACGCATCCCAGTTCATGCAGTCTGATTGCGAGGCAGCAAACAAAAGAGACGCCGAAGCAATCCAATAGCACCGTCATTACGAGGAAGCATACCAGGCTTGGACGAAGTAATCTTGGATGCGAGATTGCTTCGGCCCATCCCTGGGCTGCTGGCCTCGCAATGACGGAGGCGGCCATTGCTTCGGCATTGCGTTGGGATTCTGCCTCGCAATGACGGATGCAGGAATGCTTGGTGATCACTTTGGATCGCCGCCACGCAATGACGGCGGGAGTCTATCATGAACATTCACGAGTACCAGGCGAAGGATCTTTTTCGTAAGTACGGTCTAAACGCCGCGCCTGGCAGGGTATTCCAAAAAAATTCGCTTTCCGTTCAAGAAATTTCAAAGATTGGTCCTCCTCCTTTTGTCGTTAAGGCGCAGATTCATGCAGGAGGGCGGGGAAAGGCGGGCGGAATCCAAATTGTCGATGCGGCAGACGCTGCCTTTGGCGTGGCAAAGAAAATGCTCGGCACCAAACTCAAGACATATCAGACCGCTGGGGTCGCGAAGCCGGTTGACTGGGTGTTGATCGAAGCAGCTCGAGAGATCAAAAAAGAACTTTACGTGGCGCTTACCCTTGATCGTGAAGCTGCTTTACCGTGTGCCATTTGTTCTGAGTCGGGCGGTGTCGAAATCGAGCAGGTTGCACGCGAGACGCCCGAAAAAGTTTTCAGGGGTCATTTCGGAGTCGATAAAGCTCTTACGTCGGAGACTTTTCGTTCCTTCGTTTTAAATTTTTTTTCTGACCACGGCAAGAATTCAGACCGACTTCGGGACCAATTGTCAGATCTCATTTCTAAAATTGCACGTTTGTTTGTTGAATTAGATGCTTCTTTAGTGGAAGTAAATCCTCTCGGCCTCCTCGCAGATGATTCCTTGGTTCCGATCGATGCAAAGATTAATTTCGATGACAGCGCGCTTTTTCGCCATCCGGAAGTGGCCCGCCTGCGTGACGCGAGTCAAGAAGACGAGCGTGAGAACGAAGCGAAACGGTTTGATTTGAGCTACGTGGGACTGGAGGGAAATATCGGATGCATGGTGAACGGAGCCGGACTTGCGATGGCGACGATGGACATCGTCAAGCTAGATGGTGGTGAGCCGGCAAATTTTTTAGATGTGGGCGGCGGTGCGAGCAAAGAAAAAGTAGCGGCGGCTTTTAAGATCATCCTCAAAGACCCGCGTGTCAAGGCAATCCTGGTGAACATTTTTGGCGGAATTATGCGTTGTGATGTACTGGCCGAAGGAATCGTTGCGGCGCAAAAAGAGATAAAATTAAAAGTTCCGTTGATTGTTCGATTGGAAGGAACGAATGTCGAAAAAGGACGGGAAATCTTAAAGAGATCGAAAATTCAAATCATTTCCGCGGAAACATTTGAAGAAGCTGCGCAAAGAGCAGTGGAAGCAGTTCGGTGACTAACAAAACTACGTCATTCTGAGACGGCGGCCCAGAGCAAGGTCGAAGAATCCCGACCGAGATCCTTCAGTCGGCCTGTGGCCTCCTTCAGGATGACGGTGGACGGGATCCTTCGGCAATGCTATGGGGCGCTGCCTCAGGATGACGTCGGTTTAGTTTGGTGCTCTCTAAGAGAAGCGATGGCTATTCTCGTAGACGAAAATACAAAGGTAATTGTTCAAGGGATCACGGGTTCCCACGGATCATTTCATGCGCGTCAGATGGTCCAGTACGGCACGAAAATTTTAGCCGGTGTCACTCCTGGAAAAGGGGGTCAAGATTTTGACGGAATTCCCGTTTTCAATACGATGGGTGAGGCCGTCGCAAAGACGGGGGCAAATGCAAGCGTGCTCTACGTTCCGGCGCAATTTGCCAAAGACGCCATTTTGGAAGCGGCAGACAGCGGTGTGGAACTCATTGTCTGCATTACAGAAGGGATTCCTGCCCTGGACATGGTTCGAGTCCTGAAACAGCTCGAAAATAAGGGGATTCGCTTGATTGGGCCCAACTGCCCAGGCATAATTACACCAGAGGCGACGAAGATCGGTATCATGCCTGGCTACATCCACAAAAGGGGGTGCGTCGGTGTCGTTTCGCGCAGCGGAACACTGACGTATGAGGCAGTTTGGCAGATGACAACTCGCGGGTTGGGTCAGTCGACGGTGATCGGTATCGGTGGCGATGCAATATTAGGAACGAGTTTCGTTGATTGTCTCGAGCTCTTTGAGAAGGACGCCGAAACGGCTGCGATTGTCATGATCGGCGAAATCGGTGGAGCAGCAGAAGAGACCGCAGCAGAGTTTATCCGGAAGAATGTTCGAAAACCTGTCGTCGCATTCGTGAGCGGCTCGACGGCACCGTCTGGAAAACGGATGGGTCATGCGGGTGCCATCATTTCCGGCGGAAGCGGCACGGCGCGCGAAAAGGTAGCTCGGTTAAGGGAAACGGGCGTCCGTGTCGTGGACAGTCCTGCGCGGATCGGCGAGACAGTTGTGAGAACGCTAGGGTAGAGGACAACGACAGAAGTCAGAGGACAGAAGTCAGAAGACAGAGGTCAGAAGTCAGAAGACAGAGGTCAGAAGTCAGAGGACAGAAGACAGAGGTCAGAAGACAGAGGTCAGAAGTTCGAAGTTGGAACCGAGCCTTTGCAAAATGAGCCAAACATCCCTTCCCCACAAGAAGGAAGCGGATCGGCGCTGCTTTGCGGAAGTCGAGTTAGAAGTTGAAGTATGGTTTTTCTTCTGTTTTTTTCTGTCTTCTGTCTTCTGATTTCTGGCCTCTGACATGTGATTTCTCTTGAGGAAAGGGTACTTACATGCTTCGAACCTACATTGATCGATCGAAAAATTTTGACCATGCTTACGAGCAGTACTTGAAGACCCATGAAAAGAACATGGTTCAAGTGATCCATCACTTTGAGGATGAGCTGCATCGCTCCAATTTCAGATTCGGGCGCTTTACGATCCCGACCTTTATGAAGCCGCATTTTATTACCAGCCAGCAAGCCCGGAAGCTTGGAGATGCCTCTAGCGCGCTCGCTCAAATGGTGGACAGGCTCGTGCATCTTTACTTTGAGGACCCTGCCATTCGGAATGTATTTGCTCTTTCGCCGGAAGCCGAAGAGCTCGTTCGAATCGATCCGGGCTACCGGAGAACTGCCGTCGTCGTGCGGCTCGATTGCTTTATGGAAGGAGAGAGCATCAAATTCATGGAGTTAAATTGCGATTCTCCAGCAGGGATGGGATACACCGATTTCTTGGAAGATATCTTGTTTTCTGTCGCCGAGTTGAAGGATTTTTTCGAGGACGTTCACATTCTGCGGGGCCGCCGTGTCGATAAGCTGCTGGACGCTCTTCTTACTGTTTATGAGGAATTCGGCGCGTATGAAACGCCGCAAATTGCAATCATCGACTGGAAAACCGTACGGACAAAGCCGGAATTTGAATTATTAAAGACGTACTTTGAAGAGAAGGGTTACAAGACGACGATTGCAGACCCCAGAGAGCTCCGTTTTCGGGGCGGAAAACTGTACCATGGTAATTTTCGGATCGATCTCGTTTACCGGCGCGTCATTTTTAGTGAATTGCTTGAGAAGCTGCGCGACGTCACCGATTTTATTAAAGCGTACCGAGAACGAGCCGTGTGCGTCGTCAATCCTTTGCGTTCACGCTTAGGGTCCTCCAAAGCCCTCCTTTCCGTTTTTACGAATCCGGGTTATGATCACTTGTTTTCCGCACAGGAAAATGAGATCAAGCGGGAACATATTCCATGGACTCGGCGTGTCGTCGATGCGGAAAAGTTTTACGGTGGGAAGAAGATCTACTTGATCGATTTCTTAAAAGACGAAAAAGAAACTCTGGTACTGAAACCGGCAGACAGCTACGGGGGAAAGGATGTGGCGATCGGAAACGAGACGCGTGATGAGGATTGGAATTTCACCATTGACAAGGCGCTCAAATCAAACTGGGTCGTCCAGGAGTTCGTTCCGCTGCCGGTGCTTTCGGTTCCCACCGTCGTGAACCGCAAGCTTGATTTTGTGCTTAAAAAAATGAATACGGGAAGCTTTGTGTTTGGAGGGGTTCCTGCCGGTTCCTTATCTCGCTTAAGTGATGACAGTGTCATTAATGTCTCGCGCGGCGGCGGTTTGATTTCTGCCGTGGTGTGCGAAGGCGAGATCATCCGTTAAGATTTCCTTCCATGGTGATTGATGTCCATTGCCACATTGGCCGGTCTCGAGACACGGCGGGTACGTCGGTGCCTCAAATTCTTCGGAACATGAGACGGTGTCATGTTTCGAAGACCGTCATTTTCCCCATCGATGAGAAAAACCCAGGCCCTTCCTATTCGGCGGCCAATCGGAGAATTGCCCGACTCGTACGCAAGCACCGGAGTTTTATCGGATGCATACGGCTCGATCCGAATCAATTGCCAGCCGCTTTCGATGAGATCCGTTGGGCGCAGGCGAATGGTTTCCGTGCCGTCAAGCTTCACCCGCGCACCGACCGCTTTAGCATCAAAAAGATGGAACCCCTTTTTGGTGAAATCTCACGTTCCGGTATGGCTGTCATTTTGCACACGAGCCATGAGCAGAATTGTTCACCAAGGGATTGGATTCGCTTCATCAAGCGCTGTCCAAAAACTTTTTTTATCTTCGCCCACGGGGGTAAGGATGATTGGAAGGATGCGATTTCGGTTGCCAACCAATTTAAAACGGTCTTCCTCGAAACCACGACCCAGTCTTTCTACCGGACGGGAATGATCTTGAAAGGGGTCGGTACACACAAGGTGGTATTTGGTTCAGACACGCCGTATTCGCACGTGGACGTCGAACTCATGAAATTTGAGCTTCTCCTTTCACCTCAAAAACGCCGGCTCGTTTTGTGCGAGAACGCGAAAAGAATCCTCGGTTTGTAAGACCATCCATCCGGGTCCCTACCACTTGATGCAGTAATCCCGACGTCATTGCGAGGACGCGTACCAGGCGTTGCCGAAGCAATACGCCGCATCCGTCATTGCGAGACAGCTAGCCAAAGCGAGGTCGAAGCAATCTACGTGCTGAGTTTGCTTCGGCCATCGCTTAGCCCGTCGGCCTCGCAATGACGACTGCATGAAGTGGTACGCCCCCCCATTTCAAATTGCTTGCGTCCGTTTTTTATCTTTGGTAAAGTGAAAACGTGATCCCATCACCTCCTTTCATCCCGCCTTTGGCGGGATTATTTCTGAAAGAAATTCTGCCGTTTCTTGGTCGATTGGTCCAAAAGAAACGGCAGGAAAAGGAGGTGATGGGATGATTCTCCCGCGAAAGTGTTTTCTTACAAAGGGTGTCGGTATTCACCGCGAAAAGCTTGCGAGTAACGAGCTTGCGCTCCGGAACGCGGACATTGCCGCCTTCAACCTCGTCAAAGTTTCCAGCATTTTTCCTCCCCATTGCAAGCTTGTTCCAAAAGAAGCGGGCTTAAAGTACCTCACGCCGGGCCAGGTCGTGTTCTGTGTCATGAGCGACAATTCGACCAGTGAACCCAACCGCTTGATTTCAGCTTCTATTGGCATCGCGATCCCTAATAGCCCGAACCAGTACGGATATTTGTCAGAACATCACGCGTTTGGGTGGACGGAACGGAAGACCAATGACTATGCAGAGGATCTTGCCGCGGAAATGCTCGCTACGATTTCAGGCGTGAAATTTGATCCGGATTCAAGTTACGACGCAAAACGCGAAATTTGGAAAATCTCAGACGAAATTGTGAGGACGACGGCGATGACGCAAAGCGCGGAGGGCGATAAAGACGGCCGCTGGACCTCCGTGATTGCCGCGTGTGTGTTTATTGTTTGATGTAGAGTAACAAAGGAACGTCATTCTGAGCCCCGCACCTTCTGGCTCAGCAGTGTCCGAGAAGGTGCGGGGCGAAGAATCCCGACCGAGATCCTTCGGCCAGGCAGGGGATGCTGCCTCAGGATGACGGTTTTTGTACCCGCCCCTACATCCGCTCCGTCAATTCCACGTACGTCACATCCGAAGGAAACTGGTGATCAAGAATGGCTGCTCCCAATGTTTCGTTTGGACGGATTTCTTTAAATCGCATGATCAAGTGGTTCGGCCGCGGAACGAAACGTTTGATTATGATCTCATACGGTAGTCGGATTTGACCGACGAGGCGCCAGTCGTTCTTTGTAATTTCAAGTGCGCGAAAGATAGCTGCATTGTAGTGGGTAATCTTTCGGATATTTAGCGCTTGATCGAGTTCAATCTCTTGTTTACGATTTGTGTCCGCTTCTGTTAAGGTCAAGCGGTAACCTGTCTCGATCGCTTGCCACTCGATTTGTTCTGCAGGATTTATTTTGGGAGGCGCGATCGCTTTAAAGATGTCTCCTGCGATGAGCCTGAGATCAATATCCGGATTTTGTTCTAGGACTGCATTTTCTCCCCAATAAACCGTGTATTGTCTTGGAAGATAAAGCCAGAACTTGTGCTCGAAGCTTTTGAGGAGAAAGTAGAGAGGGACTAGTGAGTGGTAGCCCTTCAGATACAAAAAATCGGGCTCTTTTTGGAAAGCGATCAGCCCGTGGCACCAGTGCACGAGTGGCTCTGTTGGATGGGGGATTCCAATTTCGAGTGACGCCTTCAACGTTTTCAAGGACTCCGCATTTTGATTCAAGACAGTGAGTATCTGTTTCTGAGTTTCATCATCGAGCAGCGTCGGTTGGGGGGACGCAAGGGCGTTTTTTGCGAAGAAGAAGAGAAAAAGGAAGAAAACGACCGTGCGCATAATCAATCGGTGTCGGTGTAACCGTTCAGCCACCCACGTATCGTCATTCTGAGGCCGAAGGCCGAAGAATCTCGAAAAACGAGATCCTTCGCGGAGTTTACTCTGAGTGCTACTCCGCTCAGGATGACGGGGCTGAACGGTTACCAATCGGTACCCCATTGTGTTAACGGCCACCTGAAGATTTCTTTAAGGAGTTAATTTCGAAGACGTAAAGAGTGACGTTACCGTTGTTGACCGCTTATATGGCTAAAATGACCTTTCATGGGATAAAAATGTTGCATCTTTAGAAAGTTGTAACGAGTGTGTTTAAGATCCATTAAGACTTAAAATAGTTCCGTGAGATGTTGTATTCTGCAATGGTCTAAGGTATACTTTTTCGCAGGTGAACCCAGTGATCACAAGAAGGCATGCGTCAGTTTATTTTAGGTTATTTTTCGAACTATTTATGAATACTTTTCAAATAAATTGTAACTATTTTAGTAGATATTACGTAATAAGCGGATCGTGCATAAATTTGAGCAGGAATGAGAGCCGTGAGCTACATAACTCCTCGTAAGGAAAAAGCGATCAGAATTTGCCGAAGCCGGAAGAAAGCGCACCGCGGCTTTGCCGTCGTCTTCGCTGTTTTTCTCGTTGTCGGTCTTGAAACCGTCATTGCTGGCAGCATGCTCGACATGATGCGCCATCATCGTCAAATCCAGCGCGAGGCTCACCGGATTCAGGTCAAGTGGGCTGCAGAAGGGATTGTCGACCGGGCGCTGAAGCTTTTTAATGATTACATGCAAACAAAGGGCGGTCAATTTCCCAACGTAAGTACGGGGCCGATGCCGAACCGAGGAAAAGTAGTTCTCGGAAACAATTCGCAAATAACGGACAACAAGACATTTTCAAGATTTCTCAACGAGTGGTACGAAGGCACGTCGCCACTTGATGACTCAAACACACCCAGCGTTTCAGGGTTCAAAGATCGGGAGACGTATGCGGACGTACTGCGTTTCATTAAGGTGGTCCCTCCCGGCATTGTGATTACCCAGCTGCCTTACGCTCGATCTGTGCTTGGCCCTGATCTGGAACGGCTCTACAGAATCACCGTTCATTTGGAGCATGATTTAACGCACGTCAGATCTCAAGTGACGCAGGAAGTTTTGGTGAACAAAGGCGGTGTGTTTGACTTTGCGGTGTTTTGCGAGGAGGATTGTGAAATCGCGGCAGGGCCCAGTTCGTCTTTTCAAGGCCCTATCTTTTCCAATAAGAATATTTATCTCTCCAATGACGGCCCAAATAAAAATGACGGCAGCGGAAGTACAACGATCTTAAAAATGGCTGATGGCTTCTCGATCGATCATCCACAGCCTTATGTTATCCACAGCGCAGGTAATATCTGTTTCTGGTTCAAGAGAGCAATCGGGGAGAATTATCAGAGGCATTACCAAGAGTTTCAAAATGCAGTCGCGACCGGCGGCCTTCCGACCTACTACGGTCTTGAACACGAACTCATGACCTTTGTCAACTTGGGCCGCCCTGGTTCACCCTATCCTCATTACCCGCCGGTCTTTTATTATTTCTTTAACCGCGCAGATCAGGATGGGACGTGGGGGAAAAGACCTGATGACAACAAAATCCTCATTGAGACTCAACCTGGAGGATGCATACTCGGGCTCCCAGACGCAGCTTGCGAGAGACTTCCGCATCCAGGAAAATGGACGAAGACAAGCAGCGGCAATTTTGTTGTTGTTGGAGAAGCGGGGACTGACGAGTCGTCTACCGCTCCATTTCCTAACAGCTTTTCCGGCGGCTACGGTCAGTATGAAACACAAGGGAGTAGCCAAAGAGGGCGCATGGATTATGTTTTTAAGGACACCTTTGGTGAAAGCTTTCTTGACGATAGCAACAAAATGAATCTGTCAGCAGCAATTGACCGAAGTGATCCGATGGAGACGGATAATACAAAGCCCCATCCACCCCTCAATCCAAACTGGATGTCCGGGTCCGGTTATGACTTCGAAGGCGTGCACCTCGTACAAGATGGTGTGTCTCGTCAAGATATTGTCATCGGCACACCCAGCCATCCATCAGGGTCTCATGTGATTATCGAACCATGGACTGAAATCATCGAACCTCCCAATTCCTGCCGGTCTAATCCTGGGAGGGAAGGATGCTATCCCGAAGATACAGAGGAAGGGAGGCAACAGAAGCTTCAATTTAAAGCCGACGACAGACGCGCAGACGGAAAAGGTCT
>MHFT01000095.1 GCA_001804315.1 Omnitrophica bacterium RIFCSPLOWO2_12_FULL_50_11
CCCATCTTTACCATTCGGCCCGTAAAATGGGAGAAAAAATGGCTAAAACGGCAGGCGTCGTTTTCATAACCCATTGAAAATAAAGAAAGTTCATTTTTAAACTTTCAGGTGTAGTGCCCCATAGTATAAGAATATAGTTGACTCTGGGCTGAGGCGGGTGTATCCTAGCACCATGTTCATCAAAGAAGTCAAAAAACAAAACCCGGGCTACAGGAAAATCTTTATCTCCCACAGGTTGATGGAGTCCTACAGAACCGAGCGTGGACCCCGGCAGAGGACGATCTTGCAGCTGGGAAAACTAGACCTTCAAAAGGAGTACTGGAAGACGTTGGCGGATCGCATTGAAGCCATGGTGCTCGGGCAAGGATTGCTTCTTCCTGTTGAGCGGGAGGTTGAATCCTTAGCACAGCATTATGCGAACCTCATGATTGAGAATCAATTGGTTTTGGCGGGTACTGATGAACGGGTATCTGAAGCACCTCCACCTCCTGAGTACGAGACCCTTGATCTGAAGTCATTTGGCCATCATGAAAGTCGGACCCTTGGCGCTGAACATGCAGGCCTTTCGACCTTCAGGCACCTTGGGCTTGATCCGTTCTTGAAGAAGTGCGGATTGAGTCCTAAGGAGGTTCTGCTTTCAGCGCTCTCGGTTGTGGGTAAACTGGTCCATCCGGCCAGTGAGCTTGGGACACGGGAGTGGGCACAAAGTTTAAGCGGCATCGATGAACTTTTAAATACCAGCTTTCGCCATCTCTCACAAAACGCACTGTACCGAATCTCTGACACATTGCTCACGCATAAGAAAGTGATTGAACAGCACCTCAGAGAAAAGGAAAAAGACCTCTTTTCCTTAGAAGAACGGATTCTTCTGTACGACTTAACGAACACCTATTTCGAAGGCACGGCAAAGGGCAACAAGAAAGCAAAGCACGGGAGGTCAAAAGACAAACAAAAGGGCCGGCCGCTGGTCACTTTAGGACTCGTTATCGATGAACACGGGTTTCCAAAGAGAAGCGAGATCTTCAGCGGAAATGCCAGCGAGCCTGATACCTTGCTTGAAATGATTGATCAACTTTCTGAGAGCCGGGACAAAAAGGGCATGACGGTGCTCCTGGACGCAGGGATCGCCACAGAAGAAAACCTGACCTTGCTTAAAGAGCAGGGCTATCAATACGTGTGTGTGGCACGCAATCGACCCGTTGAGACTTCAGAAATCAATCCAGATGGTCTCATCACGGTTAAAAAAGACAAGCACAATAAAGTAGAAGTTGAATTCGTCAAGGCCGGCAGCGAAAACATATTGTATTGCAAGAGTCTCGCCAAGGCGCAAAAAGAACAAGCCATGAAGAGCCTCTTTCAAGAGCGGTTTGAAGAAGGATTAAAACAGGTGCGGCAAGCTTTGAAGAAAAAGGGGGGCACGAAGAAATATGAAAAAGTCCTGGAGCGGATTGGACGCCTCAAGGAACGCTATTCATTGATCGGTCACTATTATCATATTCAGGTGAGCGAAAGGAATGGCATGGCAACCAACCTCACCTGGAAGCTTGAAAAAAAGCAGCAGTGTGAAGATCGTTTCTCAGGGAGTTATTTTTTAAGGACGAGCAGAACCGATTTGGATGAGGAACAGTTGTGGTCCTTGTACATTATGTTGACCCATGTGGAAGACGCCTTCCGCTCATTCAAGCATGAATTAAATTTACGTCCCGTCTATCATCAAAAAGAGACACGTTCAGATGGGCATTTGTTTATCACCGTCTTAGCCTATCACCTACTCAACACGATTCAACACCGATTGAGGGCCGAAGGGATTCATATGGAATGGTGGCGCGTGAGAAAATACCTATCCAGCCATATCAGGATCACAACGGCAGTGACCACCAAGGAAGGCAAGCAGATTTATCTGAGGACTTCATCGACACCGGAGCCATTTCACAGAAGGATTTACACGGCACTTGGGATTCCGCTCAATCCACTTCCACAAAAAAGAATCAGACTAGAAAATCTGTAGTGCCGATACAAGCAGTACGAATTAGTGACATCTTGTTCAGAACAAAGAGGTTACGGAAATCGCAATGGTAAAGATGGGTTAAGAAACTTGGCTCGAAAAAGGCCAAGGCAGAAACATTTATCTCTAACCGGAGTTACCGGCGGTATGTGCGTTTGGACGGAAAGAGCAAACCTGTATTAAACGAAGAAGCCGTTGAAGAAGACGCAAAGAAGGACGGGTTCTTCGGGGTGGTGACCAATGTGAAGGATAGGAGCGCCGAAGAGATCGTAATGCACTATAAGGATTTATGGAAAATAGAAGACGCGTTTGGAGAGTTTAAAGGCAGCAGCCTGAAAACCAGACCCGTGTTTCATTGGAAGGATCGCCGAATTGTTGGACATTTAACCTTATGTTTTCTGGCTTATCTTTGCGAAGCATACATGACAAAGGTTCTGCGCCAAAAGGCCAAGCGATTAACCTCAAAATCAATTGAAGACGGGGTCGTTCAGGAACGGCCTTTAACGGTGCCGGAGATCATGAAGGAATTATGCGAAGTCAGAGCTGTTCCGATTCGATTTGGAGCGGAAAAAACCCTTTGGGTGAGAACGGATATTAATGGAAACGCTGCTCAGCTGTTTACGGCCCTGGGAATGCGTCTACCCCCCAAAGTGCTGAAAGAGGCCTGAAAGTGTGGTATCACAAACGCTTTTTTTCCAAAATTATAAGGTGAAAACGCTCAAGCAAGTGTCAAAGTTGGGACAAAGAATTGCTGTATGTGCAACAGATGTTTCCAGATTATGTTCCCACACTGACAATAAAGTGGGAAGAATTGGCTGGTATGAAATCCAATTTGTTTTTTGGGTTTTTGTGAGGGTTCAATCAATTCCTTAATGGCGTTAAAAACCACCTTAAACGGGGAATCGTATTTCCTCTCCATTTCTTCAATCTTTCGCCTTAGTTCTTTGTTATCTCCCAAGATTTGCTGGAGTTTTGTGAAAGTTCTCATAATTTGGATGTTAACTTGAACAGCTCTTTTGCTATTAAGGATGCTTGAAAGCATAGCCACGCCATTTTGAGTAAAAACAAATGGGTTTCGCCTGATCCCCATTTTGGCCCAATTGGAGGTCACAAATTGTGACCTCCAATTTTGCGTTTCCTCTTTAGTGAGTTGAAACATAAAATCTTCTGGAAAGCGTTCCATATTGTGTTTGACAGCCTGCTTGAGCACCTTCGTAGGGACTTCATAAAGGTTGGCGAGATCACGATCGAACATAACCTTTCTACCGCGAATGGAATGAATTAAGTTTTCAATTGTTTCTTCTGGAATTCGAATTAAGATTTCTTGATGCGTTTTCATTTTTAAAATCCCTATTTTTTGATATCACCTTTTGTGATATCAAAGTCAATTTAATGTTTTACCCAAACCAATTGCGGTCCAAGGTTCTGTATTGAATCGCTTCGGCAATGTGGGATTCCTCGATCATTTCACTGTGGGCGAGATCCGCAATCGTGCGGGCAATCTTGAGGATCTTGTGATAGCCTCTGGCACTCAAGTGTAATTCGCTCATAGCACGTTCAAGAAGTTTCTTTCCGGCTTCATGGACGGCACAGTACGTTTGAATCTCCTTTGTGGTCATGAGGGCGTTGGTTTTTCCCGCACTGCCGGGGAATCGGGCAGCTTGAAGGGTTCGTGCTTGATTGACTCTTTCTCTGATCTCTCGCGAGCTTTCCTCTTGGGCCTGACTGACAAGGTCTCTGTACTCGATGGCAGGGATTTCCACATGAAGATCAATCCGGTCGAGAATCGGTCCTGATATTTTCTGATGATACCTTTGGATTTGAGCCATCGTGCACCGGCAGGGACGCTTCGGACTCGTCAGATAGCCGCAGGGACACGGATTCATCGCGCACACGGTGAGGAACTGTGCAGGAAACAAGATATTCATTTTGGCCCGAGCAATAAGTATGCAGCCTTCTTCCATAGGAGCTCTCAGCGCTTCGATTGCATCGCGGCGGAATTCTGGAAATTCATCCAGAAACAAAACTCCCCGATGGGCTAACGTGATCTCCCCAGGTCTTGGGATACTCCCGCCGCCTACCAGTCCGATTTGGGAGATCGTGTGGTGTGGTGCACGGAATGGGCGTGTTACGATCTGCGTGCGATTTCCCAGGGTGCCCGCTGCGCTGTAGATCTTTGCTATTTCGATGTGTTCAGACCGGCTGAGTTCAGGCAGAACAGTGGGAATCCGCTTTGCAATCATTGTTTTTCCAGCGCCGGGAGGCCCGATGAAAAGGAGGTTGTGACCACCGCTCGTTGCAATTTCGGCTGCCCGCTTCGCATGATATTGCCCCTTGACCTCAGAGAAGTCACCTTCATCGGTGTCGTCACTGTACAAGCGGGACGAGTCGGATGCCGTCGAAACTTTTTTTAAGACCCATTCGCCATTCATCGTTTGGATGACTGTTTTTAACGATGACGCCGTATAAATGGCACATCCGTCTTCAAGACTTGCTTCTTCGGCGTTCTGTTCCGGCAGGATCAGGACAAGGTTTTTCCGGCGTGCCAAATGAGCGATGGGAAGCGCCCCTCTCACTTGGCGCAGCGAACCGTCTAAAGCAAGTTCTCCAACCATGAGAAATTTATTGAGCGGTTCGCGCTTAACAAAACCGGTCGATGCCAACAAACCGATTGCAATGGCCAGATCGAAAGCAGGTCCCTCTTTCTTAATGTCTGCCGGAGCAAGGTTGACTGTAATTCTTTTAGGCGGTATCCAGAAGCCGCTGTTGACGAGCGCGGAACGCACCCGTTCTTTACTTTCGCGAACGGCCTGGTCTGGCAGTCCGACAATGTTGAACTGGGGCATGCCATTTCTCGCGTCTACTTCAATGTCGACCAGGTAGGCGTCAATACCGAAACAGGTACTACTGTAAGTTCTTGATAGCATTAAGGTTAGATGGTAAACTTGCCGCTTGAACTCGCGTTGCGGGAGGGAGTACGAGCTTGCCTTTTGGGCAAGCGCGGTTATAATATCGTGAGTACCTCGGTTAGAGGTTTACTATCCTTATCAGTTTTATTAAATTAGATCATAATTTGTCTCTTGTCAACCCCCATTCGAATGGATTGAAGCTCGAAAGAAAAAAATACGTACGGATGAATAAAGCAGGACGAGAGGGCAAGCGTTTAACATAATGGAGGTCTCCTTTTCGATCTGGCGTGCCTACTTAGGTGTCATACTGGCTTGGGGGGCGGCGCAGTTGATTAAGATCGTTCGCAACACGATTCAGCAGCGGAAATTCAATTTTCGTTGGCTCATCGATACCGGCGGAATGCCAAGTTCCCACTCATCCGGCACGGCAGCGGTTGCGACCGTCGTAGGACTTTACGGCGGTTTCGATTCCGTTATCTTCCTTTTAGCGCTTGTCTTTATGCTGGTTACGATGTTTGATGCCGCGAGTGTGCGGCGTTCGGTGGGCCGGCAGGCAGAGATCCTAAACAAGATGATCGACGAAATTTCCGCGCGTGGCGGAGTTTCGGAACGGCGCTTGAAGCAGTTCTTAGGACACACACCTTTTGAGGTTTTGGTTGGGGCAGTGCTGGGCGCCGCGATCGCGTACCTGGTTTGTACATGGTAACCGCGGCGTTCAAACAGTTCGGTTCGTGTCTCACCATTTTATTCCTGCTGGCATCTTCATTGTCTGCTGAGACAGTGCCCTTGACTGAGTCCGGTTATCCGATTTCTCAAAAGGAACTCCGGGCTGCTCTCCGAGACGTTGAAGCCTTAATCAACAAGGGAGCATGGCTGGATGCCGAGGCCCAATACCAAACCCTCCTTCAATATGACTTGCCGGCGTCAGAGCGAGAAACAATTCGAAGTGCATTAGAGGAGCTGAATTTAAAGCTGCTTTTTTCTCCGATCCTCACTCCGGACAGTTTCCAATACACGGTGGAACCTGGTGACTCTCTCTATAAAATTGCAAGAAAGTTTAACACCACGATCGACCTCGTCAAGAAATCCAACCATTTGGAGACCGATTTAATCCGTCCGGGAATGGGGTTAAAGATTTCGAAGGCAGCGTATTCAATCGTGGTGGATAAGTCGAGCAATGAGCTTAAGCTTTATGCTGACGGTGAGACCTTGAAAACTTATGCAGTCGCAACGGGCAGCGGCGACCGGACGCCGATTGGGAGTTTTACGATTGAGAGCAAACTTGCGGATCCAGTCTGGTACAGAGCAGGAGCGATTGTCCCGCCCGACAGCCCAGAAAACATTTTAGGAAGTCGGTGGCTTGGATTTTCACTTCCAGGGTATGGAATCCACGGCACGACGATGCCGGAGTCCATCGGGCAGCATGTGACGGACGGCTGTGTTCGCATGCATAATCGTGATGTGGAAGAACTTTCTTCCATCGTTCCGCTGAAGACAAAGGTAACGGTTGTGGAATAAATGCCGAAAGAGAAAAAAGTAAAAATTTCCAGCCGCGACGTTTTCGGTGCCTGCCCACCGTTTGAACGGCCCATCGTGGAGCTTGAGAGAACGATTCTCGAGATGAGAGCACGTCACGAGGGCGGCGCCGATCTCTCAGCAGAAATTGAAAAGGCCGAGAAAAAGCTCGTCAAAGAAATCCGCAAAGTTTATCAGAATTTGACTCCTTGGCAGCGGGTGCAAGTGGCGCGGCACCCGTTGAGGCCATACACATTAGACTATGTGAATTATTTGATGAAAGATTTTTTCGAAATCCGGGGAGATCGATACTTTTCAGACGATCGCGCCGTCGTAACAGGTCCCGCTCTTTTTAGGGGCTGGAAAGTATGCGTTGTGGGTCATCAGAAAGGAAGAGATACAAAAGAAAATTTGGTGCGGACATTTGGCAGCGCCCATCCGGAAGGATATCGGAAGGCATTACGGGTCATGCGGCTTGCTGAACGTTTTTCTCTACCGATCGTTTCATTCGTGGATACTCCTGGCGCTTATCCTGGTATCGGTGCCGAGGAACGAGGTCAAGCAGAAGCGATTGCTTACAGTTTAAAAGGGATGTCAGAGCTCGAGGTGCCCATCGTGGTGGTCGTGATCGGGGAGGGGGGCAGTGGCGGTGCTCTTGGGATCGGCCTCGGAGATCATGTCATCGTGATGGAAAACGCCTATTATTCGGTCATTTCCCCGGAAGGTTGCGCGGCCATTTTATGGAAGGACCATTCGCGCGCGGCGGAGGCAGCGGAATCGCTTCATTTGACGAGCTATGAGCTTTTAAAACTGGGTGTCATTGATGAAGTGGTTAAGGAACCGCTCGGCGGTGCCCATCGTGATTTTGAAACGGTTGCCGATGAACTCGGTCATGCAATCGATCGAGCACTCAGAAGGTTAAGCAAGCTAACGCCCAAGAAACTGACGGACAGACGTTACCAAAAGTTTCGTGCGATGGGGGTCTTTAGTGAGCTCAATAGTCGCCCAGAGCCAGGGGTAAATCTCAAGACGTAAGTGAGCGAGTGAAGAGACTTAAAACGGTTAACGGAATGCTTATGCTGCGGCTTTCCGATGTCTGCCTGATTCCTGCTTGAAGAGCGACCGCCTCAACAGCATCAATTTCTGAAGTTCCTTTTTCTGGTGAACTAATTCGCGCAGCACCGAGTTGGGCAATTGCAAAAGTGCCACTCTTGTGATTTTGCCGCCTTCTTTTGGAAAACGTTTTCTGAGTTCAAAAGTCGGAACGCATTGATTAAATTTCAGATCGTAGATCCGCTTGTACTTCACGTCACTCCCTCCGTCCATTCCTATCGTCACTGTGCTCTCCGAACTTAACGAGTTGCTGAAATTGAGCGGGGGGACCCGCTAGATCTTGTAGCATCTCGGGGAGGAGACCATACCTGTCGCGCGTGGAGGGATAAGGAGAAAGTTTTTTCTAAAAAAAGGTTGACTTTTGCTAACAAAATATCTAGGGTATAAATTACAAAATGTAATTTATATTTTATAAAATATAACTGGAGAACAAGCTCGGAAATTACGAGTTCCCTCTTGGGATTTCGAATTCGGTATCAAGTCAAACATACGGTTGCCTTAGGAATCACGATTTTATTCGGTAGCTGGCTTTTGTTGCTTCGCAGCGGGGACGCTGTTGTGTCGGCAGATGCCAGCGAACCGTTGAAAATCGCCGAGGAGATGGACGAAGAGGAGAAGCGTGAAGAAATCGACCGCCTGCTTCGGGAAGGGGACCGTTACAAGGAAATGATGAACTACAACTCAGCCAATGCAGTTTATGAAGGAGTTTTTCGCCTGGATCCGAACCATGTCGAAGCGTCAAAAAGAATTGATCGTTTGAAGGAAAAAATGCTCCAAGAAGGTCGGAGCGAAACCGGCCTGGTAAGCGGTGTTTATGACACAGAAATTGAAGCTCGCGTTCGTATTTATTGGAATGAGGTCCAGGAACTAGTGGCTCAGGAACGATGGGGCCAAGCGCGCTTCACGCTTGAGAAACTATTGCTCTTAGACCCCCTTCATGAAGAAGGCCGGGAGCTGTATGAGCGTCTGAAAGAGGGAGGGGTAGCCAAAACCGAGAAGGTCAAACGGACGACGTAGGGCCTTACTAACGGATGTCATGACATTAGGTTACGTGCAGAGCTAGCATCGCCAGGGATGTGATGAAAAGGGAAAAGCTCTACAAGATAGGGGAAGTGATGGAGTACACAGGACTTTCCCGCCAGACGATCCATAACTATACCGTGGCCAGCCTGATTTCAGAGGCGCGACGGACTCCATCGGGCCATCGCTTGTATGACGAATCCGTTTTCGACCGACTCGAGAAAGTCAAGATCCTGCAATCGAAAAATTATACCTTGATACAAATCAGGCGGATTTTGGAACAAGAAAGCCAAGAAAAGAAATCATAGACGAGGATCGCCATCCTGAATCCCGCCGGAACGTTTGGCAAGGGCGGAATGGTTCCAACCGTTCGAGGAAAAGCGTGCAGGACGGGGATCCGATAAACGAAAGGGGGGTGACATGATCGGTGCCGATGTGAAGCTGTGGAAAAAGTACAAGCGTACGAAGAACTGTGCAATTCGTGAAGAAATTGTTCGGAAGTATTTGTACCTAGTCAAATATGTGGCAGGCCGTGTGGCCATAGGTTTACCACCCAATGTGGAATTTAACGACCTCGTTAGCTACGGCATCTTAGGTTTGTTCGACGCGATCGACAAATACGATGTTTCTCAAGGCAATAAATTTGAGACGTACGGCGTTTCCCGGATCCGCGGCGCCATCATGGACGAACTGAGGAAACTAGATTGGGCGCCAAGATTGTTGAGGAAACGTGCTCGGGAGATCGAACGAAAGATGCGGGAGATTGAGGAGAAGCGGGGGCGTGTGGCCACAGATGAGGAATTAGCAAAGTCCATGAAAATGAGCGTGGACGATGTGAACGGGATCTTGAGTGAACTCAATTCCACGTCGTTTCTATCTTTAGACGAGGTGTGGCAGAACGACGATGGGAATAAGCCGATCTCGAGACTTCAGACGGTGGAGGATTCGCTGATTACAAATCAGTTCAACTTTGTGCACCAAAATGAAGTCAGGGAGCTCTTGGCACAGTGTATTGATCAACTTCCTGAAAAAGAGAAGCTGGTCATTGTTCTTTATTATTACGAAAACCTGACCCTTCGCGAAATCGGCGAGGTCCTCAATGTTTCCGAATCGCGTGTCTGCCAGATCCACACGAAAGTAATGCTTCGTCTGCGTGCTTTCCTGTCCAAGAAGACAGGAGAAATAGCGCTCGAGGCTTAGTCCCCCACCACTTTAAGGTTTTACCCCGTCGACATTCCTTAAAGTGGTGGGGGATGAGCTCGACGGCAAGGCAAAAAAGTTTGGGCCGGGTTGCCCATCGGTGTAGACTTCTAGATGCCCGGCTCTATTACCTCTTCGATCTTTCCATCTTAAAGTTTCCTTCCCGGTGCGCCGATAATCCTTCATAGAGGGAGCCAAAAAAGATTTTGAGAGCCCGCTCAGGTTCTTATAAATTTGTTTTTAAAAATTAAGTGAGCCATCAGGGAGCTTTTTTAAAAGAGCCCGATGGCTCACCCGGAGCGAAGCGAAGGATCTTGCGAGATCCTTCGGCACTCAGGATGAGGGGTTGGGAAATTCGCCGACACCTCAATTAAGTTGTGAGAAAAACTTCATGGGAGAGCATGTAACTTGTGCGCTCCCCAAAAGTGAATCCACTTGGTTGGGGGGCGTTCAGATGAAGGATGACGACGCTATAAGTTTGAGGGAGGAAGTCGATCGGTTCAAACGAGAACTGAAAGAAATTCCCGATCCGAATTGCGGTCGCATTCAAGAACTCAAGGAAAAAATTCGAACCAATACCCTTCTGACAAAACAAGCCATTCGAGAAACCGCAGAACGCATCGCCGCAAGATTTTTAGGTAAGGAATGAACTGAAGGTTAGGGACGCCGTTTGCTCCATGCCATCCAGGCGTGATGAATCACGTGCTTCGGTCTATTCCGATAAAGCGGTCCGCTCAATCCAATGCTTGATCTGCGGCAGATTCATAAAGCGGTTCCAAATTGCTCCGTCGTTCAGGAAATTTTCAAGCATCAAAAACGTCATGCCTTGATCCACGCCGAGATAATCGTCTGTCCACCAATCCCGATCGGCATTGAAAGCATTTTTAAATCCAAGCGGACCGTATAAGCGGCCGCCATCATATTCGTAAAGTGTTCGGATGGCAGAGATGGATTCCTCCGGTGTGAACACAATGGACCCGATTGCGGCATGCAGGGCGACGGTACCGTCGTGGTAGGCGTTACCCGGTTTCGCGCCATAGGCTTTGTAACCGTTAGGACCCAAACACGCCGAAAGGCCCCATACTCGGTTTCGATAGGATTCATATTCGTCCGCGTGAGCGGCACAGAATTCTCGGTTCGCAATCGTTGCTTTCTGTGAATTATCAAAGTAATTGATACCGCCGTCGTTCAGATGTCGAAAATCGATGAACGCGTGCGAAAACTGGTACGTAAACAAACTCCCTGTATAGGCGTACACGATTTCCTTGCCGTTGTACGCATCGTGCACACGTTCCCATTCGGACCACACGGCGCGAGGGACGGGATGGGTTCTGGAACCGAGGGCAAGCGCTTGGAGAATTAAGTGTTCCGAGTACATATCCCAATAAAATGGGAGGAAGCCGCTTTCGGGCTTCCAGCCGTGGCTGAAGAGTAAGGTGTTGTTCCGCATCCAGTCCCAATCGGTTTGCTCATAGAGATGTTGGGCGCGTTGCGGCAAGCTCGTTCCTGGAAAATAAGAGGAAGCGAGGAGTGCTCCCGCGATGAGAAGTGCTGTATCGATCGAGGAAACTTCAGAACCCCAGATTCGTTTCGCGGTTTTGGGATCCAGGAAGTGATAAAAAAAACCTTTTTGCTTGGGTGTCTTGTGTTCCAGAGTGTTGAACGTCTGCTCAATTTTTTGATAAGCTTCTCGATACGACAGCCAACCATGACTGGATGCAATAGCGAAACTTGCCAGGGCAAATCCGGTCGCCGCAATGGAAACAGGTGCTCCCGGGCGCGAGGAATCCCGCGCGAGCCCCGTTTCAGGATCCGTGTGGACCAAAAAATACTCAAACGTATCCCTCTGTATTTTTTTGAGTAAGATGAAGTCACGCTGCGAAAGAGCAAAAGCGGATGGAGTAAGAGAAACGCTGTGAACAAAAAAGATGCACGCCACTAAGACGATAGAGCAGGATCGATTGGTCACACGGTTGCCTGAGCTCAACTGAGTTTGTCTGATGTGGTCTTAAAATGTTCAAGTTGACGTTTCAATTTTTGAACGAGCGGGATTTCAGGCGCCTCGCGGAGAGCACGTTTCATGTTGCCGATGGACGTGTCCAATGACGAAACCATTTCGTTAAAAGGAGGTGCGAGATCCCGAACTTCATCGGATTTTCGAAACTGAATTCGCAAAGTCAGATCGCCCGCTCGGAGCGAGTCAAAGTACTGTTTGATCTTAAAGATGGGTCCGGCCACTTTGTGCGTTAGATAAATACTGCTCCAACCGATCAAAATAATAAGGACGAAACCGAGATGCACCATTCTCTTGTTTGTTTCGTTCATAATCTCGCGTATCAGTTCCTGTTCCCTGATGCCGAGAAGTTCGGTTTCTCGAAAGGCACGCAACAAACCTTGGTTGTCCAACGGAGAGGCCGGTTTCAAGCCGGCCTCTACGTCCTTTGACACCAGCTGTCTTGCCTGCTCATATTCAGAAATTTGGGCTGCCGTGACGACTCGATTCCGTACCGAGGCTTGTGAGAAGGCATCGATCACAGAAGCCCAAATACCGAAGTAACTGCCAACCATACCAGTAGCCGAAACAATGAATAAAGTGAGGATGATATAAAAAAGGTAGTGAAGCTGGAATGAGCGATGGACCAGGAACTTTCTCCTTCGATTTTTTCGTACCATCTCGCTAACATTATCGGCGCTGGGCAGGAAATTCTGAAAGGATGAGACCTTTGTTATCGCCAAGGGATTCTGCTCCTTCGTATCCGGTACCGCTGACTCTCGAACTCCTACTTCGCAATGACGGATTCGTTGTGTTAAAATACGCCGAGGGGTAAAGTATGTGCGGTATTATCGGTTACGTCGGCGGTCGGGAAGCGGTGCCCATTTTGATCAAGGGGCTCGAACATCTCGAGTATCGCGGTTATGATTCGGCTGGGATTGCCTGTCTGAGTCCTGACTGTTCTGGTTTCTTTGTTTGCAAAGAACAAGGCAAGATCGGCGAACTCAAGGCGCGCCTCAATGGCGTGCCCACGCAAGCCAACTCAGGCATTGGCCACACCCGATGGGCGACGCATGGAGCCCCTTCAAAAACAAACGCACATCCCCACTTGGGTCAGAATGGGCGAGTTGCGGTAGTCCATAATGGGATTATCGAGAATTACGCGGAACTGAAATCGGAGCTTAAGCGCAAGGGTTGTTGTTTCAAGTCCGATACCGACACCGAAGTCGCTGCGCATTTGATTGAATCCTATTATCACGGCGATCTTGGCGGAGCGATGCGGCGCGCGGCAGCGCGGATCCAAGGTTTTTTTGCCTTTGTGGCGATGGCCAAGGCTGAACCCAATCGAGTCTGCGCTTTGAAGCGTTCAAATCCGCTCGTCGTTGGTGTGGGCAAAGGAGAAAATTTTGTCGCGAGCGATGTGTCCGCTCTTCTGCCCTATACCAATAAGGTCATGTATTTGGAGGACGATGAATTCGTAGAGCTTACCCGTGAGTGTGTGAACGTATCCCGCCTGAAAGATGGAAAACCTGTGAGAAAACAAATCGCGACCGTGTCCTGGAAAGCCGAAGAAGCGAGCAAGGGTGACTTCCCACATTTCATGCTCAAGGAAATTTTTGAACAGCCAGCAGTCCTCAGACGTACGCTCCAAACTTATGTGAAGAAAACGGGCGGGATTGCGTTCGACACACTCGATCGAAAAGTCAAAGATCACGTGAAGCGCACCGGAAAAATTTTCGTGGTCAGCTGCGGCACGGCGTATCATGCGGGGTTGGTCGGACGTTATCTGTTTGAAGCTTATGCGCGCGTCCCTACGGAAGCGCATGTATCGAGTGAATTCCGCTATTCTGATCCGATCATTTCCAAAAATGACACCGCCGTATTCATTACGCAGTCGGGCGAAACAGCAGATACCTTGGCAGCGCTTCGTGAAGCAAAGCGGAAGGGCGCACGGACGCTTGCAATCGTGAACGTGGCGGGCAGCACGATTGCGCGCGAAGCAGACGCTGTGGTTTACACGCTTGCGGGGCCTGAAATTGGTGTGGCATCCACAAAAGCGTATCTCGGTCAATTGCTTACCCTCGCTTTATTCGCTCTTTACGTCGGCGGTCTTCGAAAACGTTTATCGCAAAGCGCAATTCGCGGTTTCACCCGTGAAGCAAGTAAGCTTCCAGACAAAGTGCGTGAAATCCTTGGCACCTCGGAGTCAGTCGACTCAGCCGCCGGGGCGCTTTTTACGAAAGGAAATTTTCTCTTCCTCGGCCGCGGTTACAACTTCCCCAATGCGCTGGAAGGCGCTTTGAAACTTAAGGAAATTAGTTACGCGCACGCGCACGGCTATGCAGCGGGAGAAATGAAGCATGGTCCGATTGCATTAATTGATGAAACGCAGCCTGTGGTATGTCTCGTTCCGAAAGGAACAAAGACGTATACGAAGATGCTCTCCAATATGGAAGAAATCCTCGCACGGCGCGGCATCATCATTTCAATTGCGACGAAAGGAGACCGGGCCGTCCAAAGATTATCTCGCCATGTCTTTTGGATTCCTGATACGTTAGAGATCTTTTCTCCCATATTAACTGCTGTACCCCTTCAACTCTTTGCCTACAAGATCGCGACGTTAAATCACCGCGATGTTGACCAGCCTCGCAACCTGGCCAAATCCGTTACGGTGGAATAAAAATAAGAGGCATCTACGTGTGCCAGGCAAATTTTTGGAATTTAAATGTGTCGGAAATTTGGGTTGATGGTATCCACTTGAGACCAATTCCTCAGTGAATAGATCCAGGTGAATCGGCTGCAAGTTTAACACGTTCTTG
>MHFT01000096.1 GCA_001804315.1 Omnitrophica bacterium RIFCSPLOWO2_12_FULL_50_11
GCCGAAACCACTTCGAGTTCTTGTGACCGCTGGTCCAACACGGGAAATGTTGGACCCCGTCCGATTCCTTTCCAACGTATCGACCGGTCACATGGGTTACGAGCTGGCGCGTGAAGCGAAACGGCGAGGTTGTCATGTGACCCTGGTGAGCGGTCCGACCGGTTTGAAGCCGCCGCGTGGTGTCCACGTGACCGGCGTGCTCACGGCGCGCCAGATGCAGCAAGCAATTTCAAAGTTGTGGCCGAGGACAAACATTTTATTTATGACCGCTGCAGTTTGCGACTACACACCGGTTCGATTTTCTCCTAGCAAAATCAAGCGCATCGAGCGCAAGACGATTCGATTTAAACCGACAGAAGACATTCTCCAGTCCATGGGAAAGCGGAAGGGAAACCGCATCCTCGTTGGATTTGCGCTCGAGACAGAAAATTTTTTGCGCAATGCAGCACGTAAGCTCAAAGCGAAACGTCTCGATCTCGTTGTCTTAAATTGGTATCGCAGAGGTCATAATCCTTTCGGGGCGAATCGAACGTCCATGCTGCTCGTAGATGCCCATGGGCGTAAAAAGCATCTTCCGCGGATGTCCAAAACCCAATCGGCTAGGGAAATCGTCGACGAGACTTTAAAACTGAGAATGGCTGTGAAAAAAGGTGTGAAAAAAGGTGTGAAAAAAGGTTGAATTTGAGAAGTGTTTCGTTTATCGTAGAGACGTTGATTCAAGTTCTTATTCAACTATGAAGAAGGAGGATCACATGAGACAGTGGGTGAGTATATTTCTCGTTTTAGGACTTGCCCTTGCTGGTTGTGCGGAGGGCAGTGGTTTGACCCAACGTGAGACAGGTGCTTTGCTTGGAAGCGGTCTCGGAGCAGGTCTTGGTGCCATTGTTGGGCATCAGACAGGCCACGCAGGAGCCGGAACGGCGATCGGCGCTGGAACCGGTGCTTTGGCAGGTGCGTTGGCAGGCGAAGGGTTGCGTCGAACGAAAGAGTCAGCGAAAGAAGAAATCCGGCAGGAAATGATGCAGCAACAGTATCAAGCAGGCTCGGCGCCTCAGTACGGAGCGGCGCCGCAATATGCGCAGCCGCAAGTGGCAGCTCCGGCAGTGCCGCAAAAAGAAGTCCACACGAAGTACAATCCGCGAACGGGTCAAACATTTCCGGAACTTTATCAGTACGATCCAGCCACAGGGGAAGAGCTGAAGTACATTCGATAACGTTTCTGTGTATTGTTGATCAAGTAAGAAGAGCCAGGTTCACACGTGAGGGAGGACCTGGCTTTTTCATTTTTTTGGAACCAATCATGAGCAAGCGAATCGGAATTTTAACAGCAGGCGGCGACTGTCCCGGCTTAAATGCAGTGATTCGCGCAGTGGCCAAGAGTGCGTTTGGCTTTGGTTGGGAAGTCGTGGGCTTCGAGGACGGCTTTCAAGGCGTTGTTGAGAACCGTTTCCGCTGGCTTGAGAATGAGGATGTGTCTGGCATTCTGACGCACGGCGGAACGATTCTCGGTACTTCAAATGTCGCGAATCCGTTTCGGTATCCAGTCGGTGTTCGTGGCAAGCCGCCCGCACGTTTCCGTGACGAATCGGAAAAAGTGGTGGCCTGTATTCGTGAGCTGGGGTTGGCGGCGTTAGTTTGTATCGGCGGCGACGGTACGCTTTCTATCGGCGCGCAGCTGCTTCGGAAAAAAGTTCCTGTGGTGGGCGTGCCGAAAACAATCGATAATGACCTTTCGGGGACAGACTTCACGTTTGGCTTCGATACGGCGGTAACGTGCGCGACCGATGCGGTTGACCGACTCCACACGACCGCTGCTTCCCATCACCGGGTAATGGTTCTCGAAGTGATGGGCCGATACGCTGGTTGGATTGCGCTTTATTCAGGGATGGCAGGGGGAGCGGATGTCATTTTAATTCCAGAAATTCCGTTTCGGATCAATGCGATTGCAAGCTGTGTTCGAGAACGCAATCAGAGGGGAAAACGCTTTAGCATTGTCGTCGTGGGCGAAGGCGCAAAGCCCAAGGGCGGAAAGATGGTGGTGAAAAGACGAGTTCAGTCCAGCACCGATCCAATCCGGCTCGGTGGCATTGGCTATGTGGTCGGAAACGGAATTGAACACGCGACGGGGATTGAAACCCGCGTTTCTGTGCTTGGGCACATTCAGCGAGGGGGTTCTCCGACTGCCAGAGACCGGAATTTAGGAACCCTGTTCGGAAACAAAGCGGTCGAATTGATTCGGGAAGGCAAAATAGGTTACATGGCCGCACTCCGCGGCAGCGAGATTGTTTCGGTTCCGATCGGGGAGGCAGTCCGAAAACTCAAATTGGTTCCAAAGAATCATCCTTTGATCCGCGCCGCACGAGCCATCGGCATTTCCTTTGGGGATTGACATAATAATAAGGAGGACGTGATTACCGACACTTGTATTTTTCCTTTTCGGCGGGCATACTTCATCATATGAAACGACTTTTGACTTACCTCGTTGTGACACTTTTGATTTTTGAACCACTCGCTTTTGCCGGCAGATCGTGCGGTTTACACCGGACTTCTGCCCGTTCAAGTTACCGGCCTCCCACTTATAGTTCTGGCTCTTACTCAGGTAATTCCTCTAGTGCTTCGTTATATGGGGCGAATACAACAAAGTCAGCCGCTCCTGTTTATAAGTGGGGCGTCAAAAAATCCCGTCGCTCCTAAAGTTCAACGTTCGTTGAAAAACTACCCTACAAAGATACAGGGACACAGGCATTCCAACCGACTTACGCTCATTGGGAGCGGAAACATGCAACCAAAAAAATTGAAGAAAAGAGTGATTTTTTATAATCACCTGAGTTAAAATCATACCGAGCTTAAAATCGTCGGCGCGGTAGCAAAGTGGCAATGCACGGGTCTGCAAAACCTGTATGCGGCGGTTCGATTCCGCCCCGCGCCTCAAATCAGTGCTGCTAAGTTTGCCTGCCAGAGTTTGTTTGGCATAAATATTGCTGTTCTACAGAGTATCCAAACATCGAAACAATGAGTCGATAGCTAACGGCAAAGATCTTTTGATCGTCAATTCGACAAAAGTGTACGCTGAATTATGGAACTTGTTTACAAATTTGTAGGCGTGAATAGTCTTCTGGGTTGATTTTGATACCGATGATTCCGATTTTCCGTAGCAATGGAGACGAAACACAATCCCGAGCTCTACAAGGCAAAACGCAATGCGGCGCTCCTATACCAAGTTAGCCGTGCGGTCACATCGGATCGCTATCTTGAGGAAATCCTGTTACTTATCGTGAGTCTCACCGCAGAGTTGATGCACTCCAAGATTTGTTCTTTGATGCTGCTTGACGAGGAAAAGCAAGAACTCGTCATCAAAGCGACGCAAAGTCTGAGCGAGAGTTACCGGACGAAGCCTCCCGTTAAGGTTGGGGAGAGCGTGAGCGGCCGAGCTGTTCGCGACCGGCACTCAATTACGGTGCTCGATGTGTCGAGAGATCAAGATTATAAATATCCGGACATCGCTCGTGATGAGGGCTTGAAATCACTTATTTCGGTACCGATGATGGTCAAGAACCGTGTCATCGGAGTTCTCAATTGCTACACGTCGGAGGAGCATGAATTCGCAGAAGAGGAAATTCAAATTCTTGCCGGCGTTGCCAATCAAGCAGCCCTAGCGATTGAAAATACGAAGCTCTTGGCCGAAAAAGTAGCGGCGGTGGAAAATCTTGAAGCCAGGAAGAGAGTTGAGCGGGCCAAGGGGATTTTGATGAAACGCCACCAATTTGATGAAGCGCGAGCTTATCGGGTGATTCAAAAACAAAGTATGGAGAAAGGTCGGTCCCTTAGGGACATCGCAGAAGCCATTATTGTGTCGGAAGATCTCGCAAGTTCAAATTAGAAAATTCGCGAAATAGAGCGGAAGAACAAAGGCGTTCTTTCGAGCGTACAAAAGTTGAGCAAGGGCGTTCAACAAATGTTGAACGCCCTTGCTTTTATGGGGCTTGAGATGAAGGAAATCGTCGCTCTCATTCGACTGGGGAAAGCAAAAGTGACGAAGCAGAAACTTGCGGAGCAAGGCTTCGTGGCGTACACCGAGAAGCAAGTGTTGGGCCGAGGTAAACAGCTAGGCCTTCATTATCTTGGAGTAAATGAAGGCGAGGGGCCGACGCCTTTAGGAATTTCTTTTCTTCCGAAGTGCATGCTGGCCATTTTTGTCAACGATGAGGATGTCGATCAAGCAGTTCGGGTGATTCAAGATGCCAATAAAACAGGCGACATTGGCGATGGAAAAATATTTGTGTGCCGGGCAGAAGATGTGGTCCGAATCCGGACGGACGAACGAGGTGACGCCCCACTGAGCAGGACAGCGGAGGTATCGACAAGTGCCAGCGTTTGATTTCCCAAAAATTAAGGCGGAGGGCCTTCAAGTAGATTTCGTCAAATATGCGAAAGAGGGCTTTGAAGCGATCAAGCCGGATGATCACTATCGCCTGAAGACGTACGGGGTTTGTGCTCAAAGGCATGAAGGCTATTTTATGATTCGGATTCGGATTCCCGGCGGCGTCATTGGCGCAGATCAAATCGAGCGCATTGCCAGTTTAGCGGAACGTTTTGGTCACGGTTCTGCTCATTTGACCACCCGCGGCAATTTGGAGCTTCACTCCGTGAGGATCAATGATTTTCTTTCCATTCGAGAGGAACTCGCTGGCGTTGGGATCACCACACGATCGGCCTGCGGACATACCTTCCGCAACATCCTTTGCTGCCACCGAAATGGGGTTTGCCCCAAACAGCCTTTCGACCTATATCCTTGGGTTCAGAAGATTCATCACCATGTCTTCGAACGAGCGGATCATTACAACCCTCGGATGCCGAACCGAATGAACGTTTCCTTTTCTGGCTGTTCCAATTGCGCAGCGGACGCAGCGATCAATGACATTGGCTTCGTCGCAAAGAAAAGGGATGGAGTCCAACGAAGCGTGTACGGGTTTGAACTTTGGGTTGCGGGCAGTCTCGGGAAATCACCCCATTTGGGCGAGAAGCTTAAAGACTTTATCACGTTTGAAGAAGTTGTCCCTGCTCTCGAGGCCATTACAGAACTTCACTGTTGTTATGGGGATCAGCAGAACGCCGTTGTGAAGGGGCGGCTTAAGTTTTTGGTGGCTAAGTGGGGGTTTGAAAAGTTTCGAGAAGAGTTTGAAAAACGGTTCCTAGAATTTAAAGCGAGACAGTCTGCGCTTCCTTCCGACCTTGTTCAGCCAATCGTGTTTGAAGAACCGACCGATGTTGATGCTCTGTCTCCGGGCGAAGGGATTTATAACCAGCGCCAGGCTGGTTTCTTACGCATACAGTTTTGGGTGCCTCTTGGGGAGATGTCGTCCAGGCAAATGAGACAAGTGGCCGGACTGTCACAGAAGTTTGCTGATGGAAAATCTTATCACACGACACGGCAGAACTTTGAATTCCATTGGGTCAAAAAAGAAAATGTGAATTCTCTCATCGAAGCGATGGGGCAAGTTGGATTTTCTCCGAGACATTCAGAATCGATTTTGAATGTGGTGGCGTGCCCGGGAACGAGCTTTTGTTCCCTTGCGGTAACGAGTGCTCAAGGAGCTGCCCAAGTTTTGATGAAAGAATTCGGTTCCCTGGCCTTGGATCGGGATCCGGATCTGAAGGACTTAAAAATCAATGTTTCTGGATGCCCTAATTCTTGTGCCAAACATCAGGTTGCGGACATTGGATTTTCGGGCGGTTTGACTGAACTCAATGGGGTCAGGCGGTTTGGTTATCAGCTTTATATCGGAGGGAGATTCAACGGCTCCGTGAACGAAGGAATCCAAATTAAGAAAGGCCTGCCCGACGATCTTGTTTTTCCGTGCGTGGAGATTCTTCTTCAAATCTTCAAGAAAAAGAAACTGGAAGGAGAAAAATTTGCGGATTTCGTCGATCGGCTTGGGGCTGAAAGCTTGGTTTCGCTTCTTGATGAACAATTAATGATCAGCAAGCGAAGCCTTGTTTTGCCTCCTGTCCTCATGGGTCCTCGGGCCAGTGATGGAAAATCCAATGACGGGACGCAACAGAGTCTTGGCTCCGTCGCTGAGTGGAGCGGTTCGGCTTCAAAGATTGTCCATGCCTTCGGTGATGAAGTTGCCATCTTTAAAACGCCTCAAGGATTTCGGGCCTGTCAGAATCTTTGTCCCCATGCCGGTGGCGCTTTGGGAGAGGGAACGATTGATGGAGAGACAGTGACGTGTCCCCTTCACGGCTGGCAGTTTGATCTTCAAAGCGGGGCCTGTCGCACGGAACCGGGAAATGGCATCAAAATTTACAAAGCGGAAGTTCGAAAAGGAGAGGTGTTCTTAAGGTCATGATCCCACCGCCTGTTTTAAAAAAAACCGTTTGTCTTCCATCATCCAATAACTTTTCTATTTTGAACGAAATCTCGCCGCTGGATGGTGGCCCTCAAAAGGAGCGGCGAGGAAAGGAGGTGGTGGGATGAAGATGATTCGAGCGGTTGTACGACGCGAAAAAGAAAATGACATTGCACTTGCTCTCGAACGGTCTGGGTTTCCTGCTCTGACTAAAATGGATGTTCTGGGACGGGGAAGACAGCGGGGGATCAAAATTGGATCCGCTAAATACGAAGAGGTTTCCAAGCTGATGCTGATGCTTGTGGTGGAGGACAGGGACGTTGAACGTGCCATTGACATCATCAAGGTTTCAGCTCGTACCGGTAATTTTGGCGACGGAAAAATATTTGTCACACCGGTCGAAGGCGTTTTGACAATTCGGACAGGCGAGGCCGTGCTGTAACCCGATCACTACAGAGTGGAGGGGGAAATGGATAAGCGATTTCAAGCGGTTGAAGCGATCATACATTTTTGGGTTTTAGGGGAGGAAAAAAGACAGCGTGAATCTTTATCGACCTCGCTTGTTTTCAAGCAGAGGATCAGTGGTTCTCACGAGTGCGCTACAACGGAAGAAGATGAACAAGAAAGGTCTCAAGTTGACCGCTTTCGACCCAAAGTGTCATCCCCTCTCCCCTTTTTTCCGCCACAGGAAAGGGCGGATCCACCGCGTCTTTTGGCGGAAAAGGGAGAGGGAAAGGGTGAGGGTTTAAAAACAAGGGAGCGATCAAACCCCCTCATCCTTTCCTTCTCCCCCTTACAAAAAAAGGGGGAGAAGGGATAATCTGGTGGTCTAAGAAACGGTCAGGTTGTGTAAAGGTATTCGAGAAGGTATGAAAGAATTTGACATTTTGGATCTTTTGGATAGCGAGAATCTTCCCCTTAAAAACCGGATGAACGAGAAAGGCTATTATGCGCCTGTTCCCACAGAGCAGTTGACGCGAACCGCTGGAGCACAGGATGCCGACCGAGGAAGCGATGTTCGTGTCGACCGTGGAGCAAGTTGTGAGATTTCTGAGAAACTGAACCGGGTGCCGCTTGCTCGTGAAGAAAGGCCGCTGATTCCCATTGAGCCTCTTTTATCTGGTGAACAATATCGCTTTCACTTCGACATGTCCCGATGCGTGGGCTGCCAATGCTGCGTTGTGGCCTGTAATGAGCAGAACAATAATCCTGCCTCGGTCCATTGGCGCCGCGTCGGTGAAATTGAGGGAGGGACCTATCCTGATACAAAAAAATACCATCTTTCCATGGCGTGCAATCACTGCCTTGATCCCTCGTGCCTGACGGGTTGTCCCACAGATGCTTATGTCAAGTTGGAAGACGGCATCGTGAAACACCAAGCGGAGGAATGTATCGGTTGCGGTTATTGCACTTGGAATTGTCCTTACGGGGTCCCGCAATTTAATCCTGAACGAAATATTGTTACCAAATGTGATATGTGCCACAGTCGTCTCAAGGATGGGCAGCTTCCTGCCTGTGTCGCAGCTTGCCCTCAAGAAGCAATTCAAATTGAAAAGGTAAATAGGAGTGAATGGCAGCAGGATCATAAGCAAGCAGATGCGCCTTATGTTCCTGATTCAGGGATGACACTTTCTACCACACGGATCACGCTCCCTCAAGACGCGCCAGAAAATATGCTGCGGGCAAATCGCCATCGGATTGAACCTGAAAAACCGCACACTTCTCTTATTTTTATGACCGTGCTTACTCAATTGGCATCCGGGGGTTTTTTAACGCTTTGGTTGGGAGATTTTCTTTCCCGTTTTCTTGATTTTTTAAGGCCGCTTCAAGATTTCCTTGCCTTTGGAACCTGTGGAATGCTGATCGTGACAGAGACAGCGCTCTTTGCAGCGGTTTTTCACCTGGGCCGTCCGCTCTATGCGTACAAAGCTTTAAAGATGTGGAAGCGTTCGTGGCTTTCGAAAGAAGTTCTTCTTTTCGCGTTGTTTTCCGCCATTGGGGCTGGATATGCAGGCGGTACGCTGGCGAGCCACTTCGGGCGAGTTCCTTTTCCTTCAGGCTTAAGGATTTTATTAGGAGGTTTTGTCGTTGTCCTCGGTTTGGCAGGGGTTTATGCGAGTGCCAAAATTTATCTTGTTCCAGCACGACCCGCTTGGAATACGGTGAGAACGCCGATTCGTTTTTTTCTAACGGGTTTTATCTTGGGTCCTTTGTTCGCTCTTGTGGTTTATGCTTTTTATGCTGCGGTCCACATTCAGGACGTTCCCGATCCTTTTTACAAAGGGCCTATTTTTGCTTTTATCGGCGTTTCGACGATTGCAGGACTTTTACAATTGATCGTTCTCCTATCAAGGCTCTTTTCACTTCGCAGGGATGAAACGGATGAACTTTACGCTTCTGCTTTCCTCTTGATTCACCGCTTCAAGAAACTTTTTGTAGCGAGACTTTTATTCCTTTTCTCGGGTTCATTCATTGTGCCATTCATGTTGCTCGAGTTTTCGACCTTTCAGGATTCGTTGAATGGGTCCTTGATCGGGCTCGCTTTAGCCAGTTTTATCCTTTCGCTTCTTGGAGAACTCCTCGGACGCTATCTTTTCTTTGTCACCGTGGTTCCCAAAAATATTCCAGGGTCCTTTTTTACGACAAATGGAAGGCCGCATTGATGGGACTCGTTCAACGAGCAAAGCGTCGTTTGGGAATTGACATTCAAAAGGATAAATATGCGTACGATCTGGATGAGCAATTCGGCTGGATGGCAAAAGCCAAAATACCAGATCGCTGGGTCGCGACCACCTGTGGGTATTGCTCCGTTGGATGCGGGATGTTCCTTGGCGTCAAGGATGGAAAAGCGGTGAGTGTACGTGGGAATCCGGATCATCCCGTCAATGAAGGCCGCCTTTGTCCCAAGGGCCTTGCCGAACATTATGCGATCAGTACACCCAATCGTGCGAAATGGCCGCTGTTCAAAGTCGGTAAAAGGAAATTCAAGCGTGTGAGCTGGGACTGGGCGATTCGCACGATGGTGGATCGATTTCGTATGATTCAAATGCGTTATGGCCGAGAAGCTTTGGGTGTCATCAGCACGGGACAGCTGGTGACGGAGGAATTCTATGCCCTTGGCAAACTGATTCAGTTGGGTTTTCGCACGAACAATTTTGATGGCAATACGACCCTTTGTATGGCGAGCGCCGTTTCCGGTTACAAGCGCTCTTTCGGGAGCGACGGGCCTCCCGGGAGTTATGAGGATCTTGAGAAATCGGACCTCATTTTCTTAATGGGTGCGAACATCGCGGACAATCATCCCATCCTTTGTTTCCGCCTTGAGAAAAATCCTCACAAGATCTTAATGGTCGCAGATCCCCGTGTGACAAAGACTGCGATGATGGCGGATCTTTATCTTCCTGTGAAACCGCGCAGTGATATTGCGCTCCTCAATGGAATGATGCATGTGATCCTCAAAGCCGGGAAAGAGGATTTAGATTACATCGCAAAGCATACGAGCGGATTTGAGAAACTCTCCGCCCATCTCGAGAAATATACGCCTGAATATGTGAGTGAGGTGACAGGACTTACGCCCGATCAGATTCGGAAGGCCGCTTTTCTTTATGCCGATGCAGAAGCTCCTTTTATTGGATGGACGATGGGTGTCAATCACAGCACGCAAGGGACAGAAACCGTGAATGCGATTTGCGATCTTGCTTTAATCACCGGAAATATCGGAAGGATCGGTGCTTCACCCTTTTCGATTACCGGCCAGTGCAATGCCATGGGAACGCGCGAATCCGGCTTTACCTCGAGCCTTCCAGGTTATCGAAAATTTGAGGATGTGAATCATCGAACTGAGCTTGCCTCGCTTTGGAACATTGAAGAGGAATTGATTCCAAAAGCCCGTGGAATGGCTTATCCGGATATGATCGAAGGGGTGCTTCGTGGAAAAATTAAAGGACTTTGGATTATTGCGACGAATCCGTTGGTTTCATTTCCCAATCAAAATTATCTTTTGGAAGCCTTGGAAAGGCTTGAGTTTCTTGTCGTACAAGATGGGTATCATCCCATTCCAACGAGTGAAATTGCACATCTTGTCCTTCCGGCCGCCGTTTGGGGTGAAAAGGAAGGAACGTACACCAATTCGGAACGCCGTGTGAGCAAGGTCAATGCGGCAGTTCCGCCTCCCGGCGAAGCAAAACCTGATTTCGAAATCTTTCTCATGATCGCAAAGGAGCTCGGCGTTTATGACCGGCTTTTTTCAGGTTGGACAGAACCGGAACATGCTTTTCAAGAGTGGAAAAAAATATCTCGCGGAAGACTTTGTGATTATTCGGGATTGACCTATGGATTGATTGAACAGCACGGCGGGATCCAGTGGCCGTTTCCGAACGGTTCTACGCGTTCTCCCGATGAAGCTGTTCCGTTGTACCAAGACGGTGTTTTTCAAACGGAGGACGGCCGCGCGAGGTTGTGGGCCGTTGAAAACGAAGCACCGCCAGAAAGTCCTGATGAAGACTATCCTTTTCTGCTCAATACCGGTCGAACGGTGGAACATTGGCATACGCGCACAAAAACAGGCCAGATCCCAATTCTCAATCGCTTGTCTCCTGAAGCATGGGTGGAAATGAATCCGCGCGATGCAAGAAAGCTGAAGTTGGAGCAAGGGGATTATGTTCGAGTGGTGTCTCGCCGCGGCTCGGTCCAGCGCGTGGTGCTGCGTGTGACTGAGACCATTGCGCCTGGTCAAATTTTTATTCCCTTTCACTATGCGGAAGCGAATGTGAATAACTTAACCCTAAATGCGTGCGATCCATTTTCGCGAGAGCCTAATTACAAGCAAGCTGCGGTGCGCGTTGAGAAGTCGCAAACCCCGCTTCTGAAAAGGAGAAAAGAGTGAGAATGAAGGATTTTTTAAAAAGCGGCCATCCGCCAACACTTTTTTCAGCTTTTCTTTATTTCGACATCAGTTTTATGGTGTGGGTCCTGATCGGTGTATTGGGGGTCTACATCGCCAAAGATTTTGGGCTCACGGCAAGTCAAAAAGGTTTCATGGTCGCAGTTCCCATTTTGGGAGGATCTTTGGTGAGAATTCCACTTGGTCTCTTGGTCGACCACCTCGGACCTAAGAAGACAGGAATCTTGGGGCAACTCATGGTGGTATTGCCGCTCCTTAGTGTCTGGCTTTTTGCTTCGAGTCTAAATGCGATTCTGGCTTTTGGACTTCTACTCGGAGTGGCTGGCGGAAGTTTCGCAGTGGCGCTTCCACTTGCAAGCGGTTGGTATCCGCCTCGACATCAGGGTATGGCTCTTGGAATTGCAGGCGCCGGTAATAGTGGAACCGTTCTCGCTTCTCTTTTTGCACCGCGGCTTGCGGAACTGGTTGGCTGGCGAAACGTCTTTGCTTTAGCTTTGATTCCGGTCGTGCTTACGCTGATCACGTTTAGCCTTCTAGCCAGGGAAAGCCCTACGCGTCCCAAGCCCAAAAAGCTTGCGGATTATTTTTCTGTGCTTAAGGAAGTGGATACGTTCTGGTTTAGTTTCTTTTACAGTATTACGTTCGGTGGCTTTGTAGGGCTCGCTAGTTTTTTGGGTATTTTCTTTCACGATCAATATGGTCTTAGCAAAGTGACGGCTGGAAATTTCACAGCGCTTTGTGTGTTTTCGGGGAGTTTTTTTAGACCCGTCGGTGGATATTTGGCGGACCGTTTTGGGGGAGTTCGAATGCTCACCCTTCTTTTTGCCTTCCTCGGGGTCTTCATGTTGGGCGTTGCCACCCTGCCGCTACTTCCGATTGCTACGTTCCTCATCTTTCTTGGAATGGCCTCACTCGGTATGGGAAATGGGGCGGTCTTCCAGCTGGTTCCGTTAAGGTTCCGAAAAGAAATTGGTGTGATGACGGGTGTGGTAGGCGCAGCGGGCGGACTTGGAGGATTTTTCCTTCCGGCGATTTTCGGTTTTTTTAAGGATGTGGCGGGAACTTACGGCGTAGGTTTTATGGCGTTCGGGCTTGTCAGCTTTGGTGCTCTTCTCATTCTTCGATCCGTTCAAGCAGGGTGGACATTCCATGAGGTTCTTTCGAAATTTCCCACTGGCTTTAAGACAAGAGTGCTTTTGGAGGAGGTAAGGGATTGAAGGATCAATTCGGCCGTGAACTGAGCTATCTTAGAATTTCCGTTATCGATCGCTGCAGCCTTCGTTGTCTCTATTGTATGCCGGCGCACGGAGCGGGCTTCGAGCCGTGGGGTGAGCTTCTTAGCTATGAGGAGATCATCGCGTTGACAAAGTGCTTTGCCGAGCTCGGAATCCGAAAGGTTCGTTTGACGGGCGGCGAGCCTTTGGTACGAAAGGATATTGCCGAGCTCGTTTTTCGAATTCGGGAAATTCCCGAAATTCGAGAATTGGCTATGTCTACCAACGGAGTCTTTTTAAAAGGCCAGGCGCGAAAACTTAAGGAAGCTGGTCTTGATCGGGTGAACATTAGTCTCGATACCTTGAATCGCATTCGATTTCAGCAGATTGCGGGAATCGATCGGCTCGCTCAGGTGCTTGACGGAATCGAAGAGGCCCTTGTGTGCGGCCTTCGGCCTGTAAAACTCAATACGGTGCTTTTGAGAGGAATCAACGAAGATGAAATTTTAGATCTCGTTCGTTTCGCCATTGAGCGATCGATTGAAGTCCGCTTGATCGAGCTGATGCCCACCAATGAACTGATTCAGTTGGATCCGGAGGAAAGATTTCTGAGCACCGAAGAAGCGAAAGAAAAAATTGAGCAAGCGTATGAATTAATTCCCGTGGATACCTATGATTCTTCTCCGGCTCGAGTTTTTTCGATCAAAGGCACCGGCGCTCGAGTGGGTTTCATCAGCCCGCTTTCCAATCTTTTTTGTGCACGCTGCAATCGGCTTAGACTGAAAGCGAATGGGGCTTTAAAAACGTGTCTTCACGGAAAAGAGGATTTGGATTTAAGAGCGCTGGTCCGTTCAGGAGTTCCAAAAGAAGAGATGAAGAGGAAAATCCAGGAGGTAGTTTGGCTGCGTCCCGAACAGCATTTTTTGAATGATACCCAAGTCAAGCACAAGGATTTTCAGATGTCTCATGTGGGGGGGTGAACCAAATGACGATGACGATTAAACTTTTTGCCGTATTGAAAGAAATTGCGGGACAAGGTGAAATCCATCTTGAAGTTCCCTCAGTGATTTCATGTGGTGAGGTTGTTTCCCGTTTGCATGAGGAAATCCCGTCCCTGGTTCCATTTCTTGAGCACTGCCTCGTTGCTGTCAATGGGAAATATGCGGATGATGGAGCTTCTGTGTCAGTAGAAGACGAAGTAGCCATTCTCCCGCCGGTAAGCGGGGGTTAGACCATGCATCTTGTGGCAACACCGATTCGAATTTCCGATTTGCTGGCGGGCGACGACGAGTTTAAAACCGGTGCCGATGTCCTATTTCTCGGCATCGTTCGCGGCGATTCTCACACGAGAAAAGTCCTTTATCTTGAATACGAAGCTTATGAGGAGATGGCAGAACAGATACTGAGCGAATTGGTCAGCCTTTCGTATGAAAAGTGGCCGCTTGAGGAAGTGAAGATTTTCCATCGGCTGGGACGCGTTTGGCTAGGTCAGATTGCAGTTGCCGTGGAAGTGAAAAGTGCCCACCGAGGCGAAGCGTACGAAGCTTCACGTTATTTGATTGAAGAAATTAAACATCGGGTTCCCATCTGGAAGAAAGAATATTTCACGGATGGAACGAGTGAGTGGAGTTTGTGTTCCCATGTGGACGTATCAGAAAGCGCTTGAAAAAAGGCTCCAGCATACATGCCCCAAATCCAGTTTTGGTCTTTGCAGCCAGTACCTCTCTACAGCGATTCACAAAATATTCCTTGTATAGTGGAAATTTGTAGTGTAGATATTTGAGCCGTCTGGGAGTTTTTTCAGATAAAGACGGCTCATCCTGAGGCCCGAAGGGCCGAAAGGATCTCATTGATGAGATCCCTCGCTTCGCTCGGGATGAGGGGTCGGAAAACACACCGACCCCTCAGATATTTGAACCACTGCACTCCCTTAAAAAATTTCCTGCCGGTCCGCTCATTTGCGAGATAATAGCATACATTGCTTGCCGGGATGGCGGAATAGGCAGACGCATGGGACTTAAAATCCCAAGGGCTTTTAAAAGCCCGTGCCGGTTCAAGTCCGGCTCCCGGCATTAGCATTAGAGGTACAACAGGGGTGACCGGTCACCTGTTGTGCTTTGTGCTGTTACGTCAACGGATCACGCACTCCATTTTTTATCTCGCCTCGCTGGATCTTTCTCTTTGAAATGGATCTTCTTGTTTTTTGCGTTGCCGTTTCTTGCCTCAGCTCTTGGCCTCGTCTATCCTTTGATCCAAATCTCGTTGAGAAAGGACACGCAGAGAAATGGAAAAAACAACAAGTCGGGAGGTTCTTCAGTACTGCCTGATGGATTTTTTTGAAGTTCATTGCATCGAGAGCCGAGGTATGATTTTAAACCTCGTCCGAAAACTCCTTCCTGATGTTGGAGCCGGAAGCCAGCTTTCTCACGTAACGTGTGCTGCATTGGGAGATACCTTGATCGTGATTCAAAATGGACATCGGAGCAAAATTAAAAGGCTCTTTCTTTTGAATTCACGAGCAGGCTCGTACAAAATAGGAGAGGTCACCGCGAGTGCAGGCAGATTTTGATTTAATTTCGCTTGCGCCACATTATTTTTTTCGTTAAGATACGAAATCGTCAGTCGCACGATCATTCAGTTCAGGCAGTCAACGAAAGGAGGAAGGAAATGCCGTATGTGATTACTGAAAAGTGTCTGGGAGAAAGATACGCTTCATGCGTTGCTGTCTGCCCCGTCGATTGCATCCATTCTGGTGAATACAAGGGTGAAGTATACATGGTCGTTGACCCAGAAACCTGTATTGACTGCGGCCAGTGTCTCCCGGAATGTCCGATTAACGCGATCGTCGCTTCGACAGACGAAGCTCCTGACTACGCAAAGATTAACGCCGAGTTAACCCCTTCTTTTAAGCAAAATCCAAAAGCTGAGGAGCGTCCGAAAAGCGATCCTCCGCGCAAACCAACGAACAAGCTCGTCCAGTAGTTAACGCCTAGAATATAGGGGGCGTTGCTGTCAGTGCAAGGCTGATTTTGTGTAAAAATGTCTTATTCGTTTGATATTCTGTGTCCTGTTTTGGGTTGCGACAATCGCGTAAAGATGAACACCTCAAGGTGGTTTGCCCATTTTTTAAACTTGAAGGAGGACAAATCACCACACCAAAGAACTCAAGACAACTCGTTGATTTTAGCTGCTATCATCTAATTGCAAGGGGTAATAACAGCCTCTTTACAGGAACGCCTCCGATTTCCTTTTTAACTCCGAATGATGAAAAATAGGTGTTTGTCCGTTTTGATCTTGTTTCTTTCGGTGGGGATCTCCTCCTGTGCCACGACGGGTCCCAAGGTCACGCGGGCGGAAATCGAGCAGGCGAAAGAAGAGTTCAACGCGAAATTCTTTGAGGCTTCGCAGATCTGGCTCCCGCGCGTGTACCGAGTCGGGTACCGGATCTTAAAGGCGCCCGTGCCGGAGCTGGTGGAAAGCGCGCCAGAATTTAACTTCATCGGCGTGGGCGTGACCGAGCTCAAGGATCACGCACGGAAAGTCTATGGAATTGACAAATCCGTGAAAGGCGGTTTGGTGCTCGGCCTTTATCCGGCGAGCCAAGCGGAGAGGCTCGACATACTTCCGGGCGATGTGATTGTGGCCCTTGACGGAAAGAAGACGAGCGGACTTGGCGCTTATTTCCGTAGATTGAAGGATGCCGAAGGCAAGGCGGCGAAACTTAAAATTTGGCGAAGAGCGAAGATCCTCGAGCGCGAAGTGCCGATCGAGAAGGTTTACTACAAAGCGCAGTTTTTTCTCGAGCCGACGCCGAACCTGGAAGCCTCAGCGTCGTGGTCGAGAATCAATGTCGGTATCGGTGCCCTCCGCTACAGCCGAAATGACGACGAACTCGCTTTCATTATGAGCCATGAGCTTGCGCACGTGACGAGAAAGCACAAAATCAAGGAATTCGGTGCCCAACTAGGAACGGCCGTTGCGTACGGCGCTATGGCGGGTGTGATCGAAGCCTTTACTTTTCCGGGGCTGGGCCGCGCCGTGATGGAACCGGCTCAGGCCGCAACGAATGCCGCGGTCTCGCGGGAATACGAGCGGGAAGCGGATTACTTTGGGATGAAGCATGCCTTCCATGCGGGTTATGACGTGGCCCACGGTGCCGTGGTTTTCAGCCGGCTGAGCACCGACGCGCCGGGATTTCAAGTGCTGGCGTTCACGTTTGCTTCTCATCCGGCTACGCCGGAACGCTATCTCAGGCTGAAAAAAGCGGTGGAGGAGCTTCAAACGCAATATCCAATAAAATTTCCCATCACGCCCAGCCAAGACTGGGAATTAAATGTCCCGATCCGCGCGGGGGAGACGGTGGAAGAAGCGGTGGGGCGGCTCCTCGAAAGCCGTGCCCCAAGCAGCGCGCCGGTTCAACCGGTCTCCGCTGCCCAAGGACCCGTGCTGGGCACGGGGGATCAAGCGGCTTCTGTAAGCATTCCAATGAACACAGGCATGTTTTTGGATCGGCCAGCCAGCGCAAAGACCCTTTCCGCACCCTCCAGTGTTGCCGTATCAAGGGCGTTTGGAACGGCGGAGGCTGCTTCACAAGCGCCCCTGCTGCAAAGTGTCACGACCCTAGCGGTTGTGACGCCCGTGCCCGCAACTGCGGCGCAAATTGTTTCCGATCCCTTAGTCGTCCAGGGGATTGAACTGACGAAAGAGCCCGTGCTTCAAGGTGAGGCTATCAGGGCCGCGGATACCGAAGAGCGGCTTCGAGTACTCATGATAAAGCTTGCGGAAACGGAGGAACAAATGGAAGCGATGAGGCGCGAGCACGAGGCAGCCAAGGAGGATCATCAACGTGACGCGGCCGAGCAGATGAATGAAATGATGCAGAAATTCGGAATCGAATCCATGGGGCTGAGCCGCGACGTGGACAACTGGCTGGTCGGAAGCCGGATTGAAGATGCGGGTACCCGGTTCTCCCTCTCAGACGGCAAAGTGGTTTGGTTCTGCAAATTTAAAAGCGGATTTCGCAGCGTCGTCGCGGCCGTCAACAAACCCGAGCTGACGGCAAGCTGGTTTGCACCGGACGGCTCGCTTTATCAGAAGGAAACGTTTACGATCGCTTTTGGTAATGCGCAGTTGGCGAGAAATGAACTCAAATTTGACACCGCGCATCCCGAACACCATCTCGGAAGCTGGCGTGTGTGGGTTCACCATCAGGGTGAGTTGATTGATGACCGCCGGTTTGATGTCGTACGCTGAGGTCGAAACAGGCGGCTTAGGACCAGTGAAACAGGTAGGGCCACCCCTGCCAGTCGGGATAGAGCTCAAGCATTTGCATGTCGGGGACCCAGCACATGAAGACATCTTGGAAGCCGAAGGCAGCCCGCTCGACGGTGTGACCGGCAGCCAGGCCCAGGGATTCCGCAACCGATTCGCGCTTCCGTTCGCCGAAGGGTCGCAACAGCACTTCGGTCCATCCGAGCGCGATGTTCGCACTGCCACGCACGATCCGGTAGGGAATGCGCACCGGATAAGGAATGTCTTCATCCGCTGCAAGCGCTGCCTTCCCCGTGCAGCAGAGCGAGACCAAAAGGATCGCCAGAAATGCCAAAGTGTTTTTTGCCATGCAGCGGTATTGTAGCACACGACATGAATTGGATCATCAGAAGGTCAAATCAAGAGTGGGGGGAAAAAACGATTGAGATTTAACGCAAAATCGAGGTAAAATGCCTCCTTCCAACTCCCGGTAGACGAATATGAGACATCAGAATATCTGCATCGTTCTCTCTATCCTTTTATTGCTTAATAGCTGCGCAAGTTACAACCCCTACCCTTATCCTGCCTTGCAACCAGATGAAACGCCCTACCATCAGCTTGTCGAGAATGTCGAGGTAGGAGTGATGCCTCTCATGGACAAAGGACAGATGTCCGCCTTCTTCGAAAATAATTTGCGAGAAGGCGATATCCTGCCTATCCTTATCGCTTTTGACAATAAAGGAAGAAACTCTTATAAGGTTGAGCTGGACAACATTCGTCTGATATTACCCGGCGGTGAGGACCTCAGAAAAACCGAATTCGAGCGTGTTTATGGGGCATTGAAAAAGAACGTGGAAGGGAGGACCTTTGGCGGTTTCCTGGGAGGGGCCGCGATTGCCGCAGCGAGTTTTCTCATTTTGTTCCCCGCAATTATTATCATGCCTGTATTGACGGCCATTGGGACCAAAGACGTGAACCGAAAAATCAGGAGGGACCTTTGGCAAAAGACCTTGCAAGAAACTTTCTTCCTCCACCCTGCCTCTACGGTGCAAGGGTTTGTGTTCTTTAATCTCAAGGAAGGAAAAAGCTTGGAAGGCTCAAAGTTGGAAATTAACAGGATCCAATCGACGCGCGGGAAAGATGCAACGCCGACCAATGTCCAAATCGTTTTTTAAAAAATCAGCCCGAGCCTTTCTTTTTCTAATAGGTTTCATTTGCAGTGCTCTTCTTATCCTGTCTCTTCTGGCCCCCGTGACCGAGACGATAATGCTCCCTGTTTCGGTTCGTATCTATGCCTTTTTGCATTCCTTTTGCCATCAGATGCCGAGCCGGTCGCTTTGGTACGCCAACTCCAATTTTGGCGTCTGCAGCCACTGTTTCGGAGTTCTCGCGGGGGTCGGCCTGGGCGCCTGTTTTTTGGCAGGGTGTAGGTCCCCCTCCAAGTTTCTCAACCTCTGCGCAAGGCGGGTATTCAGCATTTCTTTTCTTTTGGTTGCGCCGCTCATGCTGGATATCTTCGTCGACTATTTCCGAGGAGCAGTGAATCCTCAAGGGGTCCGTGTCTTGACCGGATTGATGGCGGGGAGTGGTGCGCTCTTCTTTGTTTCAGCTTCTTTTTTCAAAATCACAATGTGGGTTTCTCGTCACCTTTTAATCCTATCCGAGGAGGGTTTGAGATGAAGAACTTCTTTCTGGTGCTTTTATTGGTGGTTCTCTCGATTTTCCCACCCCAGGTCATGGTTCCCATAGGCCAGGCGGTCGAAGCGGGAGCGGTTCAATTAAAGCGGGGAACGCCCGTAAGCCTTCGTCTGACGCAAATGGTATCTTCTGAGACATCCCATTTGGGAGATATCGTCCATATGGAGGTTCTTCGTGACGTGGTAGTAGACGGCAAGGTCGTCATCGACGCGGGGACGCCGGTTCAAGGGGAGGTAATTGCAGCGTCGGATCGGGGTTTTATCGGGGAAGCGGGTCGGGTTGGAATTTCGGTAAAGTCGACCAGTACAGTGGACGGTCGAACGGTCTATCTTCGTTCCACCCTGCACCGCGAGGGCGAAGAAAAACAGACGCTCAGCCTGGTCCTCGGGTTAGTTCTTTGTTTCCTATTCCTGTTTATGAAAGGGGGAGAGGCCGAAATCATGGCCGGCTCCGAAGTAAAAGCCTATATAGACGATGACGCTGCTGTAGCGGTGAAAGGTTAAAGAAGATCTCCATAGGAATGAATCGCATCCAGGCCTTTTAGGCGCCAAACTTTCCTTTTCATAAGCGGTCTTTGGCTGAAGGCCGCTCGCGCCCGTTCATAGACTAAAAGTTCGAACCAGAGATTCTTTGTGATCCCACGGAGAAGTTTTGCGATAACCCCTCTTCTCACATCCAGATTTTTCACCGTAATGAGGTCTAAATCACCGTCCCTGTCAAAATCAACGAAGGACTGTGGAAAGAAAACCAAACCTTCTACGTGGTACTTTTCCGGGAATCGATTTTTTTGAAAGCGGTGGTTCACAGATAAATCAGTGCTCTTTGGCAGTTGAGTTCCCGGAAGACGAAGAAACTGGAAATCGAGCTCTTCGACGAATCCATCTCCGTCAAGATCAAGGTAGGCGCCCGTGACGAGGTTGTTGCGAGTCAACTGAAAAGTCTTGACCAATTTATCTTCCCTTCGGTCCCAGACCTCATGCCTTTCACCAGGATGGATCATGATGTCATCCATGCTCCCATCGCCGGTCCAGTCGTAACGGATGCGTGGCCGGCTTGAAATCCGGCGTTCCCAATAAAGCGCTTTTGGTAAATCCACCTTCTCCCATTCGTTAAAGGCGTTCAAGATTCGTTGCTCAAATACCTCCTGTTGATGCACCGATAAGTCAAAGCGCACCGTTGAAACGGTCCGGAATCCACGAGCAGAAATTTCTCTCAGTCTGACTTTGTACCGGATGATTCCGTGAAATAAATATTGGCTGAGTCCTTTTTTTGTCGGGCGAGAAAGACTGGTCTGGATTCCAAGGACAGCCCATCGTTTTAGCTCTCTATGCTTAAGCAAGTAAAGCGGCTCCAGGGGAGCTTCCGAAATATCCGGCGGAAAGGGAACGTGTTCAAGAAGGGCCTCGCTGTCACCTGCCAGCCACAGACAAAACTTAACTTGTCCCCTCAAGCTGAAAGTCATGGGTGATGTGGGATGTTTTGAGATCAGAAGCAGATCGAGCCGGTTATCGCCGTTAAAATCAAAGAAAATGGGGGCGGAAGACAGCGGCAAATCGGTTAAGCTAATTCTTATCGTCAGGCGTTTGTCCGGGGAGAAATTCCCGGGAGGAGATTGGGGAAAGATATCGAGGATGAGCGAGCGCTTCCGTTGGGTCGAATAAATAAGGTCATGCAACCCATCGCCCGTGGCATCCTGAAAAGTGAGATCCAGGTACTCTTTAACCTCTGGATAGATTGCATAGCCCTGAGGTTTTCCCTTCGCGGTTACCCTCGGCCACGGCGATTTGTGATCCGATTTAAAGACGCTAGGGCGCGGATGGGGGAGAGGAATTTGATGGAGAGTAAATCCATCGGTGCCAACCTGGAGGGCGTGGGTAGTGGGCTCGTCCGCGCCTCCCGGATATGCTAAGGCAGCTAGGGTTAGGAGGAAGAGGCCGGGGAGGATGATTCTAACCCAACGCGTGAAGATTAAGCCTTGAGAATAAGCGTAGGTTAATCGTGTACAAAAGGGCATTCCAGACAATTACTCCACCCATCCCGACCAGAAAAGCTGAATTTTCTGGCGGAAATCCGTTCACCCACTCAAATACCCACTCAGATAAAAAACCTGTATTCGCTGTCGGCAATAGGGAATAAAGTCCACTCACACCCGCTAGCAATTCTATGAGGAAAAGGAGAACCAGTGTTGTGGCAAGGGCACCAACACGGTTATGGAGGAGGAAATAAAAAGAGAAGAGCAGAAGCTGGATGATTAAAAAGGCAAACGGTGTGAGGACAAGAACGCCCAGCCATAAGAGAGAAGACAGAGACGGCCAAAGAGACTGAGTTACGCAGAAGGTTGCCACGAGGCAAAGGGAATAGATGGCAAGGAGGAAACCCGATGCTTGGCACGAAAGCAGGACATATTGGTTGAAAAGGAAACGACGAGAGGAAGGGACCGTAAGATAGTGCCGGATCAAGCCAGAGGCAATGTCTCCCGGAAGAAGGCCCAACGCGAGAAGAGTTGTGAGAAAGGGGAAAAAGATGTCGAAACTTCCTGAAAAAGCCTGGAAAAGGAAAGGATCGAATGCGGGCGGTTCTTCAACTGAAAAGTGAATGAGGACAAGCGACTGAGCCACACCAATTATCGCCACGAGGATTCCGAAGAAAAGAATAAGAAAAAAGTGCGGCTGAGCTACTTTTGAAAGCATCGTTCAGTCGTTTCCACGAGTTCATTGAAGTTTAAGACTTCATCGGCAAGCCGACGGCATTCTTCGTGGCTGTGAGTGGCCAAGAGAATGGAAAGATGTCCCTTGGCCATCTGCGTTTTCAAGTTCTCAATCATCCGCTCTTTATTGGTTCGGTCAATAAAAGTGAGACCTTCGTCTAGAATGAGGAGTCGGGGTCCTTTGAGGACGGCAAGTGCCATCGCAAGACGCTGACGCATTCCCTGAGAATATTGAAAATAAGGTTTTTTAACCCCCTGCAATCCCGCAAGCTCAAGCATTTCATGCGCTCTTTGAACTCCATTGTCTATTCCGTAAAGCTTCGAAAAAAATCGGAGGAGGCTTGTCGCATTCATAAACGGTGGGAAACCGGCACGATCGAACACAAAAGCCACGTGCCGCAGCGCTTCCCGCGTCCATGGGCGGCCTTGGAAAAAAATTTCTCCAGAAAAGTTCGGAATTAAACCTGCAAGGACTGCAATAAGAGTTGTCTTGCCACAACCGTTCGGCCCGAGGAGGGCGGTTGCCTTCCCTGTTTGGGTCTCCAATCGGAGGTTGGAGAAGACGACCTCCCCTCCTTTTTTATATTGCGCTCTTAAATTTTTTATCGATAATAGGGCTGACATTTGAGCTTTTTCTCACGGCACTAACCCAGGAGGATACGATGAGTATTTTAAACTACCATCACCCAAGATCGTTAGCCATTTTTTCTCTGTTGATTCTCACCATCTTTTTTGGCTGTACCACTGTTGGAAACATTCACCAGTTCCGCGGCAAAGGGACGCGGGCGACCTTTAAGGCAGATTACCGCGAAGTTTTTGAGGCAGCCAAGGAGGCTGCCACGATGCAGGGTTTGCGCATCAAAGAAGAGAATTTTGACGGGGGGTATCTCGTCGTGGGGCACGGAGTTTCTCTGATGAGCTGGGGAGAGCTTGTGGGGATTTATTTTGACACGACGCCGGATGATAAGGAAACGAGCGTGGAAGTCATTTCGAAGGCAAAGGTGCGGACGCACATTTTTGCTCCGAAGTGGGGAGATAAGTTTCTGGAAACTTTACGGGGGTTGGTCAGAGAGGGGAGGTGAGCGCTGAAAGCGCTTAGCCTGTTTTTATCGATCGTTCTAACGTTCAACGGTTGCGCAACGAATTCGGCATCCATCAAAGGAGCCGCCGGCTCTTTGCCCAAAGAGCCTGTCATCGAACGGGGGATACCATTTCCCCCGATCGATCTCTTAGCCCGTCTTCTCGCCCTTTTGGACCAGCTGATTCTGTGGAACTCCAAATTCAAGAATCGCAGCGTCTCTGATGAAACACTTGAGCATCTCCGCCGATTCCTCATTGAAAATGAGTTGACGGATGTGAAGGTGAGAGTTAACCGACTGGCCTTGGCGGATCAGTACCGGCGACTTTTTACGAACGGGAAAATATTTTTTCTGTTTCGGATCTTTCCCGGTTTTTTTGTCACGACGTTGTCTCTCATTTTTGAACGAATCACAGCGGGAGATTACTACAATCCTTTCACGGACACCATCCACATCTTTTCCGATCTTCCGCCGGTGGTGGTCCATGAGGGCGGCCACGCCAAGGATTTTGACCGTCAGGAGAGCGGTGGGTTTTACGCCCTAATGAGGGCAGTGCCCGGCATGGACTTAATTCAGGAGGATTATGCTACCACAACAGCCCTCGAATATTTTCAGACCCACCAGGACGAACAAAACGAAATCGACGGTTACAAGATCCTCTATCCGGCCTATGGAAGTTACATCGGAGCATACCTCAATAGTGTCCTTCCCTTCGGGATAGGCTCTCTTGGTGCCATCCTGGGCGGACATTATTTCGGGCGCAAGAAAGCGCGAATCCGAAAAGAGCAGTACGCCCAAGCCAAAGCGAAGCTCTGGAGGCAAGATCAAGCCATAAGCAAACCATCCAATGTTCTCCCGCAGAGCACCAACCGTTAAGTTGTCAATCCCCTCGATGCGTCTGATTTTTGGCAGGATACCTCTACAGCCTGCCGCTTTTTTCTTGGGCTTGTGTCGGCTCACCGGACTGACAGCGAAACGGAGTGTGGCGTTACGGGCGAGGATTTTGTGGGTTTTAAATTGAAGTCAATCTAGACACGGTTTTTTCTTTCTTTCGCTTCCTTTTTTTGTCAATGATGTCAAAGTATGAAAAAGAGACCCCTTCCGATTGTGCGGGGTTCAGATGAGCAAATTAACCCGGCACCTTTGGAAGGGGTACCGATTGTTGTACGTATATGGGGAAAAGAACAATGGAGCTCTTCAAAACAATGCAGGAATGGAAACCGGAATAACAGGGAGATGATTCAGGGGAGAGATAATTCTGATTGATCCGGTAGTCACTCTGATCGAATGGATAAGTTAAGTCAACATCGAAAAACCTCATGCGCAGCGGCTGTGGGGAGTATTTTTGTTTTGGCGGCGGTGACTCTCATTGCTCATTTGCCGCATGCAGCTGGTGGATTCATCTGGGATGATAATTATCACCTGACAGAAAACCTCTGGATGCGTTCTCCAGACGGGCTCCGCGCCATTTGGTTGCAGCCTGGCGCGACGCCTCAATATTATCCACTTGTTTTTACGACCTATTGGCTTGGATTCCGGATTTGGGGGTTAGATCCGTTTGGCTATCATTTACTTAATATTGTGCTGCATGTTGTAAACACCTTGTTGATCTGGCAGCTCTTGCGTCGGCTGGAGGTGCGAGGGGCATGGCTTGCTGCTGCGATCTTCGGTATCCACCCCGTTCATGTCGAATCGGTTGCTTGGATCACTGAGCTGAGAAATGTTCTGTACACGATGTTCTACCTGTTGTCACTCGTGTGTTACTTGCGATTTCACGCGCTTAAGGAGATCGGCAGTCGCGCCTCTTCTACGTGGGGTGCTTATGGGTCTTCGTTAATTCTCTTCCTTTGCGGACTTTTGACAAAGTCGACGACCTGCACCCTTCCTGTCATCGTTCTGCTCATTTTATGGTGGATGCAAAAATTAAGACGCACCGCTCATGTCTACCCTTTAATTCCTTTTTTTCTCTCAGGATTATTGATGGGGTTTGTCACCATTTGGGTGGAACGAGTGTTTTTAGGCACACAAGGGGCGGATTGGTCTTTTTCCTTCCTCGAGAGGCTCTTAATCGCAGGGCGCTCGTTATGCTTTTACTTAAGCAAACTCTTGTGGCCAGCAAATCTCGCTTTCATTTATCCCAAATGGCACGTCGACCCGTCCCAGTGGTGGCAATATCTGTTTCCGGCCGCCGTGATCGGACTGGTCGTTGGTGCCTGGGCCGCGAGACACAAGCTGGGGAAAGGTCCGCTCGCGGCGATACTTTTTTTCATTCTCACAATTGCACCGGCGCTGGGTTTTATTAATTTTTACGGGACACGATTTGCCTTTGTGACAGACCATCATCAGTACGTGCCGAGCATCGGCGTGATTGCTCTTGGCGCTTCGATGATCACCTCTTTTAGCTTCACGCCGGCCCGCAAGTATGTAACCGCTGGAGTGATTCTTCTGTTATGGATCACCCTCACTCGACTGACGTGGCAGCGCAGCTACATTTTTCAGGACGCGGTGAGGCTTTACGAAGACACGATTTCGAAAAACCCGACGAGCTGGCTCGCGTATCACAACTTAGCGCATGAGCTGACGAAACAGGGCGAACACGAGAAAGCGCTTCACTGCCAGTTGGAAGCATTGCGGATCAAGCCGGATCTCGTGAAGACGCGCGTCAATATGGCGTATACCTTGCGGACGCTTGGAAAACGTAGCGAAGCAAAACAGGAATATGAACGTGCGCTCACGCTCGAATCTGAC
>MHFT01000097.1:0-15436 GCA_001804315.1 Omnitrophica bacterium RIFCSPLOWO2_12_FULL_50_11
TGGCCAAAGCCGCTTAAGGTGGTTTGAAGCCTACTCCTGCAAGTCGGCTCCGAGGGACCTGCCCTCATCTCTCATGCAGCTTTGCGTGGCGCACAATCATCGGCATAGTTGACGATCTTTGCATCCAACGCTTCCTCCCCGCCTCGTTGCTTCCATCCGAGAATGAAGCGCCGCATGTAGACGTTACTCAAAAGCGGTGAAATCGGGGCGCCTTGCGGCGTTCCACGTCCCGTATCTTTACTGGCCGTGGTTCGCCTCTTTGCGCCTCCACCATCTTCTTCTTCAACAGCCATCTGCAGCCATGTCTTCACCAAGCCGAGCACCGCCCCATCGCTTATGCGCCGAGCTAAACTCTGCATCAATTCATGGTGCGGGATGCTGTGGAAGTAGTTCATCAGATCCGCATCGACCACTTCACGATAGCCCCGATTCAACAGCCCGTGCACTTCCCTGATCGCATCATGCGCATCCCGTTTAGGACGATACGCATATTGCTCTTCCGTCAAATCCGCTTCGAAGATGGCTTCCAACACGATCACTGCCGCCATCTGCGCGACTCGGTCTTTGATGGTCGGAATCCCCAACGGCCTTTGCTTTCCATCTGCCTTGGGTATCCATACCCTTTTCACGGCCTGCGGTCGGTACGTCTTGGCCTTTAATTCTTCCGCCAGTCGATCCAACCATCCTTCGACGCCCTCAGACTCGATTCGCTCAAACGTCTCTTGATCCACTCCTGCGGCGCCGTGATTGGCTCTGCAACTTCCCCACGCGTGCCACAACACGTCTTTGCGACTAATCTTGTCATACAAAGGCATAGAAGCGATACTTCGGATCGGCCTTCGCTTTTGCATACAACGCTCTCTGGAGCTTCCGAACACTTTCCGGGGTTGCTAGACTCACGCCAATCTCCTCGCTCTCGCTCTTTCCTGCGTTGCCCTTGAACTGAGGCCCCTTGGCTCCACGAGGGTTAGTCGCTTCCCAGCTACTACGGGCCTCTCCGCCATCCCTCACGCAGCAGTCCGGCTCTCGCGAGTCTCTGCTTTCGTTATCCGCGTTTGGGACTTCCCGTGTTGACTTCACTTCCCTTTGCGCACATGCTGTCGCCAATACCCCGGTGCCCCCACACTTCGCTTCCCGCTCTTTCCCGTGTGGGCTTCGGCCTTCGCATGTTTCTCACCAGCTCGGCAGTCACATTACCCTTTTCGAGGCTTGCTCGGCGTTTACTTATGTTACGGCCTGTGCGCTCGCTGATCGCCTTTTGCGACCTTTTTTCCACCGGAGGCTTCATCTGTTTGATTGCTCGTGCAGATGCTCCGGTTGCTTCCGGCTGGAGCGGTAGTTGCCGGATGGGATATCTCCCTCCCATTGGGAAGTGCGCCCTTTCACGGCGCACGAGAAATGCGGGTTAGAGCAAACATGAAGTCGAGAGGAAAGCGCTCTATATTTCGCCTGACAGCTTGGTTTAAAACTCTTGTTTCGACCCCGTAGAGAGCAGCAAGATCTCGATCTAACATCACCTTTTGACCGCGGATGACGTAGATTTTTCGCTCGATGACCTCTCGAGAAACCAAATGTTTCGTCACTTTCCCCTTTCTAAAAATACACCCATAGAACCGAAATATATGCGGGAGAATTGTTGGCGGGAGGAACTAAATGATAACAGAAAAATCTCTAACCTAGAACTCAAAACGATATTCAGGGTGCAGCGAATTCAACCGTCTCAAGTGGGATGCGCCCCGACATTCAATTCCTCTAAGCCGCGATAGGCGGGGATTAAATTTCGAGTAAGAGGCTGTCGGGCTCAAACAAAGGCGGGCCCGGTGTCCAAAACGTAAAGATATCTCTAAATCCAGAAATCCACTGGCGGCCCATCAGAAATGCGCCTTTGCCAACCCCGAATGTGATACCCTTCCAAGGCGCCAGATAAACCGGTTCTGCTTCCATCGTCGTTTGGATGATCTCTTTTGGAATGTAAAGCGGAGCAGACAAAACATGCGCAAATCCCCTTGCCAGCTTTTGGACCGGCCCTTTCTCGCCGAAACTCGCGCGCGCCTCGGGCAGGAACATGAAAGAGAAAAGGAGTAACAGCGCGAAAATGAAGGATAACCTCTACTGTGTCATGGCCAAATCACCTCCTTACAAAGTGTCGACCATCAACGTGAAATCTTTAAAATTTCGTAGGAAACGAGGCCGGCCGGAACACGAACGTCAACCGTTTCACCCACTTGATGGCCCAACAAAGATTTTCCAATGGGAGAGTGAATTGAAATTTTTCCTTTTGAAACATCTGCTTCGTCGCCCGAAACGAGGTGGAACGTGATCGGATCTCCGGTTTGCTTGTTTTTCAAGTCCACCTTCGTCCCGAAATAAACTTTATCCGTAGGCGCGCCCTCGACATCCACCACTTTCGCCTGCGCCAATCTTTCCTCAAGTTTGTGGATCTTTGACTCTAGCTGTGACTTTGCTTCCTTCGCTGTTTCGTACTCGGCATTCTCCCTCAAATCCCCGTAGGCGCGCGCCGTTTCAAGCTGCTTCGCGACCTCCACACGTTTCACCGTCATGAGCTTTTCAAGCTCAGATCTCAGTTTCTCGAAACCTTCCTTTGTCAGGATCACCTTGTCCATCAATTACACCGAGACTTGACTCTGAATTTCACGCACCGCCGAAACCGCTTGTTCCATATCGTGCGCCGTATTGAAATAGCCAGGGCTCAGCCGAACGCTTCCCTTAGGAAAAGTTCCGAGCGCCTGATGCACCAGCGGAGCGCAGTGTAGCCCGGCGCGGACGGCGATGTCGAACGATTGATCCAGAATCACACTCAATTCTTGCGGATCGAGGCCGTCGACGACAAATGAAACAGGCGCGACCGACTTTGCCACATCACTTGTTCCGTGTAAATGGACACCTGACAACCGCGCAAGTCCATCACGAAGTTTCCGGACGAGTGAGCGTTCGTGGTTTTGAATCCTTTCAAGCCCTTCTTTTAAGATGAACTCGACACCCTCCTTCAGGCCCACAATGCCAACCGTATTCGGTGTTCCGCCTTCGAGCGCAAATGGGAATTCCTCAGGCTGCGTTGCGGATTCCGAATCAAACCCCGTGCCGCCTTCGCGCCAGGGCACAAGCTGAGGCCGCTCGCCGACAACAAGCCCGCCCGTACCCGGCGGTCCGTAGAGAGACTTATGCCCAGGAAAAGCGAGCAAGTCAATCAGATCTTGTTCCACATCAATCGGAATCACACCGGCTGTTTGCGCAGCGTCCACTAAAAATAATGCGCCCGATTCACGCGCGATTCGGCCGATTGGCTGGACAGGCTGAACGACACCGGTCACATTGGAAGCATGCGTAACGGCAACCAGCCTTGTACTTTTCCGAATCGCTTTTCGAACGTTTTCAGGATCGATCAAACCTTCTTTGGAAGCATCTAATTTTGTAAGCGCAATCTTGCCGTTCGCTGCGAGCGCATTGAGCGGCCTCAAGACCGAATTATGTTCAAGCACGGTCGTAATGACATGATCGCCGGCACGAAGCACGCCTTTAATCGCGATGTTTAACGAATCCGTACCGTTTAACGTAAAAATGATTCGTTCCGGATGCTTCACGTTAAAAAACTTAGCCAAAATATTCCGAGCTTGGAGGATCTGCGCTTCTGCTTCCACAGAAAGCCTATGGCCGGAACGGCCAGGATTCGCGGCTTCTTCGCGCAAAAAACGATCCATACGCTCATAAACCCGCGCTGGCTTTGGAAAAGAAGTGGCTGCGTTGTCGAGATAGATCATTTCGGCTTTAAGAAGCTTCCTAGGCAGGGCGCATCACCCTCCACATCTATGCAGTCCGTCATTCTGAGTCCCGCCTTTGGCGGGACGAAGAATCCCGAACGGGATCCTTCCGCCACAAATCATGGCGGACAAGTCGGCGAAGTTACGGATTGCTGCCTCAGGATGACAATGCGTCACACCCCGATGTACTTGGCATAAATCGTTTTTGCCTGTGCGGGATCACCGGTTCCTTTGATGATCGCCCTACCGTCCGGGAACACTGTAAATTCGTAGCCATCGAGCTTCGCTTGAAACATAAAGGGGTTAAAGCTTGCTTCACCCATTTTTTCAAATCGGCGTGCGAGCGCGGCAAAATCGAGTTTCACGGGTTCCGCACGCGTCACTTGAACCGCGTCGCGCCCGCAAAGAGTTGTTGTCTTTTGCGCCCGCTCCCCTGTCAAGTATTCGAAGGTGTATCTCTTGCACGTCGCGCAATCTGTTACTTCTCGCAGCCCATCAAGTCGGAACGATTTCACCTCCCGCGTCCAAACATCGTAACTGTAAAGCGTCGCGTTCAAATCTGCCGCGTTCCCACTTAAGAATTTGATCGCTTCCGTAGCCGCAAGCGATGCAATCACGGTCGACGCCGTCGCAACAATTCCAGCCGTATCACACGTAGGCGTCAGTTCCGGCGGCGGCGCAGATTCAAAAACACATCGAAGACAAGCCGTTTCTCCTGGAAGAATCACCATCGTAAGCCCCTGGCTTCCGATCGCGGCGCTGTAAATCCACGGCTTGCCCAATTTCACACACGCGTCGTTCATCAAAAACCGAGTTTCAAAATTGTCAGTCCCGTCCAGCACAAGGTCCACATCCTGGATCAGCCGCTCGATGTTTGTAAAGTTGACGTCGGAAACCACCGCGTCCACTTCAATCTGGGAATTGATTTTCTCAACTTTTCTGCAAGCTGCAACGCTTTTCGGCAGGTTCTCGCGGATATCTCCCTCATCAAACAAAACTTGCCGCTGGAGGTTGTTGAGCTCGATAAAGTCCCGATCCACAATCCGGATGAAGCCGATGCCGGCACGAGCAAGCGTATTAATAAGAACGGTTCCAAGTGCACCGCATCCAATCACCGTGATGCGACTTGACATCAGTTTCCTTTGACCTTCTTCGCCAATCTTGGCGAACAAGTATTGTCTCGCGTAACGAGTTAAATCCTTCATGACAAGTTATTACATATCAACATATTACGATAATTGCCTTCGGTTCAAAAAGACCGTACAATATGGCATGTCCACCCAGCCGACGAAGCAGCTCGAAACGTTTCCAAACCCGAATCCGGACCGAGATTATGTGATTCAATTCGAATGCCCAGAATTTACCTGCTTCTGTCCTCGAACGGGCCAACCGGACTTTGCCACGATTCGAATTGAGTACGTCCCTGACGAGCTGTGCGTAGAGTTAAAGTCACTCAAGCTCTATCTCTGGTCCTACCGAAATGAAGGGGCGTTTCACGAAGCGGTCACGAACAAGATCTTAGACGACCTCGTCGAAGTCACGAAACCGCGAAAAATGAGAGTCGTGGGCGATTTCTTCGTCCGAGGCGGGATTCATACGATCGTTACGGCAGAGTACAAAGAACAGAAGTTAGAGGACAGAAGTCAGAAGTCTGAAAACAGAAATTAGGAGAGAAACCGGGGACATCGGTGCCGGCAAGTAGGAAAAAAGGTCTCTCTATGCCACCAGCGAGAAGGGAGACGTAGCACACTCTTTTTCTGTACGCGCACTGTATCATTTATTCCCTTCAGTTTTTCCCGCGACCTCTGTCTTCTGTTTTCTAACTTCTGTCTTCTGACTTCTGTTCTCTGTCATTTGACCGCTGACTTCTGTTCTCTGTCATTTGACCGCTGACTTCTGTTTTCTGTCCTCTGTCTTCTGACTTCTGTTTTCTGTCCTCTGTCTTCTGACTTCTGTTTTCTGCACTCTGTACTCTTTTCCTGCTGAAACGAATACACCGTGTCTCGCTCGACTGGTATCTTGCCGACGCGCTCGATATCTGAAATAAATTTCTCACGCGGCATGTACTCGCCGTTTTGACCACCCGCTTCACGCGTTATGTTTTCGCTGTAAAGCGTACCGCTCATATCGTTGGCACCTACCGCAAGCGATGCGAGTGCATTGTCCCAGCCGAGCTTCACCCAACTCGTTTGAATGTTCCGAATGTCATTCATGAAGTACAGCCGCGAAACGGCAAGCATCCGAAATGCGTATTCAATGCGATTCATGTTCGGATCAATCGCGCGGCCAAGCTTTGTTTTATCCGGCATAAATAAAAGCGGGATGAATTCGGTAATCATCCCTGTCTCACGCTGGAGATCGCGCAGACGTTTGAAATGATGAACCACATGCTTGGGCTGTTCCAAATGGCCGAACAGGATTGTTGCGGTTGAGGGCAAACCAAGCCCGTGGCCTGTCCTCACAATTTCGCACCATTCATCAGAAGTTACCTTCTCGGAACAGATTTTTTTTCGAACTTCATCGTCCAGGATTTCCGCTGCCGTCCCGCACATCGAATCCATCCCAACTGCCTTCGCTCGGCCAATGACCTCCTCATAAGAAGCACCTGTCTCCTCGGCGTAATAATCAATCTCCTCCGGCGAAAATGCGTGGAAGTGAACGGCCGGATACGCAGCGCGCATCTGTTTCAACAAAGTCAGTACTTCTTCAAACTTGACCTCCGGTGAAAGACCGCCTTGAAACGTAATCTCGGAAAGCGGGCCTTCCGCTTGATCCACCTTTGCTTTCACGTCATCAAAGGTAAGAATGTAGGCTTCGCGAGCGGCCGGTGACTTTTTAAACTCACAAAACGTACAGTGGTATTCACAAATATTCGTGTAATTGATGTTCATGTTGTGAACAAAACTGACCACACGACCATTGAGGCGATTGTTGACCTCATCCGCAAGGCCATAGAGACGCTCAAGACCGCGCGCGTCCCTTCTTTCAAGAAGCCACTGGGCATCGGCCTCGGTTAAATCGATCGCATTTTTTACTTTGTGCTCAATAATTTCCCAGTTCATGATGATGACATGGCATAAGAGCTGTCCACTAATTCCGGTTGATAACCCACTTGTTCGATTAAGGAGCGTAAGGACCTCTCAGAAAGATCGGTGGGCGTTTCATTGCCGGCGTCATGCATAATTTTTTCGTTTAAGTTTGTGCCGCCCACATCATCGACCCCAAAAGATAACGCCACTTGGGCCAATTTCAGATCGAGTGTCGTCCAATGAACTTTAAGGTGCTGAACATTGTCAAAGAGGAGCCGCGAAATCGCATACACTTTAAGATCCGTGCAGCCGCCGACCTCTCCAACGCATTCAAGCGGTGTGTGTTCCGCATTAAACGCCAACGGAATGAACGAGCGGAATCCGCGGGTCTCATCCTGAAGGGCACGCAACCGTAAAATATGATCGACACGGTCTTCGATCGATTCAATATGTCCATACAGCATCGTAGCGTTGGAATAAAGTCCCATTCGATGGGCAAGTCTGTGAATCGCAAGCCAATTTTCCGAACTCGTTTTCTCAGAACAAATTTTTTGGCGTGTCTTCTCTCTGAAGATCTCCGCGCCGCCGCCCGGGAGACCATTGAGGCCCGTTTCTTTCAAGCGACCAAGGACTTCTTCCCATGACAGCCCAGAACGTTGCGCTAAATCATCGACTTCCACCGCTGTGAGCGCTTTGATGAAGAGAGAAGGATAAGTCTCGCGAATCAAGCGCAGCATGTCGACGTAATAACCAATCCCCAAATTGGGATTAAGCCCGCCTACGATATGAACTTCATTAATGTGAAAGCGCTCGACAGCCTGACTTACCTTTCTCAGAATTTCTTCGTGCGAAAACGTGTAGCCTTCTTCCTCGCCGGGACGCCTCGCAAACGCGCAAAACACACAATGAGCTGTGCACACGTTCGTATGATTTAAATGCAGATTAACGGAGTAGAAAACTTTTCTTCCGTTCAGCCGCTCGCGAACGGTGTTGGCCAGCGCGCCAAGAAATGGCAGATCATGACAATGAAAGAGCCGGACGCCGTCTTCGAAACGGAGGCGCTCCCCACGTTCGACTTTCTCTTGAATATCTAGGAAATCGGGGTTTTGAAGGAAACGATCCATCGGATCACCGACAAAAGGTGCGGAACCGCAACGCGCCCGTCATTCTGAGACGGCGGTACAGAGCAAGGTCGAAGAATCCCGATCTGGATCCTTCGGCAGCGCTATGGAATGCCGCCTCAGGATGACGAACCAGGTCATGAGTGACCTGCATTCTTTCCTTTCTCAATTTCCCTAAACAGCTCGTCAACTAATTTTTCTTCCGGGACGACACGCTGCTGCTTGCCGTCCACATAGATCATGCCTTTCTCTTTGCCGCCGGTGATACCAAAATCAGATTCATGCGCCTCTCCGGGACCATTCACGACACAACCCATGACGGAAATCGTCACTGGCTCTTTCAGCTTCATCGCGCGTGTTTCCACTTGATCTGCCAATTCAAAGACATCCACCTCTGCACGTCCGCAACTGGGACAAGCGATCACACGAGGCCCAAATTGACGGAGCCCTACCGCTTCTAAAATGAGCCGTGCCACCTTCACCTCCTCAATGGACGGAGCAGAAAGTGAAACGCGAATCGTATCCCCGATTCCTTCTTGTAAAAGCGCGCCGATGCCAATCGCATTGTAGACAGAGCCGCGCATGAGCGTTCCCGCCTCTGTCACCCCCAAATGAAGCGGATAGTCAAAGGCCTTCGAGGCTAATCGGTAAGCAGCAACCATTAATGGCACATCGCTTGCCTTTAAGGAAATGACAATGTCATGAAAATCAAGTTCCTCCAAAATTCCTACGTGGCGCTGAGCGCTTTCCATGAGTGCCTCCGGCACTGGGTGTTTGTATTTCTCAAGTAGGTCTTTCTCAAGAGAACCGCTGTTGACACCAATCCGGATCGGCACCTTCCGCTCTTTTGCCTTCCTCACCACTGCCTCAATCCGATCACGCGCGCCGATATTGCCGGGGTTCAAGCGAAGTTTATCGATCCCCTGATCGAGCGCAATCAAGGCCAACCGGTAATTAAAATGAATGTCCGCAACCAGCGGAATGCGAATTCGACTCCGGATCGCACCGAGTGCTTTTGCGTCACGTTCAGTCGGACACGCAACACGAATGATTTCGCAGCCTGCTTCGGCTAACTGCTGGATCTCGGCAACGGTCGCTTCCACATCATGCGTTGCCGTGGTGCACATCGACTGAATACGCACGGGAGCACCGCCGCCGATGGTGACGTCGCCAATCTTAACTTGTCGCGTTTTGCTGCGATCGGGCATGGGCGGTCATCTCCAGCATTCGTTCAATTGGGCGGAGTGCGCGTTTACGGATGGAATCCGGAATTTTAATTTCATACTGCATTCGCTCAAGGGAGAGAACGATTTTTTCGAGTGTGTTTTGTTTCATGTAATGACACGTTGCTTCGTCTGCGGCGGGAATAAAGCACTTCGTCGGATTTTGCTGCCTCATCCGGTGTAAGATGCCGGTCTCGGTAGCCACAATGAATTCCCGAGCCGGTGAGGTTCGGACGTATGTCACCATGCCTTCAGTAGACAAAATTTGATCCGCGTAGTCCATCGACTTTGTTAAACAGCCACATTCAGGATGCATAATGATTTCGGCGTCGGGATGTTCGTGTTTAAGCCGCTCAATTTGGTCGGACTTAATCATGTCATGAACGTGGCAATAACCGTTCCACAAGGTGATGTTGTCCCGTTTCGTTTGTCTTTTCACATAAGTGCCCAGGTAAAAATCAGGGATAAAAAGAATTTCCTTTTCTTCTGGAATTTGCTCGACGATGCTCACAGCGTTGGTGGACGTACAGCAATAATCTGACTCTGCCTTGACGGCTGCGGTCGTATTGACATAAGCGACCACCACGCCGCCTGGATGTTCTGCCCTCCACTTCCGGACATCCTCGGCACGGATCATCCCCGCGAGCGAGCATCCGGCCTCCAGATCGGGAACCAAAACGGTTTTGTCCGGACACGAAATGCTGGTTGTTTCAGCCATGAAGAGAACGCCGGAAAATAAAATAACGTCCGCATCGGTTCTCTGCGCCTGCTGCGCAAGGCGAAGCGAATCGCCTACGAAATCGGCGATATCCTGAATTTCTCCCACTTGATAGTTGTGGGCCAAAATGACCGCGTTCCGCTTCTGCTTCAGCGCAGCGATTTCATCCTGAATCGTATCGTAAATTTGAGTGGGCATCAGGTTTACTTGACTGTTGACTTCTCCAACCGCTTCTTCTTTCTTTCCTCTCTCTTTGCTAACGCTTCCTTGCCTAAATTCGTCAACTCTTGTGACACGCTCATCGAGCAATACCGAGGACCGCACATGGAACAAAACGGCGCCTCTTTAAATCCATCCTGTGGAAGGGTTTCATCATGCATCGCACGAGCGGTCTCGGGATCAAGCGCAAGCGCAAACTGCCGCTTCCAATCGAATGTAAACCGTGCTTTTGACAATTCATCGTCTCGTGCCCGCGCGCCTTTACGATGGCGGGCAACATCGGCCGCATGTGCTGCAATTTTGTAAGCGATTACTCCTTGTTTGACGTCCTCCGCATTCGGAAGTCCCAAGTGTTCTTTAGGCGTCACATAGCACAGCATAGAAGCTCCGTACCAACCGATCATCGCCGCACCGATTGCTGAGGTAATGTGGTCGTAACCCGGCGCGATGTCGGTGACAAGCGGCCCTAAGGTGTAAAAAGGTGCTTCATGACAAATTTCCATTTCTTTATCCACTTGAAGCTTGAGCTGATCCATCGGGATATGTCCCGGACCCTCGATCATCACTTGGACATCGTGGGCCCACGCTTTCTGGGTTAATTCCCCGAGCGTTTTCAATTCAGCAAATTGCGCTTCATCGCTTGCATCAGCGAGACACCCCGGCCGGAGCCCATCACCGAGGCTGAACGAAATATCGTATTTTTTAAAAATTTCGCAAATCTCATCGAAATACGTGTACAAGAAGTTTTGCTTGTGATGCGCCACACACCACTTCGCCAAAAGAGAGCCGCCGCGCGACACGATCCCGGTAATCCGATTGGCAACTAGCGGAACATATTCAAGCAGCACGCCCGCATGGATCGTCATGTAATCAACGCCTTGCTTTGCCTGACGTTCTATCACCTCAAGCATCAAATCAATCGAAAGCTCCTCAGGTTTCCCTCGGACTTCTTCCAGGGCTTGATAGATCGGAACCGTTCCGATCGGAACCGGACTGGCTTGAATGAGAGTGGTGCGAATGAGATCTAAATTGCCGCCCGTAGAAAGATCCATCACGGTGTCGGCGCCAAGATGGACGGCGTTATGAAGCTTTTCAAGTTCTTGATCGACGTTTGAGGTAATCGCGGAGTTTCCGATGTTCGCGTTGATCTTGCATCTCGATGCAATTCCGATACCCATCGGCTCAAGCCGCGCATGATTGATGTTCGCAGGAATAATCATTCGTCCACGCGCCACTTCAGAGCGAATGAGCTCTGGATCCAGATCCTCACGCTCCGCGACGTAAGCCATCTCCTCTGTGACCATTCCCTTTCGGGCGTAGTGCATCTGGGTTACATTTGGCTCACCGTGCCGCTTCTCGAGCCAAGAAGACCGATCCATTCTTTTAACCTCGTTTCCGTTTTGCTGGACTTGCTTATGCTGCTCGATCATGTTTCTTCACAGAGCCGCAAATATCGCCTTGTTCGGCCAGTTTACTAAATCTGCCTATTTTTGTCCATATTTTCACAGGTGCCCAATTTCTGACATCACAAGCGCAGTTAACGAACTCCATTCCTCTACTTAACTCATTTTCTATCAATAGGTTACGACAAAAAATCTGGCTCATCTAAAAAAGTTGTTTCTCAATTTGACTCACGACCGTTCACATGTTACTTTTTGTTAAAAGGAAAATCAACAGATTAGTCCCCCACCATTTGGTTTCTTGAGAATGAACGGTGGGGGATTAGAGCTTAGGGAGGAAAACGATGCAACTTGCAAGACTGGTCATGACAGTACTCGCCATGGGTCTGGCGTTCTCAACCGTACCAAGGCTTAACGCAGCCGACGAGCAAGATACGACGGTCACTGCTTTCAGCGACCTGCCGATTCTTAGGATGGGTCAAACAGGATCACAGGAGCAACTGAATACACGGTCATTCGGAGATGAATTTCGGCTGCTGGACCTTAATCAGGATCTCCACCTAAACGAATTCGACTTCAAGCAATTTCAGTCCATCGTGGAAGAATTTAACGCGAACGATCTTACGGGGCTCCAGTTTTCCACACGGTTCCGAAATGCACAGCGCAATCAGGGAGAACCTTTCCCTCTCCTTTATGATCTGGATCGCGACGGCATCTTTTCAGAACGGGATGTTGACGCCCTTTCTAGGCTCGTCAGCGAACTGGACGAAGGCGCCACACGAGGAAAGGAACTAGTCCATCTGTATCGGATGCGCCTCTTCCCACCGGAGCAGCCTGCAACTGACAGTAGGCGGTAAGCAGGAGGCAGAAGGCAGGATTAGATTAGGGGTCGGATCTGCTAATCTGCTACTTCTCCCGCCGCTCGGTGATGTGGTGCCGAATGTCGATCCCCTTTGCTACATAAATCACATCCTCAGCGATATTGGTCGCTAAGTCACCAATGCGCTCCAGATTGTGCGCCACCATCAAAAGGCTCACCGCTTGAGGAAAGCGGAGGGCGCCGGCGTGCATCGCTTGCTCAAGTTTCGTTCTCACATGGTCATTTAAATCATCGAGTTCGTCATCGCGCTCGCAGATCGACTTCGCTTTTTGGGCATCACGCTCGCTAAACGCTTTTAATGACTCCCGAACCATTTCGATTGCCAGATCCACCATCGTCGGAATGCCGAGTTCTACGGCCGCAGGCACATCGCCACACAAATCAATTCCTTTTTCTGCGATGTTGACCGCTTGATCGCCCATTCGTTCAAGATCGCTGTTGATTTTTAACACCATCGTGATGAACCTTAAATCCACTGCCGTTGGCTGCATGAGCGCGATCAATTCATGGCCGAGCTCGTCCACTTCGATTTCCAGAACGTTGATTCTTTGATCTCCCTCAACGACGCTTTTCGCCAATTGGATGTCGCGTTTCTCGAGCGAATCTACCGCCTTGCGAATCGCCTCTTGAACCAGATCCCCCATCCTGAACACCATATCTTTCAACTTCCCCAACGCTTCATCAAAATGCCTTTGCATCTGTCCCTCCGAGAACCAGAACTGTTGATGATTCCGAATTCTATCCTTTGATCACGCCCATAGGGCGCATTCTCACTACGCGTTTTGCAAGACCTGCGCGATGGACAACATTGACCACTTCATTGACATCTTTGTATGCGGCCGGCTGCTCTTCAGCAACTCCTTTGCGTCCACGCCCCATGACGATAATGCCTTGTTTCTCAAGCTCCTGCTCAATCGACCGGCCCCGGGACTCTCGAACCGCCTGTGAGCGGCTCATCACCCGTCCCGCACCGTGGCAGGTAGTGCCAAACGTTTCGTTTAGTGCTTGCGTCGTTCCCAGTAATAAATAGGAATTTCTTCCCATATCTCCCGGAATTACGACCGGCTGACCTAAATCACGATACGCCTCCGGAAGTTCCGGATGTCCCGGCCCAAAAGCGCGCGTAGCGCCTTTTCGGTGAATGCACAGGAGTTTTTCCCCGCCGTTCACTTTAAATTTTTCAAACTTGGCAATGTTGTGTGCCACATCATAAATAAGATGCATATCCATATCCTGCCAGCTCCGGCCAAAGACTTTTTCAAACACCTTGCGTGCGAGATACATCAGACACTGCCGATTCGCCCAAGCGAAATTGGCGGCCGCCCTCATTGCAGCAACGTAACGCTTCCCTTCCGGGGAATGAATCGGCGCACAGGCAAGTTGAATATCCGGCACTTGGATATGATATTTCGCAAGACTCTGCCGCATCTCGCCCAAAAAATCGTCGCAAATTTGATAACCAAAACCGCGCGATCCCGAATGAATCATGAGCGTCACTCGACCTTCATGAAGATCGAATCGTTCTGCAGCTTCTTGGTTAAAGAGCTGGTCCACCACCTGAACTTCAACAAAGTGGTTTCCGCTTCCGAGCGTTCCTAATTGATCCGAACCCCGCTTGTACGCACGTTCCGAAACCGCTTCCGGATCGGCACCCTCTAAGCAGCCTCCCGCTTCAGCATGCAACAAGTCCTCTGGAACACCGTAGCCTTTTTGAACCACCCACTTCATTCCTTCCGTGACGACTTTGGACCGTTCTGAGCGCGAAATCCGGATCTCGCCGGACTGTCCAACGCCGCAAGGGATCTCATGAAACAGAGCGGCAACAAGGGTTTTGATTTTCGGCTGAACTTCTTCAAAGGTGAGATTTGTCCGAACCAAACGTACGCCGCAGTTGATGTCGAAGCCAATTCCTCCTGGAGAAATTACCCCGCCTTGGTCCGGATCCGTCGCGGCAACTCCTCCGATGGGGAAACCGTAACCCCAGTGTATATCGGGCATTGCAAGCGAATACTTCACAATCCCAGGCAGGTGGGCCACATTGGCAACCTGCTGGAGAGCCTGATCCGTCCGCACTGTCCGTAACAGCTTTTCGTCACAGTAGATCCGTCCGGGCACACGCATCCCACGCTCATAATCCTGTGGAATTTCCCACCGGTAATCATCAATTTTTTTTAGCGGAATTTCCTTAATTGCTTGCATGAAATTTCCTCACGATTGACTTACGGCAGAAGCTCATTCGGCTAAACTTCCCTGATAAACCGCCTGACCGCATCATGACTGCCTACCAAAAGGAAGCCGAGCGGATTTCCTAATTCAAAAATAACTCTCGTTTTGAGCGACGTACGGATTTCCCAGTAATCGCCCACAAGACGTTTTAGCCCAAGACCATGTGGCAATTCGATTTCATGAGCGAAGTAACGCAAAAGAATGTCAATCGCCTGATCCACCGCATCCTGCTCTTTCCGGGAAAGCTTCCGATAGTCACGATCAAAACGCGGGGCATAATAATGGCGGATCACTTCGTCTTAAGCTCGTCAAGATGCTTCTTGCTTTCCGAAGCGGAGTGCAAAATTATCTTATTGCCTCGGGGCAGTTGGTTTAATTTCTTCCGAAGTTTCTCCAGCTCAGCTGGTGAATAATCCAGAACGGCAACCGGTTGAATTAGGATTCCATCGTCGGTCCTGTCGATTCGAACATAATCCTTCTCTTTAAGCCCAAACTTCTTCAACAGTTCCACAGGGATGGTCAGCTGTCCTCTCCTCAACAATTGCCTCAACATCCAAATCCTCCATTTCCATGTTTCCTACTTTCCACTTTATGGAAGTGTAGCATGAGTGCTGTCGCTTGTCAAATCACCCAAATGAAGCGGGTGCGTACCACTCCATGCAGTCGTCATTGCGAGGATGCGTTCCAGGCAGATCCCTCACCCGTCATTGCGAGGCAGTATCCCAGGAGTTGCCGAAGCAATCTTGCGGGCTCGGGACAGGCTCCGCAATCTCAGAACGTAGATTGCTTCCGCCACACTACCGGCGGACAAGTCGGCGATGCTTTGGGACGCTGCCTCGCA
>MHFT01000097.1:15446-29460 GCA_001804315.1 Omnitrophica bacterium RIFCSPLOWO2_12_FULL_50_11
GTCGGCGATGCTTTGGGACGCTGCCTCGCAATGACGTCGGGGATTACTGCATCAAGTGGTAGACACCCAAATGAAGCAACAGTAGAGTTCCGGTAATATTGAGATGACCCGGAGCGTAGCGGAGGGGATGGATATCTTGCGAGATCCTTCGGGCCTCAGGATGACGGGTCGGGAAACTTCCCGACCCATCAGATATCCAGAATCACTTCGGCCATGTACCGCGAGGAATCGCGCACCAATTTAAATTGATGGTGGGTGACTGCCTTCACTTCGCGGCCGAGTCCGTGTTTCTTGTTGTCGAGCGGCTCGCCGCGTACCTCAGCAGTTAACTTTGTTGGACTTAAATCGAGAACTTTAAACTCACATAAAACCAGCCGCTCGGTGTCGAAAACGTAAAGGAGCTCTTTTAACCACGCCAGGAACAGCTCCTCGCCTGAATCTCGGGAAACTTCAAGCGACCTCTGTTTGCGCGGCGTTACCGTTTCAAGATCGACGATGACACTGAAGAGTGCCTTCGCTGCTTCTTCAAAAACTTCCGAAAACTCCCCGCCCCAAGCGCGGATCCCGATGTCGGCCGTATGATCGAATGTTTCATAGCCGCGAGAGGCCAATTAATATACCTCAACCTTTAAACGCTGCTCGGCTTTTAATTTTGCAACAAACGAATCCTGAGTACCGAGGGACTGTCCAATTTTTTCCAGCACTGGAAAAATTCCTTCCTCCATCCCTTTCAAACCGCACAGGTACATCATGCTGTCAGGTTTTTTGAGCGATTCCGCGAGCGCTTCTCGACTCACGTACATCTTCGCTTGGACGTACATTTTATTATTGCGCGTAGGTACCTCGCCAGGAAACGGATTGGCTTGCTCGCGGCTGATTGCTTTAAAATAGGAAAAATTTTTGTGTTTGCGGTACGCCTCGAATTCATCGTCGTAGAGGATCACATCGCCGTATTGAACACCAAAATAAAGCGCGGCATTTCCTTCGTAACCTCGATCAAACAGTTCCTTCAGCATCCCGCGATAAGGCGCAATTCCTGTACCGGTCGCGACAAAAATGAAGTCTCGGTGCTTAAAATCCTCCGGGATGATAAAGTGCCGCCCAGAAGGTCCGGTCATCGACACGGAGTCGCCTACCTTTACGTCACACAAATAATTGCTGCAGACACCGGGGATATTTTTTTCTCCCGTGACAGAATTATCCCAAAAGTGGCGGACGACACACAGCGAAACCGTTTGACCGTCCCCGGCGTCTCCCGCCGACTCCGATGCCACTGAATACAGGCGCAGCTTATGCGGTTTTCCCGTTACTGGATCGGTGGCCGGTGGAAGGATGCCCGCACTTTGGCCGGGCAGATAAGCGTACTTTTCTTTGTACCGCAGCGTAAGGTGTCGAACATCATTTTTCGGGCCGCGCGACAAGGCAGTGAGGCGCTTATTTTCAATCACCTCCGCCGCAAGCGGACTCTTTACGGTAAAAAGATTGAGCGGGACGTTTTGAGCCATAAATTAAAAGATGGAGAGAACAGAGGCCAGAAGTCAGAGGTCAGAAGTCAGAAAATAGAAGACGGAAAAAAGAAAAAAAGAAAGACTGAGAGGTGTTTTTTCCCGGCTTCTTCTGTCCGTCTTCTCACATCTGTCCTCCGACTTCTCTTTTCTGATTTCTGCTCTCTGAATTCTAAGTCTATTTTTCGGTCTTGTATTTTCTATTTTCTGACTTCTGTTTTCTGACTTCTGTTTTATGTAATCCCTCAGGCGGATCTCCCGACTTGAAACGAGGTCTTAATGGACCACCAAATTGCAAAAATTCCAAGTGCAACCGCGACAAGCAAGGTAAAGCCATTCACCGCACCGTAGTGCGCCGGTGCAAGCATTCCAAACAACATCGGTGCCGACAAATAAGTATTGACACGCGAAAAAAGGCCTGCGCGTTTCCTGAGTGCCGCTAGTTGATCACCTGCCTGGCCTGACAAAATCTTCTTCTGCGCCGGCCAAATCACAAACCACACGTTAAGCCACATAATCGTACCAAAAAGCATGCCCATTAAAATCCAGACCCCTCGGTCGGAAACACTGCCGTCCGCGGATATGAAATTCTCGTTCATGCCAAAACCTTGTCCCGGTCGATACGCGTACGTTAATGTAAACAACACGACGCCAGCCAGAAACGTCGTCATCGCCCCCCAGCGGAACCACCACAAGGCACGCGGCATTAACTTCGGGTTCACCGCCTTCTTGGCGGCGTCATCGAGCGCTCCCTGAAGTGGAACATTTACAAAATTAAAGAAGTAAAGCATCCCAATCCACGTAATCCCCGCAATCACATGCAACCACCGAACAAGCAGCGAAACATTGCTTAATAGATCCGTGAGCGCCATTTCATCCCCTCCGCTTCGTTTGGTTTGATATGAACTTGAGTTCTGCACTTTTCCTGCTCTCCTCTCCCCCTTTTATCAGGGGGAGAGGATAAAGGTGAGGGGGTTGAATGACCGATTTTATCTACCCTCACCCCAACCCTCTCCCTCCTTAAAAAGGAGGGAGAGGGGAGAAAATTTGCAGAACTCAAGTATGAATTTCGACTCTCGTGAACGCTATTGTAGGCAGTGCAGGTGATTTGTCAATCCTCCACAAAAGAAGCTGGATCTCTCTCCGAGCCATCAATTTGACGTCTCATTTCTCTTTTAACGGCTTCTCGTAAAACATTTTGCCACGAGGTTGCCAAGGTCCGGTCGATCAAGTTTGGCATCTCTTGATCGATGTCACCGAAGGTCACGAGCGCTCGCAGGCACATCAACACGTTAAACTTCTTACCATACTTCTTCCGGCTTGCGACCATTAGATTTTTGAGTGGCACAAGGCGTTTGAGAATAGCTGCAAGGTCAATGTAATCGCGAAGGGTCGCACGATGTGTCACGGCAAGAAGCTTCATCAAGCCGATATCTACGACACTCGCGATCTTGATGCCGTTTGCATCTACAAGCGGCTCAACTGTGCGATACCGGTAGGCACCGATGAAGCTGATTTTCGCGCCGCGCACTTCCGCGTGCACCGTATTTGTGTCAAGATCGCGAATAACGCAGCCCGCCAGCTTCTGGATCCAGTCTTGAGTCAGTCGCCCCAACGCGTTCTTGCGGGAAAAGAAATCGAAATCAAGGGATTGGCGATGCCCAATCTGTAGCGCAAGGGCAGTACCACCTGCCAAATAATAATCGTGTTTCGCCAAGAACCTACGGCGCTCGCACAGTTGGCCCCAAAGGCAGTGTTGATCCTTAGGGAGTACGTCAAGACGCGGTTTAAACATCGAATGAAATCAGAGTATCGTCTGGCAGCTCGCGGTCAAACAATGTTTCGGCAAAGGCTTTTCCGCGGCGGGTCCCCTCGCCCCGTAATGGGTGGGTGACAGCGTCCAAGATCGATTCCGGCGGAAAGTCCCGGTTCATCGCTTTCCATTCTTCTAACGTGCCGAAATTTAAAACACGGGTAATGTACGTCTTTGAAGGCGTCGATCTTCCGCTCACCCACTGGAGTGATCGCCGGGCTTTTTTATCCACGCGTTTATTATACCACAAAGAAATAAGCGGCTTTTATAGCTGCGAAAAAGGAAGGAAAAAGGAATGAACTTATGAACTCGAGTTTGGCACTTTTCCTACTCTCCTCTCCCCCCTTTTTCAAGGGGAGAGGATTTCCGCCAAAGGACGCGGCGGATCCGCCGCGCTGTATGGCGGAAAGGTGAGGGGGTTGAATGACCGATTTTATCCACCCTCACCCCAACCCTCTCCCTCCTCAAAAAAGGAGGGAGAGGGAGAGAAAATTTGTAGAACTCAAGTTACGAACTTAACAGGAAAGCTTGAAGAAAATCGACTTTGGCGGCGGATTCACCCCGCACCACGACTTTACCCCGCCCAACCGTGGTGCGGGGTTCAGCTTGAATTCGAACTCAGAAACCCGCCTGAATCCCAGACAAGTCCATCCTCACCTTTGATCACCTGACTCCCGCTTTCTCCATACCCATAAAGCCGTATACATCGTTGGGCCGGAGACCTCGACCGCCCGAGAAACACGCCGCAAGCACTCTCATCGGGCTTAAAAGCTTGAACGATGGGTATCAGCGCCGCGCCGGACAATCCGCGGGACGAGCCTAAAAACTGGTACTGGAACACGGGCGCATATTCGTTTGGATTGAGCCATCCCTCGTCTGCAAGAGCGGCGATCGGGTCGGCCTTGTTAACCGCTGGGCAAGGATTTGGTGAGAGCGTGGAAAAATCGCAGCCGTGATCCAGCTCATACATCCGGATCGCTTGTGTCATCGTGCGCAGCGTCCTCAGTGCGTTCTTCGCTTCTTGGTTTTCAATTCCGCGCCGGACAGCCGGATATGCAAGCGCTCCGCCAATCGCAACGATAACGAGAACAAGAACGAGTTCCAGCATCGTAACGCCGGTCTGCTTGCTCATGGGAGCGCTTTCTCCTTCCAGCGTTCCCGTTTGATGGAGAAAACAGATGGCGCTCCGGGAGGCGGATTCGTCCGCAGTGATTCATTAAAATCAAACTTGCGTATCGGGGGGCCGTAATAAGAATCCTGCCAATAGGCCGGTGTGGCGGCTTTCAGTTCCTTTGCAGGCCAGAGCGCGGAAAAAGTTCCAAGCATGCGGAGTGTCCAACCCGAAAAGTTTTCCTGTAAATTAGCTAAATTCTCAAGGCCTCCGCTGTATTGAGGCACATAAAGATGACGATGATACGGATTATAATCGGGTTTTGGAGAGGCTTCAGCTTTTATGACGAGCTTAAGCCTGCCGATACATTGGTCACACTCGGGTTTACCTGCTTCGCCAAATAGATCACAAACATTGAACGTCGGATCACTACCGGTGGGACACATATCATCCCCCGGCGTCCCATCACCCGCGGCTCCAGGACAACTCGACGGCGGCGGGGTTTGCCCCTCTGCGACATCATGGCATATCCATTCCCAGCGGGTCACATAACCAAGAATGCTCTTCCGGTAAAGGTTACGGTAGGAAACACCCTCAAACGGGCGCATCCCTACTAAGAGTGACCAGTTGGGGCTTTTTTCTGCTTTGCCGCGCTGGTACCAATCCTCAAGGAAATTCTTGACACTTTCGGGCGTTGCGATAATAGGGATCCTGATATTGTCGCAACTCATCACCAAAGTCCGCAGGACACTCGTATCACTAACAGTCACCATTCCAGATTCGTCTAAGTCATAGCGGGCGTCGTAGCGGCCGTCGCCGACCAGGCTGCCGAGCGACCCTTGAATCCCATTTCTCTCTGCTTGTACTTCAGTGGATGACAGAACACCGTCGCTATCGAGATCCACCTTTTGAAATGCTCTAAGAAGCAGCTGCCCGCCCCACCGATCTACGCTTTGAGGATTGGGGTCACAGTCAGGTAATAGGCCGTCTTTATCTCCTGGAATCGCGAACATCGTCCCGTCCGGATTGATTCCAACGGCATGCGGGTCCGTGTCCGGATCATATTTCATCGCCTCCTGATAGCGTACGACCTGGTACGGAGACCCTCTCGGATTAGCAGCTCCCGTGCTTTTGGGATTCAAGTAGACCACTTTGGTGATCTCATCCTGGTAAAATTCACAGCTGTCTGAGACGCCATCCTTGCCGTTCACATATGTACCGTCATCACAATAAAAGGTGATGTTATAAGGGTCATAGAGAGCAATCTGATTGATCTCGACGCCACAATAACCTCGCCAGCAAAGACCCTGGGTCAATAGGCGCCGAAGCTGAGATTCCAAAATGCCGGTCGCAATGGCAGTATTTACGGTAACATCTTGATTGACGCCGCGGCTAAGCGTGGCAGTGCCCGCGCCGTACGCATCCGACCAGTCGTTTGAAAGAATGCCGAAGCTGTCGCTGAAAACAGCTGCAGGTGGAGGCTGGCACTGCTGCTCGTCCCAGTTTGATGTCGTGCAGTGATCTCCCTTTGAATAATCAAATGTATTGTAATCCCCGCGAATCCAAAGTCTTCCGTTCGTGGCTATGGTTAATCCATTTTGCGGAAGCTTTCTGCCATTGACAATCTTCACCAGCAGGGGTTTGCCCGGATCGGGGTCCGCAACCGGCACTGGATGAGTATGAACGTAAATAATTTCCATTTCCGGATAAGTTTCGACCACCCTGCCCATATCGATTTCGATCATGTAGTACTTGTCGATCTTGAAGGGTTCTTTTACGGAGAACAATCGATAGTCGAACATATAAGGCAACGCGCCGCACGAACCTCGGACCAGACCCAGATCAAATGAAGCGTTCAAGTCTTCACTACAGGTTCTGGAAGGAGTGACATAAAGATTAAGACCTTTTTTGGGCACCTCTTCGCTCTTTGTCTGAGCTTTAAATTGAAACTTTTCCTTTTTCACTTGATCAGTGTCTGCCGGATAACACGTCTGATTCTCAGGAGGGTCCGAGAGACAAGGATTTTTGGGCTGGATCGTTTCCGTCAAAGGCTCGATCAAAACGTGAGGACCGGAAGGATGACTCGGGGCCCCAATAGGGATGGCTTTGGGCTCAACACCATCTTCTATGTGGGCGTAGTCTTGTCCTTTCAGCCAGTGCGGATTGAGGGGCGGCAAATTCGCTGCGGGATCACGAACGTCGATCGCGGCCGATAGATTCATACCGGGATTATCGCCGGTGAAGCCTTTGCCGAAGGCATCCGTAAAAACATAATCGAGACGCGCGTAGCTCGTCTTCAAACCGCTTCCGCTCACATATTGACCATAGCCGCCCAAAAGGCGATCCGGATAAAGAGCATTTGCAATAGAAGCGCTTCCGTTTTCTCCGACGACGACAAACTCTCCGTCGTCCGTTTGAGTTCGCTTGCCAGGATGCGCGAGCTCTTGGCAGCCTGTTCCGAAGCTGCAGCCTCCAGGCTCCGATTCAACGAAGATCCTGTTGTCTCCCGGCTGCGGTCCCCATGTTCCGTCTTCGGTAGCGCGGTTAAAGAAATAGTAATAGGCGGGCGCAAATTTGGGCTCCTCGGCCGTTCCGGTACCTAAGTTCCCAAACGTCATGAGTTCGTACGGATTCTTGTCCCTGCTGTAGTAACTGGGCAAGCCCCCGCCGGCAATTGCATTGTTATACTCGGGATAATTCAGCTGATAATTCTCTCCTATGGCTCTCTTGTACCAGAAGTAGATGTTCTCTGCGCTGTGGATGACGTACGGCTCCGGGCTGTCAAGCGAGAAGTCGTCGGCAAGTTTTAATGTGAGGGTGTGTCCACCCTCATTGCCGTCATTGGCGAGATAGATGTTCTTATTGGAAAAGATCGGCCCTTGAACGGTAAAGTCAGGACCGGCTGCAATCTCAAGATCCTCATTAAAGAAAACAGAAAAGTCAAATAAATGACCACGCGTGATCGTAATTTCCTGCATCACCTGAGTCCTAACCTGAGTCAACCGATGCTCCAGGTCCACGGTGATTCGGTAGTGCCGTACGACCGGAGAACCGGCATCCTGGGGCAACTGGACCACCACAACACCGGGAGAAATAATGTGAATCGGCTCCAGAACATCTAGATACTCACTGCGATATTTGAAGCCGCTAGCGATGGACGCGGTAGAAGTACCGGGGAACGGCGTGCCCTCGTACCAATTCTCTATAAATTGTGAAAATGTATGCTGTCCCGTTACGTCTGAGTCGTCTCCGAGAACGTTACTTGAACCGTCCGGCAGCGCCGCCTCTACATTCGGAAACCGGTCTTCTGTTCTGACGTAGCCCTCGAGGAGTTCATTCGTCCTCTCCATAATCGCGTCTCCTGTCCATACGACCTTCATGTGGTGCACTTGGCGCTGCACCTGACGTTGATGGCCCATCATGTGAAACATATTTCCTGCAATCACCGTTTCAAAACCCACGACGAGGAAAACGGCGAAGATCAACGCAAAGCTCCCTTGCGAGCGTTCAGCCCCCCTCACCTGTCGCTTTTGAACGTCTCCTCTCCCCCCGGAGGGGGGAGAGGAAAAAGGTGAGGGGGTCACTCCAGCAGACTGAACGGCTTCGCTTCTCTTTCGATTCCGCCTCATTTGATACCGCACGATTACGTACCCCCTCTAAGCAAAATGGATTTCGCCGCGCCGGGCACCCTGACGGTCAGCCCGTTCCACTGTTTTTCTGCCGCGAGCTGAACGCGCACGATAGAGCTATTCTTGCCTGTGACCTCAAATATTGGCAGATCGTTGTTAGCGTTGTCCTTTCGTGGAACCAAAACGCCCTCCGAAAGAGAAAGAAGTGAGCCGGTCGGATCCGCCCCACCGACTCTCTGCCAACTGATCCGCTTCGCGCCACTCTCATACAGGTACGATACGATCGCTGTAGGAACACCGCTTTGCTCGACCGTAACGGAGACGCACCAATCCTCAAGGGCTGGTACAGGAGCTGCACAACCAAGCCCTTGAGCTCTCTGGGCGCTTTTGCCATCTCTGAGATTGAGCTCCATATGTCGTACTACGTACTGGACCACTAGCTTCTGAAGCCGTACCTCCTCAGCTACGCGGCCCGTAAACCGCATCGCGTCAAGGCCGAGCGATGTCCCGGCGAGCAAAATGATCGAAAGGATCGTCAGCGCAAGAATGAGTTCAAGTAAAGTGAGGCCGCTCTGTACAGTCATCAAGCTCTTTTGAATGTCTCCTAATCCGTACTGTCGAGTAGGCATTTAATTGTTCCTCTCATCCCATCACCTGCTTTAAAAAATACAGCGTATTTTTCAAGAAGCGGAGCTGAATCAAGCCCCGTCTCCGCTTCTTAGCAAACAGCTGTTTGCTAAAGCAGGTGATGGGATCATTTCGTCTCACCTCACGAGCTCACGGGCGCGTCATACAAATAAGTAACGACCGCTTCCGTCATCGGCGCACCGCGCGTGTCGCGCCACGACACCGACACCCTCACTTCTTTTACGCCAGGGTTGTTCAGATCCGGTTGTCGAATCTCGGTATTCCGTACCGCTTCAATTGTAGGACTATCTAAATCGTTGATCGGAGGATTGAACTTGACCGGATCATTTAATCTCACGCAATCTGACGAGGTGCATAGCTCCGATGCTCCGCCAGCAGGAACGCTTGTCACGTCGATCTCGCGAGGGCCTTTGAGCTTCAATTCATTAAGCTTGGCTTCAATCACTGAAATCGCGATCATCTTTTGATGTGCCCGAATGGCCATGCGTTTTGAAAAAGAAAGAGTGGAAAAAATTCCGGCCGCCAATATCGCGAGAATCACCGTCGCCGTGATAACTTCCAATAACGTAAACCCCGCACGATCGTGCTTGCAACGTCCGAGAAAGTGCCGGGTGAAACCTTTTTTGTTATCCCCTGTCATGTCATGACCCCTTCACATAAAAGATTAGAAGAAATTTGCAAAACTTCAAAATTATTGAGACATAAAAAACCCCCGAAAAAAATTCGGGGGCATTAAGCCTTTACAGCTCCCCCTTTAATAAAAGTATAACATGCAATAAGAGTAAAACAAAAAACGCCAGTCTCATGCTTTACTTCGTAGGCGCATACGGCCCGCCTGGTGCATATGGACCGCTGCCTGTCCAGGTACCGTCGCTACTTAGAAGAAGCAGCCCGCCGGCAAGACCGGGGTCAGCATCAAAACCTGTGCGTCTCGCAACTACCCACACATCATTGCCGCCCGTACCCCAAATTCCATAATCCCAATAAACACCTGCACCCGGCGGCACTTGCAGACCTAGCTCTTCCCATTCGTCAGGCTGAAGAAGCGCGCCGGTAGCGGCCAAAAAAAAGCCGTGTCTATCAAAATATGCCACCTGGCCTCTCGATATCGCACTTAAAATGCCTGCGGCTTCCGCCACGCGCGCCCGTTCCTGATACCCCCGAAATATTCGCGCGGCAACAAGACTTGCCATAATACCGATAATCACTACTACGACCGACAGTTCGATTAAGGTAAAACCGCAAGTACGTTTCATAAAACAAAGCGTTCTATGCCTCCTCTGACATTTCCGATGGCTCACCTCGTGGGCGCGTACGGACCGCCGGCTCCATAAGCGCCCCCAGTACCGCCCCAGGTATTATTCTCACAATCTAGCGAGAGTGTTTGGCCGGCAAGGCCGGCATCGGCCTCAACACCCCGGCGGCTCGCTACAGCCCCGTTATTTATGTTAACTCCTCCTTCCAGAACGCCGTCGCCATTTGTGTCAACTCCTCCATCCGTAAAGGTCCCGGTTCCATAATCCCAATAGGCTTGAGCACCGGGTGGTTGGAAACCTAGTTGTTCCCACTGTTGGAGAGTCCCGGTTCCGGCAGGCAAAATTGTTAAAAATGCGCCGTTCTCATCAAAATATGCCGTCTGAGCCCTGCATATCGCGCCCAAAACATTGATCGCTTCCGCCACCCGCGCCCGTTCTTGATGTCCTCGAAGTCGCGGGAGGATCAGACTCGCCATAATACCGATCATGACGACCACAAGCAAAAGTTCGACTAATGTAAACCCGCGCGTACGTTTCATAAGACAAAGCGGTTCCCTTTCATGTGACCCTCATCTTGGGCAAGTTGCAGGTGCCGCTGTACCTCTGTTCGGAGGCGTATTCGGGTGACCCCCGCAGTAATTGCCGTCTCCACTAAGACCGATGATAGTCCCTATCGCTGCCGCTCCTGCAGGCAATGCAACGCCGGTACGGGTGGCATGCGCTGTAAATGCGGCTGCGGCAATAGCAACATCATATGTAAAATAATTATTCGCACCTACGTTAGGATCGTCGAGACCAAGTTGCGCCCAAGTCGCTCCGGCAACAGGAAGAGCAAGATACACGCCCCTCTCCAAAAAATAAGCCTCCTCACCCTGGCGGATCGCGCTTAAAATGCCGACTGCTTCAGCCACGCGGCTTTTTTCCGTTTGAGGAAAAAAACGTGGCAGCGCTATCGCCGCGAGAATCCCGAGAACGGTAATCACCATCAAAAGTTCCACGAGCGTGAACCCCGCTCCACGACTTGACGCAGGACCGTTGTGCAGGGTTGACAACCGTGGCTTCAAAGTCATAAGGCAGAACTTCCTGTGGAGCGGGGTGAACCCGCTGCCCACTTTTCTCTGAAAATATTTCACAATATTCCACCTCCTTTGGGTTAAAGTGCCTAACGAGCGCTCGTCATCCTGCCCGCCAAGTCTTGTGGCGGGCAGGATGACGCCGCTTTGTTAGTATCATAGCGCAGGTTTAAACCTTAAACGTGCGCTACTATTTCTCTTTCACTGTCGCGATCAACGGGCTATGTTACGCGCACGTCGCGCCTTGCGTGTTTGCAGCTCCTACGAGCGTGTAATTCGTAGGAGCAGGGCCGCCACAAGCCACAATAAATCCCGTATCGAGACACATGGTTATGGTTCCACCAGCCTTTGGGTTCCCTGCCACTCGTGTAGCGGTACAGTTACCTTCCGCCGCCGGACAAGGCGCTGTAGGGGCAACATTAAAAACAGGAGCAGCTGCAGCACCACACGCATATGTAAACCGTGTGGACGCCGGCAAGGTCGACATATTAAGAGCAGCCCACCCTGCGGCTGGAACCGCACCAGCAACTCCACTGGCGGCAGCAAGGTAAGTACCAGCCTGAACAGCTTGTGCCTCTTGGGCTCGCTTAATCACACCGAGATAATTAACCGCTTCTGCCACAATCACCCGCTCAGGTTGCTGGAGCATGCGCGGCAAAATCAGCGCAGCCAGAATGCCGATGATCACGACCACGATCATCAATTCAATGAGCGTAAAACCTTGGTGTTTCTTTCTCAAGTATGACTTCATTTTGATTTACCTCCTTGTTTTATTTAGCAAAAACATTCAGCGGCCTGTCTCAACGACCGGCGGGCTTATGAAATGTCGAACCCGCTGTAAGTATTGAAGCTATGAACGAGTATGATTCTTACAGCATCCGATTGCTCAAAACACAACCACTGATTGTTCTTACTATTATCGACAGACTAACCTAATCGTTCAGGTTGTCTTTCGTTATAATGAAAATAACATGTGACCGCTCAATCTGTCAAATCAGCCGCCCATTTACTTAGACTTTATATTTGGGTTTAATTAGTGCAACTGTACGAGTTACGACAGAGACATCATCTTGCTGGGCAGCATTCCATAGCGTTGCCGTAGGGCGGGCCCTGCTTGCCCGCCCACCACTCTCTTCTTCGGATGGTTGAATCTGCTGCGCCCAGATAACAGAGTACAGAAGACAGAGGTCAGACGACAGAACACAGAAAGCAGGAAAAAGAGGACAGAAAAAACAAAAAAGAGACGATTGCTCAAGTTGTTTTTGGCCTTTTTCTGACTTCTGACCTCTGACTTCTATTTTCTGTTCTCTGTCATCTGTTCTCTGTACTCTGGGTCGAGCAAGTGCGACCGTCTGGAATGAGATGCACAAAATATGTATTTTAATATGTATCTTTATATGGACAAGCGGATTTCTTTGTGTTATTCTTCTCTTGTGGGGTTTGGCGAATCGAGTTTTCTTTGGGATCCGGAGAAGGAAAGGGCCAATCTTGAGAAACATGGCATAGACTTCATCACCGCCTCCCAGGTCTTCAAGGATCCTCAAAGGAAGATTTTCATGGATGCCAAGCATAGTCGCGCGGAAGAGCGTTACTTTTGTATTGGAAAGCTAGAAGAGCGAATCTTAACCGTCCGATTCACTTATCGCGGAGGAAAGATTCGAATCCTGGGAGCAGGGTACTGGAGGAAAGGCAAGGCCTACTATGAAGAGAAAGAGAATTGATCAGGACATGCCGATAGGGCAGCTCACAAGGGTGAAGGACTTCCTTCCCCCTCCAAGTGAGCTTGTTGTCCCGGAGGATACCGTCAAAATCACACTAGCCCTCAAGCGAACAAGCGTGGATTATCTTAAGCGGGTAGCCCGCCGTCACCATACAAAGTACCAGAGAATGATCCGGGAACTGGTGGACCGGTACGTCCGGCTCTATGCCCGTAACTGAATGACCGTGAGAAAATAAGGGAAAATAAGGGGAAATAAGGGGACACAATACTTAATTCAGCCGCCATTGCATGAATTAAGTATTGTGTCCCCTTATTTCCCGAACTCACGCAGGGGGAGGATAAAATCAAATTTACGATGGCAGGACTTAATCAAAAGTTCGTCAGCGGTGACGAGCGGTGCAACATAAATTTCCGCGAGAGAAAGATAGATCGCATCATAAACTGAAATGCCAAATTGAACTGCGTTTTCCAAAGCAATGTCCGAAAGTTCATAATCAGAATACCGCTGGAGGGGGATATCAATTAATTCCTTAAAAATTCTGGACGCCTCATGACTTCGGATCATTTTTCTCCTGATTCTTTCCCGGCAAATGCTTGCCATCTCAATATAAAACAGATCGGGAACGATTACTTCAATTTCTTTATCTTTAAGGCGGCGATAGAGCGCCAGCGCTTGGCCTTGTAATTCTTCTTCGAAAAACCATTTTGCTGCGACCGACGCATCTACGATCCAGCGTTCCATGAGTTACTACGCCCTGCCAAAAAGGGGCCTCGCGCGAAATCGTTATTGGACATTAGAATAGCGACCATCTTCATCGAACCGTGTACTACTTGTACCTGCGATCGCGCAACTCGCGGATGAGTTTTGCGGAATCATCAAACGTTCCGTATCTGGCGTGAAGTTCTGCTCTGAGTTTATCGACCCGTTCGAAAACTTCTCTGCGCCTGCATTCTTCTACTTGCTTTTCCTCTTTTATTTCGAGCGCTGTTTTTAACAATTGTATCACGGCTTGATTGAGCGAAAGGTTCTCGCCGGATGCCAGTTTTTTAAGTTGTCGCCGTACGGCAGGTGAAAGACCTCGGATCAAAATGGCACTCATGGCTGCCTCCTTTTCGATATCACAATGATATCATAATGGCAGACCAAAAAACAACCTTATTTTATCCCCCGGTGTACTGCATGGGTACATGGTATCCACCCCGGGAGGTTGAGTTTTTTTGAAGATCAGCTTTATCAGTTAGTTGAAGAATTAGGGAAG
>MHFT01000098.1 GCA_001804315.1 Omnitrophica bacterium RIFCSPLOWO2_12_FULL_50_11
CTTGAAGACCGTTTTTCTTAATGTACTGCCACAGCTTCTTAGTGACTTGAGTTCTTGGAAGCGGCTGCGCTCCCACTACCTGTGCGAGCTCGTTACTCGGTGTCAACGCCCTCATAAATTTCTCATTCGGCTTTCTTGCCATATCTCCTCCTTAAAGCATCATCTTCGTGGTTGTCAATGTCAAACGAAATACCGGATTTGCGCAGGAACAAAAATAAAGCCTTCCCTTCTTGCCCCGCGTAACAGGGCGTATTGTACCAAAACCTCCCGCATCAAACAATGAAAAGCACATCATGAAAAGCACATCATGAAAAGCACATCATGCGTGCATGTCACGCCATGCAGTAGTCATTGCGAGGGATCTGCCTGGAACGCATCCTCGCAATGGTATTATGAAAAAAACGGCCTACGAGTCGGGAGAATTCAGTTATGCGATCGAATCGCAATGAATTTTTTGGATCTCGAAGATCAAAGGGGTATGATGTTAAAAACCAACCGATCATCCACCCTTTAACCCAACAGGAGGCCGTATGGATACAAAATATATGGGAATTGATGTTCATTCGTCAACCTGTTCCTTCTGCGTTCTCGATTCACAAGGCATTGAGCTGGATCACCGCACGATCGTCACAAACGGCCGCCTGATGATCCAGTATCTACAATCCTTTGGAGAAAACGTCATGGTTGCCTTTGAAGAATGTGATTTAAGCTCCTGGCTCTTTGACATCCTTCGAAACCATGTGCGCAGCCTGATCGTCTGTAATCCAGTGGCAAATGCCCAGTATAAGCGGGCCAAGACCGATAAACTCGATGCACGAAACCTAGCCCATCTGTTACGGGGCAACTTTCTTCACCCCGTCTTTCATGATGGTTCCGGTCGAGAGAAATTGCGCATGCTTGTTTCCGGATACGACGATACGGTTCAGGAATCTACCCGATTGCAAAATCGCATCGAGGCGATTCGCCGCCGCAGCCGTTCGCCCGAAGTAACAACTCATGCCGCGTTCGTTTTAAAACAGTTCACCGAGCGCTTGAGACAGCTTGAACGCATGAAAGATGAATACCAGAGGGAGCTGGAAACCCAGGTAAAACGCTTTAAAGAAACAAAATACCTGATTTCGCTTCCCGGCATCGCATACATTCAAGCTGCCCGGATCATTGCTCACGTCATTGATCCGAACCGGTTTAAGAATAAATACAAGTTCTTTGCCTACTGTGGGCTTGTGCGGCACAGACGCCAGAGCGGAGGCCGTGACTACGGGACTACCCGCATTTTCGGCAACCGATCGCTCAAATGTGTTTTTAAGATGGCTGCCCATTCAGCGCTTAGAGGAAGCGGCTCAATGCGTCAATACTATGACGCCCTTCGTCAGAAGGGCCTCAATGACAACGCAGCTCGAAATGCCGTTGCCCGTAAGCTTGCGGCAGTCGCCTTGTCCCTCTGGAGGAAGAAACAGCTTTTCAATGAACACATGATCTTAAACGGTCTCCCGGTGAAGGGATAAGAGCCGCGGTGGTCGCTAACAACCGCAAATCCTTTTTACCGGAGAGGGATGATGTCCAAACGTCATTGACCCTCGAGGTCCAACGCAATGGTTGACACTCTCTCGTTTAAATCCAATAGTACGCTGCTCGCTGTTCAAGAGCACCGATAGATGACTGAGAACGAGACCGTTCAAGAACACATTTAATGTCGTACTTATGGAAAAGGTATGGCGGTTGTATTGGTTCACCGGCTGTCCCCAAGTCCGGATGGCCTCCTGTCAGACAAAACATGAACTGTTTTGTCCCGTGAAGGGTGTTTTTTCTTGACAGGTTTTTTTCATAGATGACGGTGAGACTACTGCATGACGTGACATGCGCCCCGCGTCAACTTCGACGATACCGTCCATGAGGGACGCGCGTTAGTCCTCCAAGTTTGGCTCTTCAAATGGAAGATCCACAACGTTCGGGTGATGATCCGAAATGGCTTGCTGGAGGAGCGTGTTCATTTCCTCGAGCGTTTCACCAAAGTGAGGGGCAAACCGATAGGGTCCGGACCGATCGCTTGGGTCTTTCAAAAACGATTTGACAAAGATCCAGTCCAAGCGGTATTTACCAATGACTTCCGCAATCGTCCGCTTGAGCTGAAATGTCGTTTTGTAACCAATCCGATCCCGTTGGTTCGAATTCGAAAGTAGTCCCGCTTCCCTCTCCACCGATCGCGTTCGATCGCCTCTGAAGTCGAACCCATAACCGTCTGCAAAGCGAAATGCTTCGATCATCTTAAAAAGCCCCGCCGTCTTATTGGGCGCAATGACAGGGATGTGACGAGCGGTGGGATTCTGAAAATTTTTAGTGACGTTTGAGAGGCCGCGCGTGACATTGACGAGGAGCGATTGAGGCGCGAATTCCCGAACGCCGATCGTGAGCCAAGTCGTTGGATTGGTGACCGTGCGCGTGGCTTCACGAACGGCCGAAGTGGGGCTTAAGTCCCCGGGAGCGGAATTAAAATCCCCTGCCATCACGACAGGATGCCGAATGTTTTTAAGGTACTCCAAGATCTCCTGCATCTGTGCCTCGCGCGCCTTTGGAAGACACTTAATTTCCAAATGAATGTTAATCACAGTGAGCGTCTCTTCCGGTAGACCCGGCACGTGGAGGTCGACGCGCATAAAAATTCGGCCTCCAACTTTCATCTCACGATGCATGGCCGATTTAAAAATCGTTTCCGCGCCAAACCGCCTGGATGTTTCAAAGAAAGTGATGCGTTCCTTTTCCCCCCAATACCAATCGTAGCCCTGATTACGGAGGATAAAGACCTCGGCCGACTTAATCGGGTAACGACTCAGGACCGCAGAGCCAAAAAGACCCTTGTACCGTTTCGGATCCACGCGGTAGTACGCCATCGCTTCCTCGTCCGCCGTTTGTTCGTCCAACTTAATTTCCTCAATTCCTAAGTAGGCAGGATCGATTTCCAGGTATTCCACTCCATAGGCATAGTTTAAGTCGAGCGCCTGCGCTAACTCGCGTGCTGCATCGACATATCCGGAACGTTTAACACCAACGTCCATTTCCTGAAGCACGATGACATCCGATTGGGCAAGCAGCGTTTGTTGCCGGAGCGCATCCCCGTACTTTTTTGAAGACGGCGACGCTTGACCGGGATCTACAAGGCCGCGGTAGCCGTCCGCATCCGTAAACGCTACGATCGCACCCTTGATCTCCATTGACTTCTCAATATTCCAGGTCGCAACCCGCATCAATCGTCCTAAGCGAGGATCTTTCTTGACCTGTGGCCGCACTCCGCGGTGGTACGCTTCATTACTCATAATGGGGGTGCTCAAAAGTTTGAGGAGCTTTTCATACAGAGGGCCTACAGGATCTGGATTTTTCGAAACTTGGACCAATTCGTCAAAGGTAAGAAACTCAGGGGCAGAGAAGCGAACAAACGCCCCAGAAGCCAGGTCCGCATCAAAACCGCCATGAACCGGACTAAGGGACAAGATCAGAAAACTCAAGAAAAGCCAATGTTTCCCTTGCATGATAGAGAAGATCATTCCCACCACTTTTGCCAGCGGTAACGTTGAAAAATCAAACGCCGCGTGGTAAGCGGCGCTTGAACTCCTCCCACGGAAAATAATTACCAGGACATTCCGTATTCTTTCCCCGTACATCCCGATGGCCGATCACGTTCGATAACGGAATCCCGTAGTGGTTCCGTAATGCGTTGACCAGAAAGACAAGCGATTCGAGCTGGGCCTCTGGAAGGGGGTTTGCCGAAAAGTTCCCAACCAAAGCGATGCCGATTCCGCGTTCATTCATGCCCGCTGCATTGGCGTGCGCCCCGTTCTCCTGCCTGATCCAACGAGGGCCCACTTCGATTTGTCCCATGTTTTTTCCCAAGGTTCCGTTGTCGATCAGGAAATGATAACCCATGCCATCCACAAATCCCCGGCGCTGATGCGATCGATCGATCGCGAGCGCCTTTCCCTGCTCGGTTGCGGTATGATGAATCACGATGTAGAACCAAGCACGTGTGCCATAAAGGGGAATGATCGGGCGCAGTGGCTGGGCAGCGGGTATTAATAGTTTCCGGCCAACGGCAAGCGATGATGGATCCTTTAATCCGTTCGCTTCCATAATAGCTTTTTGGTCCACCTCATACATCTGGCTAATACGCCACAAGGTTTCCAGAGGTCCTACTTCGTGGTAAAGATCACGGGGCGCAATCGTTTCGAAAGTCTGAATCGGATTGCCTGGAACCGCCTGCGTCGCGAGCGGGGGCTGGACCGGGCCAGTCGAATGACAACCCGCTAACGCAAAAACAAGGAGTGGCATGAAAAGAATTTGAATGATCATGATTCGTGTCACGTGCTCAAATCAAATTGATCCGACCAAAATGGAGGGGACTTAAGAGGCTTGCTTCAATGTTTTCGGTATTTGGTCAATCTTCGCTGCCAAGATGAAGTCGTTCTCAGAAAGTCCGCCGATCGCGTGTGTTGCAAGTTCAATCCTCAGCTTCCGGTAGCCGGTTAAATGCAAATCAGGATGATGATCTTCCGCCTCCGCCACCGGCGCGATGCGACTGATGAAACCGCAGGCTGCGATAAAATCTCGCATGACATACTCACGCGAAATGCTTTTCCCATCCGTCGACAAACTCCAGCCACGCAATTGACGCACGTATTCGGCTGCCTGCTCGGTAGAAAAAGGGCGGATGCCCCCTTCACACGGTTTACATTTTTTGGCCGTTAATTCCCCCATGCTTGGCACTGTCATCTGACACCTCCGCCCGACGAAGCGTTACGACTCCGGCGGCCGCCTCTTCTTGCCAGCACCCTTCTTTGTCTCAGCACCAAAGCACCGATGATCGAGACCACGATGACCAAAACCGCAATGATCAGACCAATGTTTGAACTCCTTGACGTGACTCGGAGCTGATAGACGCTGAAGTCGTCTTCAAAATCAACTCCATTGAAGTCCCATAGGGCTGTCTGCCGACGCACACGAGTCGCGTTGGTGTCCACGATCACGCCAGGCAGCGTTACTTCCGAATGAAACCGGAACGCAGGAAGTATTTCTTCAACTAATCGACGTTTGGCTAGCTCTTCAAGTTCTGCTGCCGAAAGATCGATCGGTTCGCTCGTGCCAGAAGGAGTCCCGGCTTGTGCACCTGACAACGCATGCGTGAGTAACTTAGAGGATTCCGACCGTTTCCGATGAATCTCTTTTTTTAGATCGTGGATGAGAATTGGAATGAGCCGGCGAACTTGAAAGCGCTCGCGGTATTCGTAGGTGGTACGCCAAAAGCTGCGCTCTCGAACAAGATCCACTTGGTTCGCAGCGCCAACCTCATTCTCAAGCGGTTCCGGAAGGCCTAAGTCGTGAACAAGTTCTTCACGCGTTTCCGGCGTGAGGTTCGCGATCAGACGAGATACATCGTATTGAAAGTCACTTGTGAAATCGTCCGCATGTGCGAAATGTCCTTTTCCATGAATGTGGTATTGAACATCCTCAAGGATCGGCTGCTCACCTTTCGTCTCAAAAGTTTTGACGGTCCATTCCGGCCCTGAGGGAGGTAAAAATCGATCTGCGCTGCGGCCCTCAATCTGCACCTTTCGGTCCATTGAACCGTCGCGGCGGATCACCGTTTCAAAATTAAAATTCGTTTCAAAGCAGCCAGAAAGAAGCAGTCCCAATAATAAAGCAAAAAGATAATGTCTCACAATCTCTCCGCGTCACTGCCAGCAACGTGTTAAGGTATCATCCGGTACCTGAACACCGCATTACCGATGATTTTTCCCGCGGTAATATTTTCGGGCAGCTTGAATGGACACACCCTTCTTGCGATGAGTCGACTTCTGAAAACCTGTACCCATCGCTGACTTCTTACGATGGTCGTCCTGCCGTTTCACGTCCACACCTCCGATGTACCGTCATTTGCGATCTTTCATATCCACGTAGTCAGCTTTCCGGTTGCCGATATAGATCTGACGTGGGCGGCCGATGCGCGGCGGCTTCGTCTCTCTCATTTCCTTCCAATGGGCAATCCAGCCGGGCAAACGACCGATGGCAAACATGACCGTAAACATATTCGTCGGGATCCCGATCAGCTTGTAAATGATGCCGCTGTAAAAATCTACGTTCGGATAAAGTTTCCGACTGATGAAAAACTCGTGCTTCAGAGCCGCGGCTTCCAGTTTGAGCGCAATTTCAAGTAACGGGTCATGAACACCAAACTTTTCGACGAGGCGGTGGCATGCTTCTTTGATCACTTTGGCGCGCGGATCATAGGTTTTGTAGACGCGATGTCCAAATCCGGAAAGTCGTACCGGGCTCTTCGGATCCGTCGCCACGCGAATGTGCTCCTGAACGCCCTTGCCCGATTTGTGAATCCGCTCCAGCATTTCCATAACTTCCTGATTGGCACCTCCGTGCCACGGACCCCACAGGGCACAAATCCCGGCGGCCACAGATGCAAATAAATTCGTCCGGCTGCTTCCTACCAGCCGCACGGTCGCAGTACTGCAATTCTGTTCATGGTCGGCATGCAAGATCAACAGGAGATTTAACGCCCGAACGACGTCTTCATCTACTGGATAATCCTTCTTCGGTTTCGAAAACATCATGTGCAAGAAATTCGCACAATAGGATAAGTGGTCATCGGGCGGGATAAATGGTTCTCCAATCGACTTCTTGTAAATATACGCCGCAATCGTACGGACCTTAGACAGCAGCTGACTCGCGTTTTCGTTAATTTGCGCTTCGTCTTGCCTGGGATCTAACGAAGCGGGATGAAATCCAGACAAAATGGACACCATGGCCGAGAGGATCGCCATGGGATGGGTCTCGTCTGGAATACCATCGAAGATGTGCTTTACATCCTCATGGAGCGGCGCGTGTTTCGTGAGCGCACGAGAAAATTCGTCGCGCTCGGCTTGGGTTGGAAGTTTTCCGTGAATCAGAAGATACGACGTTTCGACAAAAGTGGAATGAACAGCCAGTTCCTCGATCGGAATGCCGCGGTAGCGGAGAATCCCTTTTTCACCATCAATAAAGGTGACGCCGCTGAGGCAACTTCCCGTATTTGCGTACCCGTGATCGAGCGTAATGTAAGACGTCTTTGCTCTGAGTTCACTAATGTCGATGGCCTTCTCACCCTCTACGCCATCGAGGATGGGTAATTCGACCACAGTTCCGTTGAGATCGAGCTTCGCTCTCTCTTGAGCCACTAGAAATACCTTTCGTTAATGGCGAGAGTATACCACAGACATCGTTTACGACTCAATCCCTAAACTGGGTGTTCTGGGTGTTCTCAAGGGCACATCAACTTTCATCCGGCGTGTTAGGAAAAGTTACGGAGATTTATATCAGGATAGAATTTTTGGAATGCCAAAGCTGTAGGCAGAGCTGTCCGCCTCGCTCTTGTGTAGCCTACACCTAGAACACGAATCGGCTTACCACGATCGAACGTCCGTTCTTCAGGTCTTGCTTATTTTGAGCGGATCGATTTTAAGGTGACTGTATCCCAGACTGTGTTTACAATTTTCTTAGCAACATCCATCACCGGACCTGTAATGTGCTTCCGATGCTTCAAGATTGGATCCGTTGCCTTTAAGGTCTCGTCCACCGCCTTATTGGCGAGGTCCAAAATCTGCGCAGTTTCCTGCACAGGGTGGATGTCAGACTTGGTTCTATTCTCGACGAACTTATCCACCGTAGTTGAAACGCTCCAACCCGACGCAGCTCCAATCACCATTAAAACCGCGACAAAAATCGCGATCTTTTTCACAATGCACCTCCATAAACCGTAATTTCACATCCGCAGGATTTAAAGATGATGTAGGGGCGTATTGCAATACGCCCCTACATCATCGAAACCGCCACCTAATCCCCCACCACTTTAAGGAATGTCGCCTGGGACGAACCTTAAAGTGGTGGGGGACTAACCCTGCGTCCGATAAAGTATGCCCTACAAACAGCGTCATTTCAATTCTTTGAGCATCAGATATTGCTATAACGCGCTCTGCCCAAACAAGATACAACCCTTAAGAAATGTTGTTGGTGGCAGTCAAAGTGCATATGCTCATGATAGACAGCAACGCAACATACCGAGACCAGGATTTAAACCGGAGAATGGCAACGCAGCTACGGTCATGCATCCAATGGCACTTCCTTAAGCGGCAAGGGCCATAAGATTTCTCCATTCTGATCGAGAGATCTTTAATCTTGGGTAGTTCTTAGCTTCCCGTTTCGTAACCGTTCAGCCTCGTCATCCTGAGCGGAGGGGTGCTCAGGGTAATCTGCGCGCCCGCCAGAAAACGTGTCGGGTCCGCCGCTCTGTTTGGTGGAAAGGATCTCGCTTTTTGAGATTCTTCCGCCACAAACCATGGCGGACAAGTCGGCCTCAGAATGACGTTGCAGGGGTAACTGAACGCGTACAAAAAAAGAAACTTCACCTTTCAGAAATTTGAAACTTTTTCCTCCGGACTTTGCATCAATGGCGAGTTGATCAAACCATTCGAGGATACGTTGACGCTCTTTCTTCGACGCCTTTGAAAGAACTTTGTGAAATTCTTTCTCGGCTCTTTCGCTCGGAAAGCCGACCTGATATTTGGCCTCCGACATAGACTACGACAACTCATTTTTGAGACGGCTTACAGGAAACCATCCGCCTGCCGCATATTCCTTGCGCCCCTGAGCGACTTCCTGAATCAGGGTCTTGTCCCTGAGTTCTTCGAGGATTTCCAGAAGTTCAAGAAGCACCTCGTAGGAAATCATGGCCTTCACAGGTTTGCCGTGATCCGTCACAAGATCGCAGTCGGATGTCACGTCCGGCATGATTCGCACTGGTGCAGGAAGGGCCTGTAAACCGTCGTTAAAGTGTCGTTGAATGAAATGCCATGACAGCAATTCGCGGTGAATCTCCAATGGCTTCGATGGGTCCATCTTCACTACGCGTCCTTGCGCACGGCAAGGCCCTGATCGAGGAGGCGCTGGTTGAGCCAGACGCCTTCGGAAGCGATTTCCTCAAAGCCGGCCGCTCCGCCCTCTTTGAAAAAAAGATCGGCCACAAAGCGGCCGTGAAGGTCGGTCTTGGTGGACTTGATCACGATGCGCGCGCCTCTTGGCAGCAGCACTTCCACGTAACGCTTGGCTTCCCTGCCCTCGGCCGTAGAAAGTTCCGGGCAGTCGATCCCGCGCAGGCGCAGCCGCCAATGCACGACATTGCCGAAGCCCGCGCCGATCACAACCAAAAGCGTGTCTCCATCTACGATCCGATCCACAAGCGCGGGATAAGTGTAGGCGGGTTTCGCCGTGACCGTGACGGCTCTGAGCGCGAATTTTGAAACCCGGCGCCGGAGGTAAAACCCGCAGTCGATCCACTCCCCTTTCCCCTTTCCCTCCCCAAACGCATCCGCTTCAGGGACGATGTCCGCTCTTTTGTACGTGTAGAGCCTCATATCCTGAGGGCGTTTGAGCGGAGGGAGATCCGGCGGGGCTGTTTTCTTGGACGCGATTTTGCGGCCTCTTGCCTTGCGGACAAGCGCCCGGATCTGGCGGCTGGTGAGACCTTGGCGTACGGCCTTCTCTTGGATGGCAAGCTTTTTTTTCTTATCTTTAATGGAGAGGAGTTCCACCTTCTGGCTCCAGACCAATTTCGACGACGTCGGCGATTTTGGAGATGCCAGATAATAGCCGCGCATGCGCTCCAGATTCCGCTCCGAGAAACCGGAACCGAGCTTGCGGGTCAGGTCCGCCGCAAGACCGTTGAGAATGCCCTTTCCGTAGGGCGCGTGTACCCTACCCCCCTGCTCCACTTCCACGATCCTCCGGCCGGTTCCCCAATAAAACTCATCAAGACTCCTGCGGGCGTTTTGGTAAAGCCGGACAATTTCCTCCACCAGTTTTTTGTAGGCCGATGCTTCGAGCGTTTGGGTCTCCATACAGCTGTCCTTTCCCGGTGTCTCTGGCGTTATTTAAGTCTGACGCAAAAACCTTTTCTTCAGAAATGCGTGGCCGGAACCGGATTTGAGGTAACGTTCGAAGTTTCGGACGAGGGTTTCACTATTGAAAGCAAAATAAGCTTCCAGAGACCAGGGAGCGAAATTCTTGGTGTATCCTGTATCGCCACGATGATGCTGCTTCAATCTTTTTTTTCACATTTCGTGTAAGTCCAACATCGTGTTTCCGGCCATCTTTTGACTGACAATCAAATAGACGTAACGCCTAAAATTCTTTCGACTTTGCTCTTCTCCGCTTCGTCCTTATCGGCGCAGCTTCGAAGAGCTTTTACCTCGCCATCCACACGAACCGTTCTACGAAGCCACGACGTCAAGGACGTGGCGAAGCAGATGGGTCGCGTTTCTTACGCTCCGTGAACCCCTTGCGAACCCGTCTCCGGTTCGCACGTTCCAATTTACGCAGCCATTTTATAGCAGGTTTGAACAGGGCCGTAAACAGTTTGTCTTCGGCGAAAGGCCCGATGATCTTGTCGGCGTTGATACGATCGACCGGCGGATTTGGGAGAAGCACCAGACCTACCTTCAACGGCTTGAGAATTTCCCGCTGAAAAAGGCCGCCTATTACCGCAAACTCCAGGAATCGACGGGTGTCAAAAGCGTCCGCGGCCTTTCTGAAATCACTGGCGAAGATCGGTCCACCATTGCCAAGGTTTTGAGAACCCTCGAACTGCCTCAAGGGATCCAAGATTTTCTTTCAAAAAACCCCTTCCCCGAATTCGTAAAGCACTTCCACCTTCGTCGCCTCACGGAACTTATCCGGCTGGCCGATGAAAACCTCCAATTTGCCCGGTTCCGGGAAATGCTGGATGAAATCATTCCCGATGCCCTTCAAGGAAAAATAGGGGCTCACTATGAATATTCATAGAGCTGTTCATAGTATCAATTCTATTTGGCACTGGATCGGACGCTGCTGGTTTTGGGTGACGTTTGTCTGGCTTTGGATGAGGGCGATTTTCTTCTGGTGGCTTTTTGCGGTTCTTGTTTGGGATTTCACGGACCTTCTCGGAATCCCGCTTATTCAGGACTTGAAAGCGGGGATTCATGAAGCGGCGAGTGTTCCCGCCAAACTTTTCGAAAAAGAAGACCCGGCTGCGATTCAGGCCCAGATCGAGCACGAAGAGAGAAAAAGGATCAAGGAATGGGCCCAGGCACACTGCCGTCACATCCATCAGCGGAACGGCCTCTGGAATTATTTCTGCCCTTTGTGCGGGAAAAAGCTCATCGAGATTGGAGACCCGCCCCTGTGGCAAATCTGACGAAAGGGGATAGAACGGATGACAGGTCCCAGCAGCCTTCTTGGCAGCCAGTGGTATTTGAAAAACCGTCTTCCCTGCCGGTGGGTAAGGGTGGATTTGCAGCCCCGCGACGTCCGGCTCCTGCGGACTCTTTTTGAGCAGAAATTTCTGTCACGGGAGCAGATCCGGGATTATTTCTTTGACGGCAGAAAGCGCTATGCCGATGAAAGGGTCTGGAAGCTCAGGCGCTTCGGCTGGATTGAAAAATTCCGCGCCGTCTTTGCCAGCCGCCAGCTCTACGTCGCCACCAAGGCGGCTTATAAATTCTTCTGCGAGCAGTCCGTAGAAGTGCCGGTACCTTTTGAGATGCCTGATTTCAGGACGGTCTCACACGATCTTCTTGTTACGGATATCCGATTTCTTTTTGAACGGATTGGTTTTGGCAGATCCTGGGTTAGCGAGCGGGTATGGAGGATGGGCCGCTCTGCCGGCCATTGGGCCCCGGATGCCGTGATTCATATCGAGGGGGACCCTTATGCTCTTGAAGTCGAATGCGTCCAGAAAACGGATGACCGTTACCGGGATATCTTCTGGCGCTATGAGGAAGATCGTGAAACCGTGGCCTGCCTTTATGTGGCGGACGAAAGCTTTTTAAAATCCCTTCTTGAGCAGGCCAAGGACTTCAAGCATATTTATTTCACGAGCACGGCCGAGCTTTTTGAAAAGAAAGAAAAGGCCGTTTTCACCAATGCTGGCGGCATGTATATCACGATCGAAGAAAACCTCGAAAAGAACCTGAATCAATCCGACCCGCCTCAATAATCCCCTTTGACTGCCCTCTGTAAACTCCTATGAAAACTCCCATGGTGGGCCTCAGGTTTGGCATTCATAGGGTCGGCAAAAGCGCGGTTGTGCCCTTTTGTCATAAGCCCTTATTTTTCAATGGGCTGCATCGTTCGCTCGTGTCCCCCCAAGGGGGACTCGCTCCATGACCACCGCCCACGCCCGCTTCGCGTCTTGTCTTGCGTACGGTGGTCAGGTAGACGCGAACGATGCAGAGTAAAAGTACTCACTTCACTGAGTAAAATCATAAAAATGACGCAACGTATTATATTTAAATGAGATACAAATTTAAAAGAGTCCAGAATCATCCCTTATGGGAGCGTAACTTGACAATTTGGGGTAATTTGGCGATAATTACATCACGTTTAACTAAGTTACGAAAATCACAACTTCATTAAACAGGATAAACAATGAAGAGCGGCTATAAAAATCTCTCAAAAGACGAGCTTTATTTGATTTCCCGCGCGGAGTTTGAAAAGCAAAAACTCATTACCACCCCGTTTGTTCAAAAGCTCTTCCCGGACAAAAATAAGGCATCCAGGGTTTTGTTTTTCCTTGCGAAAAAAGGGCGGCTTCTTAAGATTGAGAAGGGCAAATACGTGCTTGTTCCCATCAAGGCGCCGAATCAGCAGTGGATGCCGAATGAGTTTATCCTTGCCGCTCTTTGGATGGGAACCGCGCCTTACTATATCGGTTATTTCACGATGTACAATTACTGGGGGTTCACGGAGCAGATTCCGCGTACCATCTTCGTTTTGAATACCGCAAAGTCCCGCAAAACCGTAATCCAGGGGATTCGTTATGAAGCGGTCAAGATCGACCCGGGCAAATATTACGGCGTTCAAAAAATCAAAATTGAAGATCAGGAAGTGTGTATCAGCGATAAAGAGCGGACCTTGGTGGACTTTGCGTATAACCCGTTAGGTTCGATGCGCAACTTTGAATCCGCTTTGCAAACGGCTCTTAAAGAAATCGATGTTGAGAAATTTATCCGCTATCTCAAACAGTTTCCCGTTGTTTCGGTCCGGAAAAGAGCCGGTTTTCTTCTCCGGGAATTGGGGTGCGGGAATAAGGCGCTGGAGGGGTTGAGAAAAAGCCTCGGAACGACAAGAACCATTGTGCTGCTCAACCCCTTTAATCCCGCACGGCAGGGAAAGTTAGATAAGGAGTGGCAAGTCATTGTCAATCGATAGAGAAAAGCTCAAAGATATGATTCCGGCCATTGCAGGTAAACTCAGGTTCCGGCCCGCCATCGTCGAAAAAGATTATTACCTTACCGTGATCCTCAATCAAATCGAAACACGGCTCAGTGAAAGAATAGTCTTTAAGGGCGGCACCCTGCTCAATAAAATTCATCTGAACTATCACCGGTTGAGTGAGGATTTGGATTTTACCTATCACGGTCCCTTGGCCACACGCTCCCAGAGATCAAAAGCCATCACGCCCATCCGGGAGAAAATGCCGGAATTTTTGCATGGGCTTGGTCTGACGAGCGATAAACCCGAAGGAGATGGATTCAATAATTCAACGCAATATCTTTTTAAAGTGAAATACCCGTCCGTCATTACGGGAAGAGAGGAAAACGTCAAGCTTGAGATCTCTCTTCGCCAGCCGCCGCTTGATAAACCTGTCCATAGCGTCATCAAGCATTTCTATCAGGATCCCTTCACGGGGGAGGATTTGTTCCCGCCCGGAAAAGTTCTTTCTCTTACATTAAACGAGGCGGTTGCCGAAAAACTCAAAGCCGCGATCACGCGCAGGGATGTGGCGGTCCGGGATTATTACGATCTTTGGTATATTGCAGAGTCCGGGTTTGATTTTCATCAAAGCAGCTTCATTAAGCTTTTTAAAAGCAAGCTCTCCGGCGAGGGCTACTCGGGAGATTACCGGGAAAATTTCGGGTTGAATGCGGATCAGCTTTTGCTTTTGCGAAACCAGGTTGATTTGCAGCTTATGCCGGTCATTCGCGCCGGAGAAAAATTTGACCTGGAGAGAGTCATGGAACGGTTTAACACGATTCTATTCGACAAGAGGTTTCAATGAGAAATACGGCACTCAAGTGCATTGCATTCAGCCTATGTAAAATTAATGTCCCAATATACCTTCAGAAGGGATATATGGATAAAAAAATAGTAACCGTTCAGCCCCACTTACTGAAAAAATCACTCTTCAGGAAATTGATAAAATGGCGACATTAGAATTAAG
>MHFT01000099.1 GCA_001804315.1 Omnitrophica bacterium RIFCSPLOWO2_12_FULL_50_11
ATCCTAATTTTGCGTTTCAAATTGGGTGCTCCGAAATGCAGCCGCAATGTGAGTCAGAACTTGCTCCAATTCGTGGTTTAAAGATACGGAACGTGGCTACCCAGGAAGTATCCGAGCTTATGGTTGCGATTCCCTTTCTCCGAATAGACCAAGAATTCATCTCAGGCGCCTATGACGTTTCTCCAAACGGTGAAGCAGTAGTCTTCATGACCGCAGGCAAGGATGTCGACTTTGTGAAGCCCATTTACACAGTTTATCTTACGCGGCTGGACACACGTCCGCTCACATCAACCCGGATCCGGACAGACTTTCAACATGATCTCGCAAGTGCAAGCCAAGTGCCAGACATCGGTTTTGAATCAGAAGGCGCTGTGATCAAGCTTACCTTTCCCTCTAACAGTATCGAACGCTACGACTCCCTCACGGGTCAGTTGATCCCGCCTGTGCTCGAAGGCTGAACAAACGCTCAATCCTCTCCGCATTCTCAGACCGAAAGAATTCTTTTGGCCGTCACCGATGTCAAAGTCATTTCTAACGGTGACTTCCTTCGGTATGGCTACTTCAAGACCAGGATCCTAGAGTTTCTTCCCATTAACGCCCAAAAGGATTACAATCCAACGGGTTGCGCCGCAAAATGAAAAACTTTGATTTGGGCCTCCCTTTTCCTTTGTAATTCGTGAAAAGAAAGTATTTCCGGCGAACAGAAAAGCTTTAGAATAAGATCGCCATGTGTCCGATGACAATTGCTTCGAAGGCAAAGCGTGAACGCAAGCAGGTGTCTCGGGAGGCGAGGCAGCTACGGTCGTACGACCAGAGGTGGATTTGGCATCCGTTTACCCAAATGAGCGAGTGGGTTGAGAGCGATCCACTCATCATTGAATCGGGAAAAGGGTGCTATCTCAAAGACGTCCAAGGCCGTCGTTATTTGGACGGCGTATCGTCGCTTTGGTGCAATGTTCACGGCCATCGGGTGAAGAAGCTTGACGAGGCGGTTAAAAAACAACTCGGCCGTATTGCGCATTCTACTTTTCTTGGTCTTTCGAATGTTCCTGCAGTGAAACTTGCAAAGAAGCTTATTGAAATCACACCGCGAGGTCTGAACCGCGTCTTTTACTCCGACTCAGGTTCCGAGGCGGTCGAAGTCGCGCTGAAGATGGCGTATCAATATTGGCAGCACAGAGGTGAGAGGGAACGAACAAAATTTATTCGGCTCACGAATGCTTATCATGGCGACACGATCGGTTCTGTAAGTGTCGGTGGAATCAGTCTTTTTCACGATGTCTATCGCCCGCTTCTTTTTAAAACCTTCGAAGCGCCGGCACCTTACCGGTATCGCGATCAATTTGAAGGAAGCGAAGCCGAATATGCCGGTTATTGTGCTCAAAAACTTGAGGCCGTGATCCGAAAATATCATCGCCAGACGTGTGCGCTGATCATGGAGCCGATCATGCAGGGAGCTGCGGGGATGATGAATCAACCGGACGGTTATATTTCACGTGCACGGGCTCTTACGAAAAAGTATAATATCCTTTTGATTTTTGATGAGGCCGCAACGGGATTCGGCAGAACGGGGCGGATGTTTGCGAGCGACCATGAATCCGTTACACCTGATATCCTGTGTCTTGCCAAGGGGTTAAGCGCAGGATATCTCCCGCTTGCCGCAACGGTTGTGATCGAGGAAATCTACAACGAGTTCGTTGGCCGTTACGACGAACTGAAAACCTTCTTCCATGGGCATACCTATACGGCCAATCCTCTGGCATGCGCTGTGGCACTTGCCAATCTGGAGCTTTTCACCGAGAACCGCACCCTGGAAAGACTTATTCCCAAGATTGACTTCTTGCGCGGAGGACTGGAGCGCTTTCAGAAACTTGGTCACGTCGGCGACATTCGGCAAGTTGGTTTTATGGTCGGGATTGAACTTGTCCGCGACAGAGCGCGGAAAACGCCTTATGAGGTAGAAGAAAAAATCGGGATTCACGTGATTGAGGAAGCAAGGCGGCGCGGAGTCATTATTCGACCGCTTGGAAATGTGATTGTGCTCATGCCGCCGCTTGCGATCGAAATCCGCGAGCTCAAGCGATTGCTCGATGTCGTGTATCAATCGATTCGAGCCGTGACTGAAAAGTAGGGTCAAAGGACTCAAATGCCTCGAGGAATTTTTGTCACTGCGACTGATACGGGAATCGGTAAGACGATTGTTTCGGCCGGACTTGCATTGACACTCAAAGCACGCGGGATGCGTGTTGGGGTGATGAAACCAGTCGCAACGGGGTGTTTTGGGGACGGCCCCCGCTTAATTAGCGTGGATGCCGTTTATCTTTTCGAGGCTGCGGAGAATGAGTATGCGCCGCTCACGAGCCCAGTTCGGTTTCGGAACCCTGTTGCGCCGAACATCGCGAGCATTTACGAACAAAAGGAAGTCAATTTAGATGCGATTCGAAACGCATTTCGTGAACTTCAAAAGTATTATGATTTTATCGTTGTCGAGGGGATCGGCGGCCTTTTGGCTCCGATAAAAAATAATTATTTAGTCGCAAATATGATCCAGGAAATGAAACTTCCCATCGTGATTGTGTCACACGTGCAGCTGGGCGCAATTAACCATACGTTATTGACGGTGGACTCGGCGCTGATCCGTGGTTTTATCATCAAAGGGATCGTCTTTAACCGTGCACCGCTCGTCAATTATTCGTTGGCCGAGATGACGAACCCGCGCGTCATTCATGAACTTACCGGCATTCGGGTTTTGGGAACGCTGCCCGAGATGGAAGAGTTGAACGTCGAAAGTTGCCGTTTCGGAAGATTAAAAGAAGTCTTTGCCGACCGCATCAACGTGGATGCAATATTGAATTGACATCGGGGCGTGTTTAGAAGGGCCCGATGTCATCCTGAGCCCCGCCGAGCGGGGCGAAGGATCTAACGGTCGGGATCCTTCGGCATCACCTTAGCTAGCTGCCTCAGGATGACGGCGCAAGCAGGGTAGAACAATGCGGACCAAGCCAAAAATTCTCGTAGCCATGTCCGGCGGGGTGGATAGTTCGGTCGCTGCTTACCTCTTGAAACGGGAGGGGTTTGACGTAGGCGGGGCAACGATCCGTACGTGGGCGAGCGGGAATTGTGCCGAAAAAAATACGAAGACTTGCTGCGGCGTCATTGGCGTCGAGGACGCTCGCGACGTCGCGTGGAAGCTTGATATCCCTCACTATGTGTTCAATTTTGAGCGCGAGTTTAAAATGCACGTCGTTGATTATTTTTCCAGTGAGTACTTAAGCGGTAGGACACCTAATCCCTGCATCGCGTGTAATCAGCATATTAAGTTTACACTTTTTTTCGAGCGGGCACGCGCCCTCGGGTACAGCGCGGTGGCAACAGGACATTATGCGCGAGTCGCTTTTGATGAAGCGGCGAGACGCTACTACGTTTCTGAGGCAAAAGACCCAACGAAGGATCAGTCGTATGTTTTGTTTCCACTCCCACAGGAGTTATTGGCTCATCTGCACCTTCCGATTGGGGGCTACACCAAGGAGGCGATTCGCGAGATCGCGCGTGAGCTCGGTCTTCGTGTTGCCGACAAACCCGATTCGCAGGAGATTTGTTTTATTCCGAGCAACCGTTACGGCACGTTCCTCGAGCGGGAACTAAGTCTTCGTGAAAGCCCGGGAAAAATTATTGACCGGAATGGCAACGTTCTTGGAGAACACCGCGGCTACTATCACCACACGATTGGCCAGCGGAAGGGTTTGAGAATTCCATATCGGCACGCGCTTTATGTGACGAAGATCGTTCCGTCGGAAAATTTAGTCGTCGTGGGTCCAAGGGAGGAAGTCACGAACCGCGCGTGCCGTGTAGAACGGATCAACTGGTTCTCGATACCGAACGGGCGGACGAGATGGCGTGTTCAGGCGAAGATACGTTCGAGGCACGAGAAAGCATGGGCTTTTTTAGAAGGCTTGTCCGGCCGGGAAGCGGAAGTCGTTTTTGATGAGCCGCAGGAGGCGATTACACCTGGTCAAGCGTGTGTCTTTTATGATGGCAACCGCGTGCTTGGCGGTGGGTGGATTGCGTCTGCCTGACAACCACATCAAGAATGTGATTGAGAAAAAATTTGCGCATCTCAAAGATATTCTTCGCGGCTACGAAAGTGTGCTCGTTGCATTTTCGGGCGGCGTAGATTCTGCTTTTGTCCTGAAAGCGGCGCGCGATGTATTGGGTCGAGAGCGTGTGAAGGCCGTCACCGCGCAGAGTGAATCTGTCCCAGCGCGCGAATTAGAGGCTGCAAAGCAGCTCGCCCAAGCTCTGGATGTCGAGCACCGCGTGATTGAAACCCGCGAACTAGAGAATCCAAATTATCGCGCGAATCCCACACATCGCTGTTATTTTTGTAAAACCGAGCTCTATGACAAGCTGCTGCCGATTGCAAACGAGTGGCGCCTTAAGACGGTTTGCAATGGAACCAATGTGGACGATCTCCGTGACTTTCGTCCAGGAAGAACCGCTGCGGAGGAGCACGGAATTAAAAGCCCTCTTGTTGATGCGAATTTAACGAAGGAGGAAATTCGCTCCTTGGGCTGCTTGATCGAACTTCCCGTCTGGAACAAGCCTGCAAGCCCGTGTCTTTCGAGCCGGTTTCCTTATGGCCATGAAATTACTTCGGAACAATTGAAGCAGGTTGAGGCAGGTGAAGATTTTCTAAAAGATCTTGGATTCCGGATCGTACGCTTGAGGCATTTCGGTTCCAAGGCGCGTCTCGAATTAGGCCAAGACGAATTTCTTCGCGTGATGGATGTCGCGCTTCGGGATCGAATCACGAAATATATACTTTCTTTAGGATTCAAGACGGTTTACTTTGAGCCCTACAAGAGCGGTGCTTTGAATGAAGCGATTTCGAAAAGGAATCCGACTGCCCGAGTTTAAAGATCGAACCTTAGCTTCGATCCAAATCCATTTGCCAAGTTCCCCGAGTGTTGTCACGATTCCTCTCAATCACAAGGCGAACGGCCCTCTTGCCCCCTGCGTTCAGGAAGGCGATCCCGTCTGTGTCGGAACAAAACTTGCAGAAGGATCGGATCAGAATTCGGTGCCGGTCTATTCAAGTGTGAGCGGCTGTGTTTCGAAGGTGTGTCAGGACCTGATTCAGATCGAGTCGGATTATGCCGATCGACTCGATCGTTCTATTAAGGTGAGGGAGGAGATTCCTTCCGACGCAAGTCAACTCATCGAGATGATCCGTGAGGCCGGTATGGTCGATCTAGGCGGAAGCGGCATTCCGATCCATACACGGCTTCTGGATGCGCGCAGTAGTGGTGTGGAGTTTGTAATTGTAAACGGTTGTGAGTCAGAGCCTTTTCTGACGGCGGATCACGTCTTGGTGATGAATTACCCAGCTGAAATACTCAAAGGAGCGGAACTGATCCGAATTGCTTGTGGCGCGAAACGCGCAGTGATTGCTGTGGAGCGGAACAAGCGCGAGGCGGCAGAGCTTTTAAATAGCAAGAATTACAACTTGAAAATAAAAACGATAGAGACCATGATGCTGCCCGTGCGGTATCCGCAAGATTCGGAAGGTGTCTTAGCGGAAACCGTTACGGATAAGGTGATGGATCCAAATTCATCCATCATTTCTCAAGGCGTGCTCGTTGAACATGTGGCAACCGCTTTTGGGGTGTACGAAGCCATTTACCTTCGCAAGCCGCTTTATGAGCGAGTGGTTACGGTGAGTGGGCCTTGTTTTGCGGAACCCAAAAATATGTGGGCAAGAACTGGAGTTCCAGCAATTGAGCTTATTCGTGAGTCGAAAGGTTTTCTTCGAGATCCCGATCGGGTCATTTTTGGTGGTCCGATGACCGGCCAGGCGATTTCTGATCTCCAAACCCCTGTGACGATGGATGTGACAGGCATCGTCGCGCTTCCTCACGAACTCGTGCCTTCCGAGGAGGAGGAAGCATGCATTCGATGCGGTCTGTGCGTTGACGTTTGCCCCGAGGCACTTGTGCCGGAGACCTTGGTTCGAGCGGTACGGATTCACAACGACAGGCTCGCGCAGGAATATGACATCGATGCGTGTACCGAATGCGGATGTTGCGCCTATGTTTGTCCTTCTAAGATTCCCATCATTCGTGTCATCCAAGAGGGGAAAAGAAACGTTTGCGAAAAGACTGCGTCAACCTCTGTTCCAACACTGCACCACCGACCCTTACGGGCTGTGGGCGCAATGACGGCCGGAGCATCTCATTCTGAGCTGCCGTAATGACGCGCGTCGACAACAATGCTTTCGGTTTACAAACTCAAACTTGATCAGCCACTCACAGTTGCCGCCGGACCTCATCTTCGGTCGACCCACTCGGTGCAACAATTCATGTGGGGTACGGCTTCGGCGTTGATTCCGATATGGATTGCGAGTCTTATTTTTTTTGGTTGGAGTTCATTTCGGGTTTTAGCGCTTGCGACAGGATCTGCCGTCGGTTTTGAATGGTTGTTTCAAAGAGCATTTCAGTTAAGGATTTCCGTTCACAACGGAAGCGGCTTCTTGTTGGGCGCCGTGTTCGCTTTTCTTCTTCCGGCTTCGGTGCCATCCATGCTTGTCCTGTTAGGTGCATTTTTCGCTGTGATCGTCGGCAAAGAGTTTTTGGGAGGACTGGGTCAAAATCTTCTTCATCCCGCTCTTGTTAGTTATGTCCTATTGTTGACATTGTTCCCGGCAGCCTTTGGTGCAAGTGTAAGTGCTCCGACTTCGGGCCCACTAGCGTTAGAGGTGGCCCGAGTCGAGTGGACGGAGCTTTGGAGATTTTTTTTGGGGTGTCCGCGAGAAACACTTGGTGGCGCAAGTATCGTGGCTGTATGGATCGGCGGGCTGATCGAAGTCGTTAAAAAATGGGCGCGTTTTGAGCTGCCTTTCTTCTATTTAGCGACGGTGATGATTGGGACAATGGCAATTGGCCAGAACCGCGTTGGGGATCTCTTTCCCGGGGCGATTTTTTTTGCCGCTTTTTTTATTTTGACAGACACGGTTACAAGCCCCGTAACGAGAAATGCAAGAATGGTGTTCGCAGTTGGATGCGGGTTGCTGACACTCGTCGTTCGATTTTGGACGGCTTATGATCCTCTGGCGATCGCGTGTGCAGTTCTCATTATGAACGCCTGTGTTCCCGCTCTCGACCGAGCATTCCGCTCACGCAGGGGCGCCCCTGCATGGTAGAGGTTGATTGGCAATTTCACAAAATGCTGGGTATACTTATACAGTACTGCACTGCGTTGACTAAGTAGCACATCTTTCTATTACTGTTACAGTTTCAAGGCAAAATACGAAACAATGGATATCATCCAAGTTCTGCGTGAAGCCGTGAGGCGGGGTGCGTCTGACGTCCATGTTACGGTCGCTCGTCCCGTAACATTCCGACTCCACGGCCGGCTCGTTGCGATCGATGAAAACTTATTGACGCCGAAGGATACCGAAGAATTCATGAAGTCGATCACCTCCGAAGACCATCGGGCCCAAATTGAGCGGATCGGGGGCGTTGACTTTGGTTTTAATCTCGAAAGAGGCGTCCGCTTTCGATCGTCGGTGTTCAAACAGAGAGGGTCTTACGGTATTGTCCTGAGGTTGTTGCCAACAGAATTTTTTACATTTGAAAAAATCGGTTTGCCGGCCCATATCATAGAGTTGCTCAGTCGGCCACGAGGACTCATCTTGGTCACTGGCCCAACTGGTTCGGGGAAGACAACAACGCTTGCAACAATGATCAACTACATTAATGAGAATCACGATGTGCACGTGATCACCATTGAAGATCCCATCGAGTACAATCACGACCATAAGAAGTCGATCGTCAATCAGCGAGAAGTAGGTTCCGACGTCCCTTCCTTTTCCGAAGCGCTCGTTAAAGCGCTCCGTCAAGATCCCGACGTGATCTTGATTGGAGAAATGCGCGATTTGGCTACCATGGAATCTGCAATTACGGCAGCCGAGACCGGTCATTTGGTGTTTGCAACACTTCATACGACCGGTGCAGCACGAACCGTGGATCGAATTATCGATGTATTTCCTGCACACCAGCAGCCGCAGGTTCGGACGCAGCTTGCTTCGACGCTGATTGCCGTGATATCACAAACCCTTATTCCAAGAGTGGATGTTACAGGCCGTGTTGCCGCCTTTGAAATTATGATCTCAACTCCGGCAATTGCGAATTTGATTCGTGAGGGAAAAACTCATCAGATTGTTTCGGAATTACAGACGGGCGCAAAGTACGGCTCAAAATCGATGGATAAACATCTTCTTGAATTGTATTCAAGAGGAATCATCTCTTATGATGAGGCCTTGGCGAAGTCATACGATCCTGGCCTTTTTGCGCATGAAGCCAGCCGTATCGGTGTGGCGCCGAAAGGCACCGTTCCAAAAGATCCCATCAAGAAAAGCCGAGTGTTCGTGAAATAATCAAAAAGATAGGGCAGGAGGCCGAGGGGAGAGGGACGAAGGCAGAAAGCTGTGGCGTCACGTCACGTTCCCTCCTTTTGCCCTCACCTCTCACCCCTGCTTTATCGTAAAAAGTTCGTAAAAAGTTCTTGATTTTTGAAATCAAGTTGGGTATGTTGTTTCCGGATACCAGACAGGGAAGATAAAAATCCTTTCGAGTTATACCCCTCTCAATATCATAATCCCAGATAAAAGAGCAGAAGCGGGTGAGGTTCAGCATACTCTTTCGTAGCTTCATGGACGTCTCATCCCCCACCACGTTTGATTTGGGGGGTTTAAACAACTTAAGAACAGATCATTTCAAAAGTGGCGGGGGACTAAGTCTCCATACCTAACGTGTATTCTCATAATTCCGTGAAAGGGCGTTTGTTACTTCTCGATGGCCAGAGCATGTGTTATCGCGCGTACTACGCGATTAAAGATCTATCGAATTCAAAAGGGGAACCTACGAACGCGATTTACGGTTTTGTCACGATGCTTCGAAAGCTGCTCAGAGAACAGATACCAGACTACATAGGCGTTTGTTTTGACAGAAAGGAGCCTACGTTTCGGCACGAACGATATGAGGCTTACAAAGCACAGCGCAAGCCGATGCCGGAGGAGTTGGTGGAACAGATGCCGCACATCAAAGATTTTGTGAAGGCTTATCGGATTCCTATATTTGAGAAGGCGGGATATGAGGCGGATGACTTAATCGGAACCATTGCGGCTCAAGCGCAGCGAAACGGCCTTGACGTCACCATTGTGACCGGTGACAAAGATATGCTCCAGCTTGTGACGAAGCACATCAAGATTTTGAATACCTACAGCGAAGAGATGGCCGGCTTGGAAAAAGTTAAGGAACGTTTTGGAGGTCTCGGACCCGAGCGGATCGTGGATGTCCTCGGTCTGGCGGGAGATGCTTCTGATAACATCCCAGGGGTTCTTGGGATCGGAGAAAAGACGGCCGTAGAGCTCATACGAACCTATGGTTCACTCGAAGGTGTTTACGAGCATTTAAAGGACGTGCGTGGCGCAGCCCGGCAAAAAGCGCTCAGGGAGAACGAAGAGCGCGCGCGGCTGTCGAAAGATCTAGCGGTCATTGATCGTGCTGTTCCGCTCGATCTGGACTTTGAAACATTAAAGGCGACTTCACCCGATGCGAAGCAGTTGATTGAACTCATGAAGCATTTTGAGTTTCGAAGCTTGCTCAAGGAATTGGCTGTACCTGATGAGGAGGAAAAGGAGGAGAGGCAATATCACACAGTGACAACCGAGAAGGAGTTAGAGGAGTTAACCTCGCGGCTCCTCAAAGCCAAGGCCATCTCGGCAGATACGGAGACCACCTCACGAGATCCTACCAAAGCGCATTTAGTAGGCATGAGTTTCTCCATGAACCCCAAGGAAGCGTATTACGTACCAGTATCTTCAGAGCATCATGGTGGAGTGGGCATCGAGTGGAAAAAGGTCATGAAGTGTCTGAAAGGGGTTTTAGAAGACGCCAAGATCGCAAAGTACGGCCAAAACATTAAGTATGACCTGATTGTATTCAGGAATCATGGCATCGAACTGCGCGGCATCTCATTTGACACGATGGTTGCTTCTTACCTGATCAATCCCATTAAATTGAACCACAATCTGGGCGACATCAGCCTTGAGTACTTGGGGCTTAAGAAGGTGGAGCTGAAAGAGTTGATCGGAACGGGTCGAAAACAAATTGGGACGGACGAGGTAGCGCTTGAGCGCATGGCCGAATATGGAGCGGAAGACGCTGATTTTGTCATGCGGCTCAAAGGGCTGCTTCAGAAGTTGCTTGAAGAGCGCGGGTTGACAAAGCTTTTCGACGATGTAGAAATGCCCCTCGTTTCAGTGCTTGCCCAAATGGAGATGAACGGTGTCGCTATTGATAGAAAGTTTTTGAATCAGCTTTCGAAGCGGCTCGGCGAAGATATTGAGGCACTCACCCTCCGTATCTGCCACGAAGCAGGGGAGGAATTTAATGTTAATTCGACCAAACAATTGTCCGATATTCTATTTACGAAGTTAAAACTTCCTATTATTAAGCGGACGAAGACAGGTTATTCCACAGATGCCGAGGTCCTTGAGAGGCTTGCGCAAAGTTACGAGCTCCCCAAACTCCTGCTTGAGTATCGGGAAAAAACGAAGCTGAAGTCCACGTACATTGACGCGCTTCCAGATTTAGCAGACCGGGAGACCGACCTCGTTCACACGTCGTTCAATCAAACCGTGGCGTCTACAGGGAGACTTTCGAGTTCCGAGCCGAATTTACAGAACATCCCGATCAAGACCGGGTTGGGGCGCGAGATTCGCCGCGCTTTTGTTCCGCGCGCTCAGGGTCGGAAGATTCTTTCCGCGGATTATTCGCAGGTGGAACTTCGAATTTTGGCTCATTTATGCGAAGATCCGAATTTAATGAAGGCATTTCGCGAAGATTTGGATGTCCACGAATTTACTGCAGTTAACTTGTACGGCACGAGGCCGGATCAAGTGACGCGTGAAATGCGAAACGTGGCGAAGACGGTTAACTTTAGTATTATCTATGGGGTGAGTGCTTTTGGTTTGGCGCAAAGCCTGGGAACTTCTGTATCCGACGCGCAGATATTTATCGATTCCTATTTTGAGCGTTACGGGAAGGTGAAAGAATATTTGGAAGCCCAAAAAGCTGAGGCGCGGGAGCAGGGTTTCTTGACAACGATCTTGGGCAGGCGCTCGTATTTTCCGGACATCCGGTCGAGCAATCCGACGCGCCGTCAATTTGCAGAGCGCGCCGCCGTTAATGCACCCATTCAAGGTTCCGCAGCGGATTTGATCAAAATAGCGATGATTCGGGTTCAAAAGGAAATTGAGCGGAAGCATTTGGAATCGCTCATGATCCTTCAGGTGCACGATGAGCTGGTTTTCGACGTGGTCGCTCGGGAGTTGGACCAAGTAGAATCGCTTGTTCGCTCGGAAATGGAAGCCGCTTATTCGCTCCAAGTGCCGCTTAAAGTGGACGTGACGGTAGGCGCGAGTTGGTACAAGGAATAACGTCTGGCAATCAAGTTTTAAGTTGTAAGTAGTAAGTTGTAAAAAACTTCTTGCATGTGTAATTGAGAGTTAACCCGGATCGTGCGTGATTACGATGCAATGCAGCAGGATGTACTGGCAAATAGAGAGTAATTGCTCTTGGGCCAATAACCACTCACTTTTTGTGGGGTTTTTGTCTAAGGCCCTATTGCCCGGCAAATCGGTATTTTCGTGCAGGATTCAGGTTAAGAATTTCTAGCGTTGTGATTCAGGTAAGGTTTTGTTCTTACTTACAACTTACGACTTATCACTTAAAACTTTTTAATGGATCGTCTCGTTGTCGGTCTTACGGGCACTTTTGGCAGCGGGAAAAGTACGGTCGGTCGGTTACTGAAGCGATTCGGAGCGCAAAGGGTGATTGACTGTGACCGCTTGGTCGAGCAAGCTTTACGCGTGGATGTAGGAATTCGAGCCAAAATCCGTGATCTCTTTGACATTAAGGGCAGAATCAATCGACAGGCGATCGCAGAAGTCGTGTTTCGAAATATACGGAAACGCAAACAGCTTGAAGCGATTATTCATCCTTATGTGTTTAAAGCGATCGATTCTGATCTCCGCAGAATTCCGAAAGGCATTGTGATTCTAGAAGTACCGCTGCTTTTTGAAACCGGCTTCGATCGAAGGTGTGATATGACGATGGCTGTGACAGCTGGGAAAAGGGCGATCGTCGATCGGCTGCGTCGTCTTGGCTTTGAGCACAGCGAGATCGAGGCGCGGATGAGAGCACAGTGGACGGAGCATCGCAAAAAACGGAGCGCGGATTTATGGATTTCGAATTCTGGATCGAAGCAGGACTTGGTACGCAGAACGAAATCAATTTGGAAGAAAGTGTTAACCGAGTCTAACCAAGGGACAATGCGACATTCTGAAACCGTCTCGGCAAGGCGGACTCAGAGGAACAGAGGGTGGTGAGCACCAATGATGAATAGGAGTTCAAAAATGATGATGGCAAGAGATCAAGCAGCAGGGAATCGAAAAGCAGCAGTGACAGAAGCAAGCACCGACGTTGCTAAGAAACCGACCGGCGATTCGCTGGACGTTGCAGCGCTCAAGAAGATGAAGGTTTCAACTTTGCTTGAAACTGCGAAGAAACTGAAGATTGAAGATGCGTCAGGGCTGAATAAACAGGATTTGATTTTTAAGATCCTTCAGGCGCAGGCGGAGCACTCGGGTTTGATGTTTGGCGAAGGCGTGCTCGAGATTCTTCAGGATGGTTTTGGGTTCTTAAGGTCACCGAACTACAATTATTTGCCTTCGCCGGACGACATTTATGTGTCCCCGTCCCAGATTCGGAAGTTCAATTTGAAAACCGGGGACACGGTGAGTGGCCAAATCCGTCCGCCTAAAGAAGGCGAGCGGTATTTTGCCCTTCTCAAAGTGGAGGCGGTGGATTATGAGGATCCGGAAACGGTGAAGGATAAGGTTCCTTTTGACGACCTCACGCCGCTTTATCCGGATGAGCGTTTGATTCTAGAAACAGAACCCCAGGAACTTTCGATGCGTGTGATGGAGCTGTTAACGCCTATTGGAAAGGGCCAACGAGGACTCATTGTGGCTGCTCCGTACAGCGGCAAAACGATTCTGCTTCAAAAGATTGCGAATAGCATTATGAAAAATGAGCCCAAGGTCTACCTCATCGTTCTGCTCATCGATGAACGGCCTGAGGAAGTAACAGATATGCAGCGGTCGGTCAAAGGGGAAGTGATCTCTTCCACCTTTGACGAACCGCAGGAACGGCATGTACAAGTTGCGGAGATGGTGATTGAGAAAGCAAAACGGCTTGTGGAGCGGAAGCGTGACGTCGTGATCTTACTCGACAGCATCACACGTCTTGCGCGTGCATACAATACCGTAGTGCCCCATTCCGGGAAAATTCTCTCAGGCGGTGTTGACTCGAACGCGCTCCACAAGCCGAAACGGTTCTTCGGAGCGGCAAGAAATGTGGAGGAAGGGGGAAGCCTCACGATCATTGCAACTGCTTTGGTCGATACCGGATCGCGGATGGATGAAGTTATTTTCGAAGAGTTTAAAGGGACCGGCAATATGGAATTGCAGCTCGACCGCAATCTCTTTCAGAAACGAATCTATCCAGCGATTGACGTAAAAAAATCGAATACGCGTAAGGAAGATATGCTCATGCATCCCGATGAACTGAGCCGGGCTTGGATCTTAAGAAAAGTGCTCAATGAGCTCAATACGACGGAAGCGATGGAACTTCTCTTAGAGCGGCTGAGCAAGACCAAGACGAATGCAGAGTTTTTAATGAGCTTGAACAAAACCGACAAAAAATAAAGAGGAAACGATGAAATCCGGTATCCATCCAAATTATGGTCCTGCCGTGATTCGGTGCGTGTGTGGAAACGTGATTGAAACGAAAAGCACGAAGCGGGAGATTACGGTCGAGATATGTTCTGCTTGTCACCCTTTGTTTACCGGCCGACAGAAATTAGTAGACACTGCAGGGCGAATCGATAAATTTCAAAAGAAGTACGGCGGCCGAGTTGCCCGTCAGACGACGAGCGGGCAAGCAGGCCGGTCGAAAAAGAAACGCTAATCGCACACCTGTGCACCTCCTGCCGGTCGCTCATAATAATCAAACCGCAGCATAATACGGTTTGTTATTCTCTCATTGTCTTATGTTGATCGAACGACTCAGAGAAATAAAAAAAAGAGTAAGAGACCTGGAGACTGAGCTTGCAGACCCTCAGGTACTTAAGGACCCGTCTCGCTATCAAACCTGCTCTAAAGAGTTGGCTCGGCTCCGCCCCAGCGCTCATTTGTTTGAGGCGTACGAACGTCTTGAGCAAGAGATCCAAGAAGCGGAGTCGCTCGCGGCGAGCGAGTCCGAAGATCGAGAATCGCAAAAGTTCTATCGAGAAGAACGGGATAAGCTCTTGACAAAACGTGCCGGGCTGGAAAAGCAGCTTGAAGAAAAGCTGCTTGCGGGGACTGATCCCGACACGGAGCGAAATATTATCATTGAAATACGTGCCGGAACAGGAGGCGAAGAAGCGGCACTTTTTGCTCGGGATCTCTTTCGAATGTATTCTCGTTACACTCAGGCGCACGGAATGAAAATCGACGTGATGAATACGAATCCGACCGGCAAAGGCGGTTTTAAGGAAGTCATCTTCGGAGTCTCGGGGCCAAATGTGTTTCGGAATTTTCGGTTTGAAAGCGGAATTCATCGTGTGCAGCGCATTCCCGAAACAGAAGCAAGCGGGCGGATTCATACCTCTGCTGCTACGGTTGCCGTTCTTTCTGAGGCGACCGAGGTGGAGGTGAAGTTAAAGACGGAGGATCTCCGAATCGACGTAAGCCGTTCAGGCGGTCCGGGCGGGCAAGGTGTCAATACGACAGATTCTGCCGTACAAGTTCTTCACATTCCGACCGGACTAATGGTACGATGTCAGGATGAGCGGTCCCAGCATAAGAATAAAGCGAAGGCGCTCAGAGTTCTCCGCGCGCGGCTTCTGGAGCGCCAGCGGGCGGACCAAGCGCGGGAAATTTCAGCCCAACGGAGGCAGCAAGTGGGAAGCGGGGACCGGAGTGAGAAAATTAGGACCTACAACTTTCCAGATCGCCGTGTGACCGACCACCGAATCGGACTCGTGCTTCACAGTCTTCCTGAAATTATGGACGGCGCGTTGGACGAGTTATTGAGCGCCCTCGACAAAGAAGACCGGCTGCGGCGTTTGAAAACGTCCGCGCTCCATCCTTCTCGTGCTCCACAGAGGAAGGAGGGGAAATGATGCCCGCAAATGGTCACAAAACGATCGGTCAATGTCTTCAAGAAGGTGTCTGTTTTCTGAAGCGCCGGAAGGTTCCGGAAGCAAGAATTTCGGCAGAGGAACTACTCAGCTTTGTGCTCAAGCGTTCGCGCCTATCACTTTACGCAGAGTCACGTGTGGAGGTGAATTCGTCTCTTGCTGATGAGTTTGAAAGGCTACTCGCGAAACGCGCGACGCGATATCCGCTTCAATATCTATTGGGAACCGTGCCCTTTCAAAGTGTGGAACTTGACGTAGGTGAAGGTTGCCCGATTCCAAGGCCAGAAACAGAGCTGCTTGTCGGGCGTGTTTTAAACTCTTTGGGCGCAGTCACGTCGAAACTTTGTGCGCTCGATATTGGAACGGGATCCGGAAACATCGCAATCAGTTTGGCCAAGGAGCGCCCGCATTGGAACATCTTCGCAACAGATATTTCGTATGACGTTTTGCAGTATGCGAAAAGGAATGCGGTCAAAAATCGTGTCTCCGATCAAATCCATTTTGTCGCCACCGATCTTTGGAATGGATTAGAATCGATTCGCTTTGACGCGGTGGTTTCGAATCCGCCATATTTGAATACGAGAGAGCTTGGCAGTGTCGAGCGCGAAGTTCACTTCGAGCCTCGGCTTGCGTTTGACGGCAAGGGAAACGGTCTTTTTTTCTATGAACGGATTGCTTCCCGAGCACGGGAGGTTTTAAAAACCGGGGGCGCCATTTTTTTCGAAGTCGGGTCCCGGCAGGCAAAGTCTGTTTCCGCAATTTTAGGTCGGTGTGGTTTTCAAAAGATAGAAACGATTCATGATGACGCAAAGATCGAGCGGATCGTCTCTGCTGTTTGCTGAAAAGCAAGAGTGAGGTATGGATAAAATTGTGGTTGAAGGCGGGAAGAAATTAAAAGGCGAAGTCCGAGTTTCAGGCGCTAAAAATGCAACGCTTCCGATTATGGCAGCAGCGCTTCTTACCGACGAGCCTTCGCGCATTGAAAATGTGCCGGATGTACAAGACGTGGCTACGATGCTGAAGATCCTAAGTTTTTTGGGTGCAAAGGTGGATTATTCAGACCATGTGCTTGAAATCAAACCGGGGAGGAAACTAAATGCGTTCGCTCCCTACCATCTGGTGAGTACCATGCGGGCGTCATTTTGCGTTTTGGGACCGACCTTGGCGCGTTGCGGACGGGGGGAGGTGTCATTGCCCGGCGGCTGTGTCATTGGCGCCCGTCCCATCGATCTTCATCTAAAAGGACTCGAAACGCTGGGCGCGTCCATTACAATTGACCATGGTTATGTCAGGGCGCAGTCGAAAAACGGTCTTCGCGGCGGTGTGGTTTACTTAGGGGGGAAATTTGGCTCTTCAGTGCTCGCCACGGCCAATGTGTTGATGGCAGCGACGCTCGCTCGGGGAAGGACGTACATCGAATGTGCAGCGTGCGAACCGGAAGTAGTTGATCTGGCGGATTTTCTCGTTAAAATGGGGGCTAAGATTAAAGGCCAAGGGTCCCATCTGATTGAGATCGAAGGAGTCAGAAAACTCCGCGGGGTTCAGCATACCGTTATTCCTGACCGCATTGAAGCGGGCACGTTTATGGTAGCGGGCGCTATTGTGAAAGGCAGCGATGTCGTGGTGCGCGGTTGCGATCTGGATCATAGTCGTGCACTTGTGGATAAACTAACTCAAGCCGGTGTTGTGGTTCAAAGGATGGAGTCAGGGGCCAGGATCCGGCGAAATGGAACGCTGCGGCCCGAGGACATTACAACGCATCCTTATCCAGGTTTCCCGACAGATCTTCAAGCACAAATGATGGCACTTTTAACGGTGACGCCCGGCATCAGCGTCATTACAGAGAAGATCTACCCGGATCGTTTTATGCACGTCAGCGAGCTCAATCGGATGGGATCGAGAATTTTTTTGGAAGGTTCAAGCGCGATTGTTCACGGCGCCCGACGTTTGAGCGGCGCGCCGGTGATGGCTTCGGATCTGAGAGCGAGTGCCGCGTTAATTTTGGCAGGACTGGCGGCAGAAGGGACAACCGAAATCCAGCGGATTTATCACTTAGATCGTGGTTATGAACGGATTGAGGAGAAACTGTCTCTTCTAGGAGCGAATATCAAGCGAGTGAAAGCGTAACGCGGAGGGAGGTTACATTGGCAGTCAGGATTCGGTTAAAACGATTTGGAACAAGAAATAGATTGCAGTGGCGGGTTGTTGTTGCCGACGCAAGGTCGCCGCGCGACGGACGGTTCATCGAACAAGTCGGCTCTTATGACCCAATCAAAAATCCGCCGGTAATTCAACTGAAATTGGATCGGATTGAGAACTGGATTTCTAAGGGAGCGCAGCCGACCGAAACGGTGCGCAGTCTCATCAAAAAGGCCAAGCGTACAGGTGGAGGTGGTTCCCCGCCACCTTTCTAAAGTTCGGCGTCGAAACGTGCCGGAGCCGATAGGAAGAATTTGTGATGAGCCGCATGTTTAACTTTATCACTTTTATCGGTACAACCAGACGCCAAAACGCTCGGCGCCGAGCGTTTTGGCGTCTCGATCAAGAAGCCAAATGGCGGGGGATCATCCCCCGCCATTCATACTTATGAAACCAAATGGTGGGGGATGAGGCAGCCTCGTTTGAGAATCGATCTCTTGACGCTTTTTCCGAAATTACTTGAGGCGCCGCTCGATGAGTCCATGGCGAAACAGGCGAAAAAGCGCGGAGCGGTCCAGATTCATGTTCACAATTTGCGCGATTATGCCAGAGACAAACGGCGCTCTTGTGACGACAAGCCTTTTGGGGGTGGTGCAGGGATGGTGCTCATGATACAGCCGATCCATGACTGCCTTGCGTCTATTCATGGGCGAGGGTGGCGCGTGTCGGTGTCGCCAAGAGGAAGAGTTTTTGATCATTCGGCCGCCAAGCGCCTAGCGTGCAAAAGACACCTCATCTTTATTTGCGGTCACTACGAAGGGGTGGACGAGCGGGTACATCAACATTTGGTGGATGAAGAGATTTCGGCAGGAAATTTTGTGACGACGGGGGGTGAATTTCCCGCTCTTTGTTTTGTGGATGCAATTGTCCGATTGGTGCCCGGGGCGCTCGGAAATCGTAAATCTTTAGACGAGGAATCGTTCGGTAACGGGCTTTTAGATTTTCCGCAATATACGAAGCCGAGGGGATTCAGAGGCTGGAAGACACCGGAAATTTTATTGTCAGGCGATCATCATGCCGTTCAAGCTTGGCGAAAAGAACAAGCAGCCAGCATGACAAAAAGATATCGCCCGGATCTTATGAGGGGGAGTAAATGAATAAAATCGATTGGGTCGAGAAAGATTATTTGAAGAAAACCCTCCCGAAATTTAAAGTTGGGGACCAAGTCAAGGTTTCTCTTAGGGTGCGTGAGGGTGACAAGACGCGAATTCAGATTTTTGAAGGTACGGTGATTCGAAAACGCGGCCGCGGCACGTGTGCTACCTTTACCGTTTTAAAAAAGACACATGGAGATGTCGTCGAAAAAATTTTTCCGATTCATTCGCCGCAGGTTGAAGACGTAACGGTCGCAGTGAAAGGAAAGGCGCGGCGCGCAAAGTTGTATTACTTACGCAATAAGTTTTCGAAGGTCTCTTAAGCATAGAGCGCTGTGATTCCTACCTGACGTGTCGGCCAAATGACACCTCGGATTCCTGGCTGCCGGCGAAAATGTGACAGGCAAGTGTCGCATGGCGTAAACTGGGATGGCAAGAATGGAAATCGGGAATCTCGCGTTAGAATCATATTTCCACAGTCAGGGAATACGATTCGTAGCGGGTATTGACGAGGTGGGACGCGGTCCACTTGCCGGTCCTGTGGTGGCAGCGGCGTGTTTGGTTTTCCGAATCGTGGCGCCGAGCGGCACGCCTCTGCTCGAAGGCGTTCGTGATTCCAAAGTTTTGACGCCCGTCGCCCGAAAAAAAATATTCTGGAGGATTGTCACGCAAACGCCCGTGGCTGTCGGCGTCGTGAGCGAGCGGAAAATCGATCGCGTTAATATCTTGCAAGCAACACGACTTGCGATGCGTGAGGCTGTTCTGGCGCTTCCGGTTACTCCGGATCTCCTTCTGATCGATGGAGATGTCGAAATCGACCTTCCCATCGATCAGGTACCTATATTTGAGGGGGACAAAAGGGTGACATCGATTGGCGCAGCCTCCATTGTGGCAAAAGTGACGCGCGATGAAATGATGATGGTTTACGACCGTGTCTATCCAGACTACGGATTTAGAAATCACAAAGGTTACGCCACAGAAGCACATTTGCGGGTCCTCAAAGAGCGAGGACCTTCTCCGATTCACCGCAGGAGTTTTGGTCCCGTGAAAGAGTCGAAATTGATTGAACTAGAATTTTGATCAACTAGATTCCGATGCGCGGAAAGCAGTACAGTCGAAGCGTTGGGACAGAGGGCGAGCGTCTGGGCGAAGCGTATCTCACCCACCAAGGTTATCGGATACTGGACCGAAATGTGCGGTCTCCGTTCGGCGAAATTGATCTCGTTGCCGCGCAAGGCGACGTCCTCGTATTCGTCGAGATTAAAACTCGGAGCAATCTGGCGTTTGGATTTCCGGAGGAAGCCGTCAATTACAGCAAGCGGCAGAAACTTGAACGCCTTGCTTCTTGGTATTTGGCTCGCCATCGAAAGCGGAATCAGGCGGTTCGTTTCGATGTTTTATCCATCTTGTTGCAGGGCACCAAGTCCGAGATTCGATTGATCCAGGACACATCCTGAGGATGAGGGGCTAAATATTCTTTTAAAACGGACGATGGAATTAGGTAGGACAGTGACGGCAAGGAGGTCGCGTTTAGTCCGGTTTTCTCATCAATTTGGCGGATTGATGAGAAAACCGCTTTGGACGCACGAAGTTGCGTCCAAAGTTTTGCGCCCCTGTAAAAACGGGGCGCAAAAGACAACCCCTGTGGTACAAATGGACAAGCCCATTTGCACCACAGCCTCTTCGAGGGCATTTCTCATTGGCGATGAGAAATGCGGGTTAGAAGCCTTTTGTCTTTTTTGTGCGGTCTTCGTGGGTTGGGGCGTCTTGTGCGTGCCATGGATTCTGGCAGAAACCGTTCGGACGAACGAACCAACCGCTTTTGCAGCAGCAGTTGAGCGATTAAAGGAAATCATTGTCCATTTTGATGAGGTGGTGCCTGGCGTATTTCGGGGTGGGTTGATACCTGAGGAAGCAACGCCGCTGCTTAAAGATTTAGGGATCAAAACAGTCATCAATTTCGACAACAATGAGGATCGGGCAAAGAAAGAAGAAGAATATCTAAAGCTCTTTGGTATTTACACGGCGAGGATTCCATGGAGCGGTTGGGATCATCCACGGGACGAAGACATCGAGAAATTTCTTGCGTTAATGAAAACCTCCGAACTTAGACCCGTCATGGTTCACTGCAAACGGGGGTCTGAACGTACAGGCGTCGCCATGGCGACGTGGCGGGTGTCTGAGTTGGGATGGAGGGCCGAGCAAGCGTACGAAGAAATGAAGCGCTATGATTTTCGTCGGTTCACACGAGGCCATCTAAAGAAATATTTGTATCGGTTTGCCAAAGATCGCGGAGACGAAGGAGCAGAACTTACGAATCTTTTTGAGCGGATCAAGATCAACACATTTTATTTATTTTACCAACTGCGGAAACTGAACCCATTTTTAAACAGATGATGCACAAACCTTTTCGCCTTGGTCTCATCCTCGCTTTGTTTCTAGCCGTGCCCGGAAGATCAGCAGTCCTTTTAGCCGAGCAGGAAATCGCCTACGATGCCTATGTGCCTCTTTTGAAACGTCCGGAAGCAGTGAGCCTCGAAGCCGCTCGGAAACGTGACAGAAGTAAAATTTTAGCTCGGGTTGTCGAGCAGCCATTTCGTCCTTTCGGTCACAGTCTTGGGAAAACCGCAGAATGGGTTGAGCGTAAACATGTGGATGAAAAAGTCGTGTGGTTCTTCGACGAACTTGCCTTGCACGGCATCCACCCCAGCTTTCGGAGGCCGACCGAAGGCAGCTTTGGTACGGCCGGGGTTGGGGGCAGGGTGGATATTGAGCAGCTGCTCGAGATCGAACAACCGTACATGTCGTCTGAGATCTTTGGGGGTTGGACGCCGAACGCGGCCTTTGACGGGACGACAACCGACTTCGGAGGAAAATACCGTCTGCAGGCTCCAGAAGGGAAACTGCATCACGAAGGTTTCATGCGCTACGCGAGGAGTTCGAGCGAGAGCTTTTACGGGATTGGAAATGATTCCAGTTTGGGCGAGTGGTCAAGTTACGAACCCGAAGAGTTGATGCTTAAAGGCTCATTGGCAGCTGAGTTAACTCGTTCGATCGAAGCGAACGCTTCTGTCCTTTATCAGCGGATGAATATTGGTAATGGAGCTCGAAAGGGTGTCGGGAAAATTAAAGAACATTTTCTGGGATCCAATATTCCTGGGATTGCTGGCGGTAATTTGATCGGAGTAAAAGGGTCGGTGGAATACGATGTTCGCGACCATGCAACGGATCCCAGAAAGGGCGGTTACGGCGCGCTCGAAGTTTCCTATTTCCATGACACAGACAGCAATGATTTTCAGTATGTGGACATCGGCGGTTTTCTTGCCCACTTCTTCCGACTGGGTTCAGATCGACGTGTGCTTGCTCTTCGTCTGACGGCAAAGCAAGTAGAAGACGTAGGCGGGGACGACATTCCGTTTTTTAACCTGGCGCGGTTGGGCGGATCGAGACCCTGGAGGGGAAGCGAACTTCTTCGCTCCTATCGATTTAACCGTTTTTTTGCGGACGGACTCATCTTAGGGAATGCCGAATATCGGTACAATATTTATGAATACGGAGATTTCGCTGGAGATGCATTTGCTTTGTTTGACGTCGGTGAAGTGTCTGAAGACATTGTGGATTTTGCCTTTGGCGAATTGGAAGTTTCATATGGGGGCGGCGTTAATTTGAAATTCCGGCGCGAAACTATTTTTTCATTTGTGGTTGCCCATGGGAGCGAAGGGACCGAGTTCACGGTTCATTCCAGAGCATCATTTTAGTCCCCCACCACTTTAAGGAACGTTTCTAGGGACGAACCTTAAAGTGGTGGGGGACGAGTGGGCGAGAGGCAGAGAAACAAAGGGGTAAGACATGAAGGACGTTGAAAGGGTCGGGTCTGTGGGGATCGTTCACCCCACTCCACAAGAAGCCCCGCCTGCCCCGCACCTTTATGGTGCGGGGCTTATCAAGGCAGGGAGGGATGGTATCGAAGTCTCGAAGGGTAATGACTTTGAGGCCACGGCTGTCAAGCTGTGGAGCGGGGTTCACCATTCTGGATGGCACACGCCGGATTGGCGCGGATTGTTCTATCTGAGCTTGATCTTTTCCTTTATGTGCGCAGCACTTCTTTTTGTTTCTCTGCTTCTTTTAGGCGCAAGCCGTGCCTACGCGGTTACGTTTGAGGATCTGGATCAACGCGTCCAGAAGCGGGAAACGTCATTTTACCGCGACTTTTTTGACAGCGTCCTTTACGATTCTTTTGCCGAGCTTCTCCGTTTTGATCACATCTGGAATCGAATCACCTTCCGAAAAAAGCAGGCGCTTGACATAAACGCCTTTGATGAAGTTCCGGATTCCGGATTCTTTGTCAATCGGCACGGGAAGGGTCGAATGTCCCTCAAAGCACTCAAAGATGGGCCCGCAACAGGAACAGGACCGGGACCAAGCGGACCGTGGCGAATCCTAAAGGGCAAGATTGAGGGCGTGAGTACGGGTTTCTTTATTGAGGATAACAAAGGGGACCAGTATCTGCTCAAGTTTGATCCAAAAAGCAATCCCGAAATGGCTACCTCCGCAGAAATCATTTCTCATAAGTTGTTTCATGCCATTGGATATTATGTCCCTGAGTATTACCTCGTTTCAGTTCAACCGGACATCTTGACCATCGATCCTAACGCGACGTATTACAATGAAGACGGTTTTAAAAAGAAGCTGAGCCAGGAAGCGCTCTGGGAGTTGATGGAGCGGATTCCAAAAATGAAGGGCGGTGTCCTCCGCGCCTCGGCGAGTAAGCTGCTGAGGGATCATAAAGGATACATGGATTTGGACGGCCGGAGAAAGTCGGACCCCGATGACGTCATTCCGCATGAGGACCGGCGATCGATCCGCGTGTTACGAGTGTTTGGTTCCTGGCTCAATCATTATGATCTCCGGAAAGGAAATACGCTCGATGTGATTGAAACCAGAGACGGGAAGGCTTTTGTCAAACACTATCTCATCGATTTTGGTTCTACGCTGGGAAGCGCTGCCGACCATCCAAAAGTACCGGTAGCGGGGTATGAACATATCGTGGACTGGTTCAAGATTGGCGAGGCGATCCCCACGATGAAAGTGGTTGAGAAACCGTGGGAAAAAAGGTGGGATGAGCTCAATCGTATGGTCGCTTACCCTTCTCTCGGCTATTTCGACAATTTCTATTTTGATCCGGGTGAATGGAAAACCCAGCTTCATTACGATGCTTCTGATCAAGTGACAGCGGCAGATGCGTTTTGGGCGGCAAAACTGATCCTGTCGTTTTCCGACGAAGAGATCCGTGCCGTGGTCGACACCGCAGAATTTTCAGACTCTAACGATGCGGATGTGCTTTCTGAGGTACTGATCGCGCGGCGCGATCTTGTGGGTCGGTACTGGTTTTCACGTGTCACTCCTCTTGACGCTGTTCGTTTGTATCACGTTGAAGGGAACCATTATGAAATTCGGTTTGAAGACCTTGCGGTTCAGTATGGGTTTTCTACCGCAGAGGAAACGACTTATCGTTTTCGTATGAGTACCTCGGAAAAGGAAGGAATGGAGGAGGCGAGTCATTACCACGAATTTCAAGACAAGCGTTTCTCTTTCGAAGCGCCTCGTTTAAGTTCCGAAGGTCAATTGACACTTCTCCTTCAGGTCAAACGTGGTGCGGAGCACTCGTGGAGCAAACCGGCACTTAAGGTGGTGTTGGCTCCTGCAGAACAAGAGGGTTTATTTCGGCTTGTCGAAATCGACCATGGTGTTTGATTAGGCACCCTTCCTGATGAGGTACCTCTCGATCCTTTTGTCGGTACCTTTTGTTGCATGCTTGATTTTCTTACCAGGCTGATTCAGCCTATTATTCCAATTCGGCGTGAGGAATGGCGCAAAACCATCCTCATGTTTCTCTATTTCTTTCTCTCGGTTGCCTCGCTCAATATTTTAAAATCGGTCCGTGACAGTCTTTTCATTACCGAACAGGGCGCCAAGATGCTGCGTTACGCCTATGTCGGTGAAGGACTCTTTCTCATCCTATTCACCTTTACCTATGTCAATTTGTCTGGGTGGATTGCGAGGAAAAATATTTTGTTTTCCGTGGCCACAGCCTTTTTTGTCGTCAATATCTTTGCTTTTTGGTTTGTCTTCATGCTCGGTTACGCGAAATGGTTTGTCTATTTGTTTTGGGTTTGGGTCGCAGCTTATTCGATCACAATTATGACGCAGGGCTGGACACTCGCCAATGACATCTTCAATCCCCACGAGGCAAAGCGGCTGTTTGGTTGTATCATTAGCGGTGCCAGTGCGGGAGGCGTTGTTGGCGGTTTGGCTACCAAAACGATGGCCGAAGGACTCGGGACAGAGAGCATGCTGATCGTAGCCGGGGTGCTCCTTAGTTTTTGTATTCCATTTATCAATATCGTGTGGAAGTGCGAACGGATGGACTGGCCGGAGGAACGGCAATCGAAGCGGCAGACGTCATTTAAGAGCGCTTCTTTGCGTCGGGGCGCGACGACGTGGAAATTTTTTTTCGGATCGCGTTATTTACTCTTAATTGCGGGATTGGTCGCGATTGCGAAAATTGCCTCTGCCCTTTTGGACAACCAGTGGAAATCGGTCGTTGAGGTGTCCGTCTTGGAAAAAAATGCGAGGACTGCTTATTTTGGCGGCTTTTTCGCGCTTTTAAATGTCGTGTCTTTCCTGATGCAGCTTGTGATTTCAAGCCGCGTCCTGCGTCAATTCGGAGTCGCGTTTGCGCTTCTTTTGCTTCCTGTCGGATTGTGTATCGGTTCAGCAGCAACGGTTTTCTTTCCCCTGTTGGGCATTTCGTCGGCAGCCAAGATTTACGATGGGAGCTTGAATTATTCCGTGAATCAAATTGGAAAAGAAATTCTTTACCTCCCCATTCCAAGAGGCATCCGCTACAATGTGAAGCCTCTTATTGACATGCTCGTCTACCGCGCTTCAAAAGGCATCGGCGGATTCGTCATTATCGCCGCCAGCTTCCTGTTAGGGATCCCGGATCAAAAATTAGGTTTGGTCGTACTTATTTTGCTGCCGTTTTGGGTCCTCGTGGTTTGGGGTGCAAGGGATGAATACATGCAGGCCATTAAAAAGCTGCTGGTCAGCAGGAAAACCGGAGATCGCCGCGTGATCCCGGGCGAAGAACAAATTACGGATATCCTGGTGAACTTAGAAGGAGAACATTCTTTTGAGAAGTTAAAAGCGTTTCTCGATCACCGGTCATCGGTGACGAGAAAAATGTCGGCGACTGCCTGCCTTGCGTTTTATTCGGGCACGCGTGACGTGGATCGAGTGAAGAGACTCGTCAAAGAGATGATGCGATATGAAGCTCTGGAGCTGAAGGATGTCGATCTGGACCGTTTGTTCGAAAAAAGTGCCGCTAAGCAGAATGGGATGTTGGATGAATACTTGCTCAAGTTGATGAAGGCGAAACAGGATCCTAAGGCCAATTTAGAAGACACGCTTCGCCAAGAAGAGAAGAACTTACTCGAGAGACTGTCCGATAGTTTGAGCGATCCGAGGGAAGCGGTCAGCAATAAAAGGAAAGCCATCTTGATTTTGACGTCGCTTGTCAGCCAAGACGCAGTTGAGATTCTCCTCAATAGTCTTGCGACAGCTCAGGATCATTCCATTCGATTTAATGTGATTCGCGCGCTCAACCGGATTCGTGCGAAAGGAGATGGGCGAGAGTTTAACAGCGGGATTATTAAAAAGGAAGTTCTAAGCGAGATTGAAAATAACGAAGCGTTGTTAAGAGTCGTGAGTGCTTATCACAAACGAAAATCTGTGAGAAGACCGGAAGAAGATTATCTCCTGGCGGCTCTTGAAGCGCTTCGGGAAGAGAGTCTGGAGCGGATTTTTAGATTGCTTGCATTACTTTACTCAAGTGATGTGATTCACGTGATCTACGATCGGTTGGTCGAGCTTGAACCCGATCAGCATATTCGGGCCAATGCACTTGAGCTTTTGGAAAACGTTGTGGAACCCGAACTGAGCCTGAAGTTACGTCCCATCTTTGAAGAGTCGGTGTCAACCGAGACCGATGAAGGACTGGCGGAAACCACTCGAAAATTTCTCGCGTCTCATGATATGTGGCTTCAAATCTGCGCTGTTTTTTTGATCGCAGAATTAGCTTTAAGCGACCTTTACGCAACGCTCCATGAGAGGGCTTATTCTGACTCCCCAATGATCCGGGAAGCTGTAGGAATTGCATTGGCAAAAATCGGGCACAAGAAATAATGTATTGATGATCGCGTAAGGCCGTGCGGCAATTTACTTTTAGCCTTTTTATCTTCTTGTTTGTCGGTTGTGCTGCTCAAACACCTCCGGTTCCACTGTTGAGCGGAATGACTCCAACCGGTGCCCCCGTCTGTTTTAGTGATCTCACAACGATCCCGTCTTTTTTCGAGTGGTTTCACGCGAGGCGCGACCTCACAACAGAAGAAGGGAAGATTGACTATCTTCTTGACCGAGTCAGTCGCTCCAACCTCATTTTCATTCGAAATGAGGTAGAGTTCAGCAGCTATGCGTCGGCTGAGTTTTTACGTTGGAAGTTGAATCGATTGCGCCAACGGCACAAGGTAAAAATTGAAACCGTAGAGGACTTCATTTCAGAAGTTGTCAGCGGATCGCGGCTGAGCGGAGAACCCTATGCGGTTGTCGTTCCTGGGGGCGGGCGGCACAACATGCAAAATGTGCTGGAAAACGAGTTGGACATGCTCAACCAGTGTTTGAAAGAAGCCGAGGCTAAAGAGGAAGCCGCACAAGTTGCTGCGAAAGAAGCGGCGGAAGAGGAGTTTAAAGAACCGAAGCAAGCAGAGCAGCCCGCGGCGGCGAGCAGTTAACGGCGATAAAACAATTCCGCAATGTTTCGTACATTTATGTCGTGCTTCCGCCGCCTAACAGAAGTTTATCGGACGAATGGAAAAGCGAAGATATTTGTTTATTAAGAGTTCCTTTCAGAGCTCGCACAGTTTTGATTTAATACTTGAAAGTTGGCACAGCCCTTGTTATTCTATGCGCGAGTGTGGAGTATGGGCTGGGCATTAAGACTGAATGGCAAAGCTCTAAAGTTTTTCTGCGGAGTAGTCGTAAATAAGCTTTAAGAAGTAAAAAAAGGGAGGAACGTCATGAGCGGACGAGGTATCGCGAATTTATTCTTTTTCGGTGTCGCGCTCTTGTTCACTGCGGTAGGGTCAAGCTGGGCAGACGAGGTAGGGGATCTTACGAAAGTGAATCAGGAGTTGAGCGAAAAAGTTGATGCTTTAGAGAAAAAGATTGACCAACTTGAAAGCCGCTTGTCTAAGACAGAAGCGGACGTTTCAAGGCCTGCCGCGCCCGTAGCAGCAGCGGTGCCGGTAGAAGGTGTTTACGAGGTGGAAGGGGCTAATATTCACGTCGGTGGTTTCATCGACACCTCCGTTAACTGGAATTTCCAAAGTCCGGCGACGGGGGTAAATGGAAACAGCACGCTTCGCGCTTTTGATCGAAACGCTAATACGTTTGATCTGAACAATGCGCAGTTTGAGTTGTCCCGCCCAGCACCGGCGGATGGCGGCGTCGGTTTCAAAACGGAGTTCATGTATGGAACAGATGCGCAAGTTGCCGATTCTTCTGGTTTTACCACCACCGACGAATTTTCGATTCAAGAGGCGTACATAGAAACAAAGATCCCGATCGGTACCGGATTGACCGTTTGGGCTGGTAAATTTGCTACGTTGCACGGCGCGGAGGTCATTGAGAACTATAAGAACTGGAATTCCTCACGTTCTTTCCTTTTCACTCTTGCCATACCGTTCACGCATGTGGGGGCGCGGGCGATGTACGGCTTTTTAGATGGAAAAGTCACAACGGCCCTTGGCTTGGTGAACGGATGGGACAATGCCATTGACACCAATGACGTTAAAGATATCGAAGCCACTGTGGGTTGGAATCCAAGCGAGAATTTTTCAACCTCGGCTACGCTCATGCATGGTTCCCAACAGGCAGGCGATCGGGATAATCCCAGAGGTATCTTAGACTTCGTTGCCACTTGGAAGCCGCTTCCCGAAGACCTTCCCGGCCTCAGCCTCAAGGCCAACCTTGATTACGGCTGGGAGGAGGATGTTAACGTCGCTCGGGAGGATCAATATGAAGACTGGATTGGTTATGCTCTTTATGCGCAGTATGAGCTTAACGACCGGCTCACTCTTGCTGCTCGTTGGGAGCAATTCTGGGATGACCAAGGCAGCCGTATCGGATCCGGCGGTTCACGGTTGTGGGAGCAGACGTACACAGCTGATATGAAAGTGTATGAGAATCTGCTTGCTCGGCTTGAGTACCGTCATGATGGCAGCGTTGATAAGAATTTCGATAGCAGCACAAGTGACGACCAGGATACAGTTGGCTTATCGCTGATTTATCTCCTCGGCTAATTTGTATTGCAGTAAGAGCCAAAAGCCGGCTTTTTGAGTTCACACCTCCCTAAAACTCAAAGAGCCGGCTTTTTTTGTGTGTATCAGGTTTTCTGCCGCCGGCGTCGATAATGATAAGAGTCTGAGGAAACGCAGCAAGCAAAGAAGATGGGGAGGATAGAAATGATGAAAAAGGCGATCACCCTTGCTATTGTCGTGAGTTTGATTTTGGCGCCAACAGAAGCAGCGCTTGCGCAGAGTCGCGCTCCGCTGGTTCGTGCAACAGCTTCCGCCTTAGTTCCAGGTCTCGGTCAAATTCTCAACAATGAGCAGGCGACGTGGGGGGGACGTGCCAAGATTGCGGCGATGCTTGGTCTAGAACTCGGGGCGTTGATCGCAACGCCGGCTTTAGCCCGCAGCGGTTTTCCGGAAGTAATGATCGGCATCGGCATGCTTGCGGTCAATCACGTCTGGAGCGCTTCGGATGCTTATCGCAATGCGCTCCAGCTGCCTGAAGTGCGAATGGCAGGTTGGGGAGCGCGCTGATCCGTCCCAACCTTCTATTGAGCGGGCAACGTCGTTAGTCCGGTTTTCTCATCAATTTGGCGGATTGATGAGAAAACCGCTTTGGACGCACGAAGTTGCGTCCAAAGTTTTGCGCCCCTGTCAAAACG
>MHFT01000100.1 GCA_001804315.1 Omnitrophica bacterium RIFCSPLOWO2_12_FULL_50_11
CCTAAAATTCAAATCGTGGACACCCATGAATCGCTTGGAACCCTTATTAATGTTGGCGTTGCCGTCGGCACATCTCAATTTAACCGGACACTAGTGCTTCCAGAACCACAATTCCCTAATAAACTGGAAGTAGTAGGCGGCTCCCCAGCGCAGCACCTGTAACTTTCGTTCTCCGCCAATCCGAGGCGGCTCATCACCGGGAATTTCTGCCAGCTTTAGCTTCGCCTTGGCCGCCCTCACAGACAATAACGGCTCCCAACTGATCTTGGTTCCAAACAGCTTCTCAGGCAAATGATGAGCATCCTCTCGATCCAGCCCTAGTTCATAGGCCATAGCCTTTCGATAGGCTCGATAGATCACCATCACATCGGTGTAATGGCCACCGTGGAGAAGGTTTACCGTTCGGGTGAACAGCCAGTTACCAAAGCCCGTGACAATGTCGTCATCTTCGCTCTTAGCATCGCCCAGATAGCGCGAAGCAATGACCATGTCGTATCCTTCCTTCATCTTTGCAATCAACTGCGGGATTAGCTCAGGTACCGAATTCCCATCGGGACTGAAGGTAATGACTACATCACCAATCACCTGCGGCCAGACTTCAGTGTAGGCATGGCGAAATCCCTTCTGCTTTTGCACATAGACCTCATACCCATTCTCTTTTGCCCACTCGATGGTGCCGTCGGTAGAGCCGCCATCCACAACAATGATTTGATCCACCCATGATCTATCGACTTGCGGCATGATTGCCTTCATGCCATTGACTTCATTGAGCGTCATAACCAGGAGAGTTGTTTTCATTATTTGTCCGTTCGTTTCTTGAAAATACTAAAGGCAAACCTAACCCCAACCAAAAAGGTCACGGCAGCAGAGGCTATCAGGATGCCCCTGACTATTTCGCTGACACCCGATTGCTGGGTAGAAAAGGTTTGAAGCGTGTCGCCGATGTAGGCAACCGCAATGGAGGGGGGCAGCAAGAAAACAAAGGTTGCCCAGAGGAAACCTCTATTCGATAGCGAGGTAAGACCCAGCAGATAATTTAAGGGGCCTGTCGGGATGATCGGGTTGATTCGTGCAAATGCAACAAACTTCCAACCACCCTGATCGAATCCGCTTTGCACCTTGCATGCCCATTTGTTATCAAATTTCTCCGCGAGTGGTTGACCAATCAGCCATCTCGCCGCAGCAAATGAAACCCAGCCACCGATGGTTACACCTAATGTGGCATAAACACCACCAAGCACTCCGCCCCAAAAAAATCCAGCGGCAAGATTTAATGGAAGAGATGGCACAGAAGCAATGACTGATACTGCATAAATCAGAATGAACAGCATGACCGCACCCACAGGGTGATTGTCACGGTATTGTTCAATCATGACTGGACTGAGAGAGCCAGTGCGATAATAATCCCAAGCCCAAAATACGAAGGCAATGAAACCCAAAAGCAAGATGACTCGCTTTGGCCCAATATAACGGCGGATGCCACGTTTTTTCTGTATAGATTTTAGTATAAATGGCATACGGGAACCTTTAAAAATGCAGTTTTCGCCATTCTGGCCTTCAGACGTTCCACCCGTTCCTTGCTGGCCGGAAAGCCTCGCAGCCGAAGCTCCCTGACCATGCGCGGGCTGCCATAGGCGCCTTTGAATTCCACATGAATGGATTGGATCAGGGCAAGCATCTGCGCATCCGTCAGGCGCTTCCGTTGCGGTCTGCCGCTACGCTTCCATGACCGATAGCCGCTCTCGCTGACATCCAGTACCGCACACATCTCGTCCAGCCCGAAGGCACAGCGTTGCGCGTCTATCCAGGCGTACTTCACAGTGTTTCTCTCGCGAAGTACGCCGTCGCTTTTTTTAGAATTTCACACTCCCGCTTCAGCCGGATATTCTCGGCACGCAGCCGGGAGAGTTCCATCTGCTCAGGTGTCACTACCTTGCCGCCAGCTCCGTTCAGTTTCCCCGCATCGGCTGCCTTGACCCAGTTGCGTAGCGTCTGCTCGATCAGCCCCAAGTCTTTCGCCACTGCGCCAGCCGTCTGGCCAGCCTTGACTCGTTTGACCGCCAGTTCCTTGAACTCGGCCGTGTATTCCTGCTTCGGTATCTTCATCGTCTTCCTTATCCTATGGGTTCGTAATTTTACGTCACCCTTGGAAGACGATTTTTCGGGGGAAGGTCATTCGCCGGAATGACGATTTGATTAGAGGTGCCCAAATTATCAATGCATGCTAAACATGACGTGCTAAATATTGCCGCATTCATACAACACCAAAGCCGCATGAATACTTGGTTTCATAGAAATTCATGCGGCGTTATTTATGTCGCTATGTTTAACGATCGATGCCTTCACAGTTTCGATATTAGAACCTTCAAAACTGTGCGAATACCCATGGCGATGTACACGGTCTAAATCGAAGGCGCCTTCGGATTGAGGTATCGCGTAGATGATATTTTTAAATCCAACCAGATTGAAGCCATGAAAATTTTGCTCTAGTAAAAATGGTGAAGGCCATGAAACTAATTTATCTCCGATTACTTTATAAAACATGTAATCAATCGCCACCTCTCGCATAAAAGGCGAACCGGACAATGCGAACCCACGATAGAAGTCAAACTCCAAATCTGGCGGGCCTGGCCAGGTCGCCACCTCGGTGGGTAGAAAAAACCGAAAAGGGTCAAAGAACGGATATGTATAGCGCGTAGTCGCAATTTGACCAAAAGACTTCATTGGGATCACCTCATCTTGAACAAAAAAATGAACCCTCCCTTTGCCTCTTTGGCCTTCTCTGTGTGGTAATCGCATATCCAGAAAATATACATCGCGCCCACCCCATTTGTTTAATTGATACTGCAGCGCATCGGCATCACGCAACCATTTTGAATGATCAGGGATACCACCGCCTGCATTCCATGCATCAATATGTCCATGCGAATAAAGACGTATATCTTCGATGTGATGGGCGTTAGAGATGATAATTGTATTTTGAGGTAACTCAACTGCAAACTTATCTGCTAACGACATGATTGAAGCATAAATTTCACGAGTTGCTTGCCGAACCGAGAAGATGTTTACTGCATGATCTGCTATCGCAATAATTAGCAATATTGCAGCGCCCAAAGCAATCTTATCGAACTGCCTCTCGTGCAACTTGCCATACGCAAATTCAACCTGCCTCGCCAATAATATCGAGAGTGGAATCAGACAATAGGCTAAGTGTACCTGTTCATTAAAAAGCTTCAAAAAAGGGAGAAAAGCCGCTCCGAAAAAAATGAGCAGAAATAACTGCTGGTGGAATTGCTCGGGAGACTTTCGCCAATATACAAGCGATGACCAACTGATAGATGCAATTCCAAACACCACAAGTGATGGTGGAAAAACACTAAAGATATCTCCGATAATCCGCCAGTGGAGATCGGCGAGCATGCCAAGCAATCCAATGTTGGGGGGGGCTGATATAAAACTCGCTAAATTGCCGATCTTAAAGACAATCACCACCGGTAAGCTTTTAACAAATATACTGACGAGGAGTGTTGGAAATAACGCATGAGTGAAGCCAACAGCTGCCAATACACCTACCGGACGGATCCCGCGCCTGTAAAGGATCTCTCGAACAATAATCAGGGCGGGAGCAATACCCACAAACTCCCGTGCCCATGGGCCAATCAAGAGAAATAATCCAAGAGGCGCGAGCCAAAGCAGTCGACCATCGCGGTCATGGCGAAAATAGATTAGTAGGACGGCAATAATAAAGGAAAAAACCAGGAACTGTATCCCCGAGAACAGCACCAACCCGCCGGTCAGCACTGGGGTCGAAGCGAAAAACAGAAACATCGCAAAGATCCGCGCCGCCCTAGAGTTCAGAAAAAACTTTGTGAAGCTATAAAATGCTAGTGCAGTAAGGCCACACAGAATAGCGTTTACTATGATGAAAAGTTGAGTATTAATACCAACCGAGTAAACATAAGCACTACCTAGTCCGCGGATAATCGCGCTTAGCGGTCGATAGCCGTCACCTTGGATATAACCAAAGGACTCTCGGATAATCACCCAGACATGATCCAGTGAAAAATGTCCATTGTTGGAATATATATTGAAGGACGCGGTTGAGGTGTCGTCCCACACGATGAAAAATGACCACCGCCAAGCTACAAAACCCAGCATAGCTACCAGGAAAATGATCCATCCGTTCCAATACCATCGCTGGGGAGTGGCAATTACGACATCCACTGAATTACTTTCCATTATTACAATCCACTCCCTCAATTCTAAACATGACGTGCTAAATGTTGCCGCATTCATACAACACCAAAGCCGCATGAATACTTGGTTTCAAAGAAACTCATGCGGCGTTATTTATGTCGCTATGTTTAAAAGCATCGAGCCTATTTAGCTCAACCTTAACTCACGATGAGTTTCAGGCGTCTTCATCATAACTGCACTAAACAATCACAGGAATCCGGGGGCAAGACACAAAATAAGCTTCATACTTCATGCACGTTCGTTATTTTATGCGGGTTTCAGCGCCATTTTTTCAGTCAATTTTCTGACTATTATCTAAAATGCTGCGCGCAATCCCTGCAGTGTCAATAAATCTGGAGCGCCGCAGTTGCTAAGAATACGCAGACGCAAATAGCGGCTAGTTACCTCACTAGATAAGTTGATATCGAACCATCCGTCTACAGCATTCGGTACGCAAGCATCCACCGCATTACCAACGCTTCGCCATGATTTACCATCTTCACTTACCTCAATAGTGACTGCCTTTGGCCCTCGAGATGGCTGCCCAACCTGCGGTAACAACCCGATCCGACGCATAGATTGGGCGGCACCGAAGTCAACCGTAATAAACTGCGGATAACTCGGCGACGACTGGGAATGCCATCCTGGCGCCTTCGCTAACAATAAACCCTGAGGCCCTAAGTCGCTATTGTCCTGTTGCGAGCTCGCAGTCACGATAGTGTTAGGGGGTTTGCTCACTGAGCCATCACTACACCCGGCCAGAATGCAAACCGCAATTACCAAAACACTCCCGCTAACTTTCTTCAACATATAGCCTCCTAAAATAAAAATTCAAATTGACCGAATTTTCGAGGGAAGGTCAAATTGTCACACAAAAACCGCATTTTTAAAATGCGGAGGATCTTCGCTTGTTCTTTTTTCAGATTTACGGTGAGATGAGTGCTGGTTCCGCGACAACAAACGATGGGACAATCTTGCGTAGCGTCACCAAACTCGGCGAGCCTCCATTTGCAAAAATCACCATTCGAAAAGATTTATAAGCCCCCCCATCTACAGAGTAATTGATTGGCGTGCCTTTGTCGTCGGTTTTCGCGCCCTTCACTTTTAAAACATCAACCCAATTCCCTTTGCCGTTCATCCCTTGCAAAACAAAATCCGATGGTACGCGCGTCTTATCACCAATCTGTGGCAATAACATTAGCTCGCTCATTTTATTGGCTTCTTTATAGCTAAACTCAATCGTAATGGGGAACTTAGGAGGTGAGGCTGAATGCCATACACCATCCTCTTTTGAAAAAAGAACGGTGACTGGAGTCCTTGGGCCACCCATTGATGTCGTGTGAACCGAGACAGGCTGTGGTTGCCCACTCCGGAATAAGCCAACTTTGCGATTGAATATCTGATAGGTATTTACGAGCTTGTACCGCTTCTGGGCATCGGTATGTAGCCGTTCGCGAAACGGTTCAATCGACTTTGAGAACGGAAGGGTCATAAATACCTGCGAAAGAGGATCCCGAGCATATGGATTCCAAGTTTCAAGCGGCGTCTCCTCCAAGCTAAGGATTAATATGTCTGCAGAAAGCATATCATTGCGCGCATGTTCGTAATCATAGACAGCACCAACATCGGAAGGGAAAAAACAATGTGGCCGTAATATTTCCCGTTCCTTTTCATAGCGGTATGCAGTCAGCGCCTGACCGCAACCTAGGGTATAATTTTCAATGAAATCAGAAGCTATTCCTGGAGTATCTGTACCCAATTCCTTAGTCAAATGAGTGATGTCGTCATAAAGATGAGCTACCTCAAGGTAGTGTTTTTTAGCTACCGTGGACAACCCCACCATTGAATAAGCATTAAGCTGAAAAATCAATCCAGCCAAGATGACTCCGGCCGCAACGCCGACACCGCCGACCTGTCCGATACGCCCCTCCAAATGTTTTAACCCAAGAGCATATAAATCAATAGCGAAGAGCATCAGCATAATGACTAATGGGGGGACAATCACCACGCCCATTTGCGCACTACGTGTGGGGTAAAAGGTTAGCAACATCAATGGAATAAAAATGGCGATGATGCAAAATAAATAAGCTAACCTTCTGTCAATATACGGGGCGCCAACCAAATCACTTTGGCGCAACGATCTTTTACGCACGAAAAATACAACCACACTCAATATAAGAATAATCAAAACAATCGTGCTGATTGTGAAGAAATATTTACCTACAAATGAGTTCACTATTGCACTAGGATAGTAAATTACTTGCTCAAAAAAAGTTTTTACTCCCCCTTGGTATAGCGCTATGAAATTTTTGTCTTTCACTCCAGTAATAGTTCCCGAAAAATAGTGTCCAAACAGCGCTTCTTTGGCTAGGTACAACGGGTAGAAAACAACCGCAAAAAAAACTACAGTGGAAAGCATGAAGTTTCTCATCTGAATGAAATAACTATCCCATCGTTTTGGTTTCCGTACCGACTGAACACCTATGAAAGAAACCAATATTGCCGCGAAACAAGCAAAGACCCCGACAATATGAAAAAGAGTCACATAACGAAAAACTACAGTGATTCCAGCAATCAGACCCGTCAATAATGAAAATGGCAGACTCTTATAACCATTAGATAAAACAGCAAACCAAATCAGGATTCCAAATAATGAAAACACGGGGAATTCACGCTGATATTCCATTATGTTGAGCAGTAGATTCGGATTTAGTTGGAACGGTATCTGTAGGCACAAAAGCAAACCAACCGACGTCAAGGCCATCATAACCGAGCCTGACAACCTGCGAACCGCAGCATAAGTTGTCAATTGAAATATCATAAAAAACAAAAGATTCGGAGCCAATGCCACCAATCGAGACGGCTCGAAAAGTAAATACATCAACGAAGACAGAAGCAATGTTCCAATTCCGTGTGGCCCAAATCGAAATTCGTCTGGTATGCCTTCCCCATGTATGATGGAATCAAATACCATGTAAGAGTGCCGCAAATAATCATTTGCATCCCCGTTGAGAAATGGGGACCAAGAAACCTCTCGCTCAATGAATGCCCGAAAAAGTAGCCATTGAAGAAGAACAAGGCCAAGAAGGACCCGGCGACCCAAGTATGGATTTTTTAATGCTTGTTCAAATGCACGGTTTGCATTAAGTAGCTTATTATTCATTACTGATCTCTGAAAATTAATTTTTGATGCGTGCTCAGTTGGTTAGGCACGACAGCTGGACACTATTCCTGTATATGGAATACGTAATGGGTGAACATCAATGTGGTAATCAACTTGTGCAAATTCTTTGGCGTAAAGTGATAAATATTGCTCTGTCGTTCTTACGGCTTTTCCTCGATCTTTTGAGATAATGTACCGTGCGATGACTGATTGGGGCTGATGATAAACAGGATCGAGTGCTAGAAAAAAACCGCCTGGGCGTAGCGTCTTTTTTGCCATTTGAAACAAATCGATACACTCCTTATCTTCTAGGTGATGAATTATCCCGATTGCTAGCACCGCATCAGCTTTGCATTCCTCGATCGGCAAACCAGAGGCTAACTCCTGACACAAAAATTGTGCATTCCTGTAGCGATATCTCTCTTTTGCGCGAGCAATGTAGCTTGGGTTCCGGTCAATTCCAAGGTAACGCACATTATCTGGGAGATAGCTCACGATCTCGCTGGTGCCGCATCCAATATCTATAATTAAACCATTAGCTGAGATTTTGTTGCTGAGAAATTCTTCAATAACCCTTTTCCGCCATGTGTTTGCCCCCACGACGGTTTGGAATAGGTCATAAACTCCAGGTCTCGCAAGGATGTGCCTCAACCCTTTTCTTATTTCTACCATACCTACCCTCTAAATTAATCCTTAATACTTTGAGTACCCGTAGCTTTCGAATAAACGAAAAAATGTGCCAGCATATACATGACCAGTACATAAGTCGATACTGCCGCTGTTTGAGCTAGAATCGGGGGGAAAACCAGCCAGCTTAGTGTTACAGCAAGAACGATGAGGTTTGCCAAATAACTTACCCCAAAAGCGGTAATGTATCTCCATGCCTCGCTTGCCATCTGGTTTTTGCTGCGGAACACGAATAATTTTGACGTTGCGAAGCCAATGGCAAGACCGAGAGCATAACCAGAGAGGTTCGAAATAAATGGGGATGCGCCAAGCTCCATTAAAATGAATATTGCAGAGAAACCAACGATGCCGTTAAGAACCCCCGCTAGAGCATAACGCCAGACAAATTTTTTATGCCTTCGCAAGCTCAACATAGTATTGCGCTCCTATTGGCAAGCGACGCAAAGCGGGCTCAAAACCTCGTAAGAACGCCATCTGTTTCGGGAAAAATAGTGTGTAAGCTGAGTCGACAACCATCAACTCGGCAAGATTCGCGAGTGCCTCGACTTCGGATTTAAAGAGCATTTCTGCATCCTGATCGAACGGGCACCGTTCGAATATCCGGCGAGTAATGGGATTAAAAGGGTTATGCTCAAACAAAAAAAAGTGCCCATCCTGTGCAAGCAGATTGTGGCAATTAACCATTGCCAATTTGCGTTCCTCTTTAGGGATATGGTGAAAAACATTTGCGGCAAAAATGCAGTCATATTTAATCGAGGATATCTCAGACCACTTAGTGGTCAAAGTCACTTGCGGCATTTTTCTTTTTGCCAGATCCAAAGACAATGGGGAAAGATCAAAACCATAGAGTTCGGCGTCAGGGAAGTATTGATGCATGAAAAACAAGCTGCGTCCCAGCCCACAACCGAAGTCAAGTATACTTTTTATGCTTGCCATACGCAAACGACGTGCCATCAAGGCCACCTTATACTCCGCAAAGTATGCGTTCTCCCTCAATGCATCAGGGATGGAACCATCAAGTAATTGATCATAAGTGTCGGCGTACCGGTCAAACTCATTGCTCATAACCGCCACCTCCCCTTACGGATGCAGTCACAATTTGGGTAGCATGGGTTATTTCCCTAACAACGAATTGTGGTTTTCTATTGAGCTTCAGATACGCTCGACCCAAATACTCGCCAACGAGCCCGATGCATGCAAACTGAGCCCCTCCAACAAATAAAATGGCTGCAGCGAGGGATGCCCACCCCGCTGGAATTTCTGGATGCGAAAACTTCTGAATGACAATGATCATGATCAGCACGAGGCTCAGCGTTGCCAATACAATTCCGGCAACCGAAGCTATACGTAAAGGAAGTATTGAAAAGCTGGTCGCCATTTTTAGCCAGAGCGAGATAGATTTTTTTAGGGTGTAGTTCCCTTTGCCGCTGAATCGCGCCTCATGCTCAATATCAATTGCTATAATTGAGCGCGTAACGTCTAGAATGAGGCCATCTATATAAGCGTATGGGCCATCATACTTAATTATCTCTTCCACAATGGGGTGTTTTAGCGCCTTAAAGGATGAAAGATAAAGTCCTCGCGGTTTTCCCAATAGTATTGTCGCAACTAAGTCGTTGAACCAACTCCCAAGTTTTTTCCATGAGGCATGCTGACGATTTCGATAACGTACGAAGCAGACATCTGCCCCTGACTTGAGGCCGTCAAGAAGACTACTAATTGCGGATGGCGAGTGCTGGAGATCGTCATCCATGATTACAACCACGTCCCCACGAGCGTAATTAAGACCCGCCATTGTGGCATTGTGCTGACCAAAATTTTTCGTCAGAGAAATGGCTACGATAAACTTGTGCTCTTCAGCCAACTGTTTGATACGCATCCAGCTACCATCAGTGCTTGCATCGTTAACCAGCACCAATTCAAAATCGTCTTGAAGACCTTGCTCAAGCATCGCAGCACGTACTTCCCCAACCAAACTAGGGAGGATGCTTTCGCTACGATAGACCGGCACGACGATGGAAAGTTTTAGGTTATGCGGTAGATGCTGGTCCATAATATTTCCCAATAATTCGTTCTACATAATCAGAATCAAAGCAAACACCACATCGCTGCACAACGGCGTGAATACGCCTAGTGTCAATCTGATACGGTTCTCCTCGGCTTACATAATCACACAGCACTTTTTTTCCAACCACCTGCCCCATCAATTCCACAAGATCGGGCATCGCAATATCAGAAAAATTGGCCACATTGATACATTCGTTTCGCACACCATCCTCTAGAGCAAGGCTGGCACCAATTCGGGCGACATGATCTATGTCAATTAGATTGCGCCGTGCATTTTCCCACACCGAAAACCTTTCACTCCTACTAATCCGCTGAAAAATAAAATTCAACAAGGTATGTGGGTTTGGCGTGTTCCCAGCCACTTGCGGCAACCGTAAGATCAGATGGCGGGAATGTGTTGTGACAATTTGTTCCATTTTTATTTTATGCTGAACGTAAGAAGAAGAAAGTGCGAGTGGATCGCTAACGCTGCAGGTGCCAAAGTAAAGAAACAAATCAGCCGACCTATACAGGTCTAGCGCCGCAGTCAGACGAATAAGTTCGCGTTCAAATTCGCGCTGATCGGAACACGCCGAATTTGAAATCCCTGCAGCATAAACGCACGCCGTTGCAGAGGTTTCGAAATAGGGAGCGAACGCACGTGCAAGCAACCCCGAACCAATAATCATATGAACTTATTCCTGCATTCGCGTCCCGGAAGCGCTCACTGCTTATGGGACAGTTTATATTATTTACCAGAAGTGGCCGGACTGCCGGACACTTTTGATGTGGATTTAAACCTTCTTCATTATGCGATCCGTAATTGCCCAGAATTCAAGCATGTCGTGCGGAAAGCCGCGTGCACGCTCAAATTCTTCCGCCATTAACATGTAATTATCGTAAGCGGTTTTGTAAAGAGCAGCCCAGTTGCGTACAG
>MHFT01000101.1 GCA_001804315.1 Omnitrophica bacterium RIFCSPLOWO2_12_FULL_50_11
GCTATCTCGTGCACGCATTTCATCGTAAAGTGAAATATGACCGGCCGCATCGAGCGAATAAAGATTTGTGGCTCAAGATTGGACGAAGTTCACAAGGTGCTCATGATTCAGTCGTCATCCACGTGCTTAAATCGATCCGTTCCGAAGCGCGGGTAATGCCGACAGGCGCGAAAAAGCGAGAGCTATTCGCATTGATCGATGAGCTGATGAGAAAAGTTAGAGGGGATAAGGAGTCGAGCGACATTTCCTCTCTTTTAGAGAGACTTGAGGCAAATGTCCCTCATCTTGCGCACTGGCCTTCATGGAGAGATGCGGAATGGGAAGGGCTCGGCAATTTACGTTATGTTTTTGTTCTCAATAGACTTTACTCCGCTATCCGGAGCGACCGGAAGGATGTTTTAATTAGAATTTCACAAATGATCTTGGATCACTTTACAAGTCAAAAGAGCCGCGGACAGCTGAGCGCCAAGACTCGGGAGGATCGACTTGAGCGCTTTTACCCGTTAATCAATGAACAGATAGAAAAACTGGCTGACACCGTACGCGAGGAACGCCAGATCGTCATTCAATACCCGGCTGCCGGGGACGGTTCGACGCTGATCGGCCTGATTGAAAATCTAAGCCGGAGTTTTCCCGATCTTCCGATTCGAATCGAGGCGTCCGACGTTTCGGTCCGTTATTTATTGGTTGAAGAGGGGGAAGATTTTGCCATATTTAAGTCCGGAGGCCAACTCGTTCAGATTGGAATCGGAGGAAAATTGTTCTCGGAAGAAGACCGTTTGGAACATGCAGCTTCTCGCAGGCAGTTTGAATTATTGCAACAAAAATTTCTGGCAGGGCGTGGCCAAGCGTTTACCCGGCTCAACCCTAAATTCGAAACGCTATTGAAGCATCCACCTGAGAATATTTCGATCCGTTTTGAGGAGCGGGATATTGAAAGCAATCCACATGATCCGGAAACGGCTGATATCGTCCTCCTCTCCAATTTTCACTATTACGTAAGGGCTTCGGAGAAGCAGGTGGAATATCGAGCTGAAACAGAGTCTTACGGCGGAGTTGGCGCCGTTTTGTGGAGAGCGCGTCTGGACGGGATTCGACAACTCTTTGAGTTACTCGGCCGAGCGCTTCGGCCTGGAGGCGTTTTTCTGGTGCTTCAAAATTCCTTGGATGGGAAAATTTGGGCCCAAGACCTCTATGTTTGGTATCCGTATCCGGATCACTTGGAGCTTCGCGATCGTTATTCTCTCGGCGAAGGGAGTGGCAGCGAAACTTTTGAGGGTGGCAGTATTCTCAACATTGCCCGCCTGAAGCGATTGGGGTACGGCGGTCTTGAGGCAATTCCGATTGAATCGCCCTTTCGAGAACGATTGCCAGAAGAGCGGGCCCTTCTGGCAAGATTATCGCAGCCTACTCCGATTGCCTATGAGAACCTCAAGATCATTTTTTCCGACCATTCCCATACTTTGTTAACGCCAGGCAAGCAGCCAGACTCCCGTTTGGTCGGGCTTTTAGAAGAGCTTTTTGAAAAAGGAGCACTGCTCGTGATTGAAACAGGAGATGCTTCAGAGACAGTCGTCGATCGCGGAGTCATTCAGGCGATCCGTCCTAAGCATCGTCAGCAGATCATCATTAATTCGGCGACAGGTGCTGTCGCGTTTGAATTTAATCCCGACGGGACGCTGAATTATAAGAACCCAATTTTTAATTTGGTCGAGAATGCATTGTCTCCTCGCCAGGTCCAGGATTGGAAGGGAATTATGCAAAAAACGTTTGCGCGTTACGCGCTGGGAGAACCGGACTTTACGATCGGCTACGGTGATTATACGAAGAGTGTTCTCGCCAATAAAGACGACGCTCAGTTATCATTGGGCTTGGCGCTTAAGCTCACGATGATGGACGAACCCACGGCAGGAACGATGAACGATTGGTTAATTCGGCGCGGGCTCCCTCCAATGGAGAAAAAAGGAGCGGCCTGGGATCTCCGGACCTCTATTGCGGTTCATTTAAAGAATGAATTCGAAAAAGCCGGCCTTGGAAACTTAATTGCGGTGAATCCGGTGAGCTTCCGTACGATTGACACCACCATTAAAGGTATTACTAAAATGCAAGGTGTCCACGAATTGATTCGAAGTGGCGTGATCCGAAGAAAGCTCGAAGAAATCCGCGATCGCCTCGAGAATGAGATGCCGCCGGACACGCGGACGGCTTTTGGAAAAAATATGCCCGAGGATTTTGATGCGCGCTACGCAGAACTTTGGGGAGACAGCTTTGCGCGGGTTGGGAATAGAAGAAACGATTTCGAGTTGGCAGAAGGTCTTCCAGATGTGTACGGCGTTTCTTTCGGTGACCGGAATGTCGCGGACAGGGATCTTCCGGATAATGTGGTGCGGTTCCGGGGTCCTGAAGGCCCGCTCGGCGTCCGATATTACCTTGAGGAAAAAAGGAATGTGCGAGCCGAGGTTCGGAGTCGAGCTGTATCAAAGATTCAAGAAGTCGAGCGGTACGAAGAGGCTCTCCAAGAGCTCGAAAAGGTTCGAGAAGAGTTAAACAGACGGCTTCCTCCGCGATTGTACAAGGAACCACGTTATCAATTGCTGCAAACTCTCCGTGAACGTTTAAAGGCTTTTTCTGACTTCAGTTTCGCAACGCCGAGGATTTTGACCGTGAAAGAGGTAGGGAAAATCTCCGGCGAAAGAATTCCGGGCCTTAAAATTGATGCTTCTACATTTCTGAAGGATCTTGCTCTTTCCTTAAGAAAAGCCTCGGATTTAAGCGCGCGGAGGAGTCAAACGGATGACAAGCGAAAAACCCTTGCGACCACTACGTATATGAACGTTGTTCTGCTCCTGGAAGAAGCGGCTTTGTCGGAAGAAACGAAGCTCCTGGCGCTTATTGCGGAAAATGAAGAAGGAACTCTTCCTTCCGGAGGAGCCGTTGTGCTTGCTGGATTAGCCCGCGAAAGATTGGATCAAGGCCGGATTCGCGGAAGCGTTCGCGGCGAATGGGTGCGCGAGTACCAAAACTTGGCAGACCGCGCGATGGATGAGGAGGACTATGAGAAATCGGCAGAGGCTGTCATCAGCTCGATCAACAGACATTTTGATAAGTATGAAGAGAAGCTCAAGGATGAGATTTTACCGCGTGAGTACCTTGTGCACCTCGCTTCTCAAGGCGATTTTAACAATGTGACTGCTTGGCTCCTTCGTCTTGCTAAACAGTCAGAACTGGGTTACGAGATTTACACAAAAATCGTATCTTCGATTTTAAACGATCCGGAATTTGAAAACTCCCGTGTTGAGGAAATGGTTGCCGACGCAGCTGATTTTATAAATCTAGCCCTGTTGCTTGACCGAGGAGGAGAGATTGCTATCAATGAGAACGAGCTGGATGTGAGCCAGCTTCTCGGAGAGGTAGCGGGTGGTGTCATCGACCTATTGATTAATCGATATGGCAGCAATCGTGTGTTTTCAGAAGGAGATGAGCGCCATGTCCTTGGGGGTCGTGATTATGCTCTTTTTTCAGACGTCCATTCTTCTGCTTACGGGATTAACGCTTTGCTCCACAGGGTGCCTCACGCGAAGCCCATTATTGTAGGAGACTTAGTGGACCGCGGGCACGAGCTGTTTGAGATCCTTAAGACCACGAAACGCGTCACGTTGGCTGACCATGATCTCTGGGCACTCGGAGCCGCTTTTGGGGATCCCTGGCTTGTGGCGATGTGGCTGCGGAGCAATTATCGGGACGACAATGAGGAAATCCTTCGTCAGCTTGGGATTGACCTGAGGCCAATTGAAAATCTTGCGAATAAGTACGAAGAGGACCACAAGAACTTTCAGCTAGGGAAATTTTTTAAAGTACAAAGGCGGAAGGATCTTAAGCAACTTGGGCGAAGGGGGAATTCCCTCTTCCTGAAAGTAGAAGGTCAAGAATATCCGGTTCATGAAATCGATGGGCGTTACTTTTTTGAATATCAAGGCGAAAATTATCCTTTCCTTCCCCGCACTTTTAACAATATCCATGAGCTTGCTGCGGGCAACCTTTGGCTCAAAATCTGGCTCTCGGATGAATGGAGCAAAAAAGATCAAGGGCAGTGGCAGGAGCCGGCGATGATTCTCGGAAGGGCACTTGAGCCCCTTCTGCTTCTTTCAGGGAGTGTTTATACGGCCGACGAAAAGAAGCTGACAGAGAAACTCAGACTTAACCCTTCGCTCACCTTCGATAAACTGTCAGAATCGGAGAAGGGTATTCTTAGGAATCTTGTCGAGCAGAAATGGCAGCTTACCGGCGATGAAGAAAAGGCATTGATCGCTCTTCAGCTTGAGTTTATCAATTCCCAAAGGATGCGCGATCTTGCCGAGTATCTTTTAACGTATGGAAGGATTTATGAAATCATCGGACCTTCCCCACTTTTGGCAGAGATTGACCGCAAACTTGCCGTGCAAGGTATTAAGTACATTCCTCATCCGCGTGCGCTTTTGCTTCACGCTGTGCCGGCAGTCAACGATCAAGGAGCGCCAGTTGACCTCGAGGGAAAGAAAGTTGGCTTGAATGGACTTCGGGCGTTATTGAATAGGTACCAAGAACAACTTAATCTGCTCGCATGGGAATGGGGCATATTGACTTCGAAGCATCTGGTGGGCGCCGAAGATCTCAAAGAGTATCTTGAGAACCCTTCGGTTCGAGAACACCTTTCTTTTTTCCGTTTGCTTGCGGACGGCCTGTACAGCCCGCTTTACGCACGCGCTCAAAAACGCGGTTACCATATGTATGTGGACGGCCGGGAAGAACCGGATAATCTTGCGTACAAGCTCTTTGAGCATAATTACGAGAGTGATCAAAAAGAGGCACGGATTAACGAAAGTCAGAAAGACGGTCTTACGGAGTCTTACGGTCTTTCGGAGGATGATTTTCAGACTCAAGATGGGAACCTGTATCTGGCGAAAAGCGCGAATGACAAGATCATTGCGGCGTTCGCTCAAGCTTTTGGCGTGGATGCAATCGTCGGCGGACATGTTTCAGTAAAGACAGGAAGGATCAAAGTCTCAGGTGACCCAAAAGGAGCGCAATTTTTCCGGATTGATCCCTACTTTGTGGAGAAAGGAGGAGCAGCTGCGGAGACGCCGACGGGCCTTGCGAGTGCAGTTCTTTTTGGCGGGAGCGGTGTCCACGAGATCTTTCTGAAGAGTCTGCCGGAACTTTTCGGAAAAGAAAAGGAGGACCGAAAAGGAAAAGAAGGCGGCAAAACTCGTTCCGAAGTAAGAACTGAAAGGACGGAGCTGGATACCGCCAAATCCGAAATTCTGAAGCGTATGAGTTTTTCGGATTTACGCCATTATGAAGTTGCCGGTAGGAAATTAGAGGTCAGCCTCACAGATCTGCGGGAGTCCGGGAAACTGTTGGAAGAAATTCATACGATTTTGAGTTCCCTCTATTTAATCGAGTCCGTTGATCAGTTAAGGAAGTATTCTGAAGGCGATTTCATAGAGAATGTTTCTTTTTACATTTCTGAGGTCACTGGTCAAGGAGACCCTGAATCCAAACGCCGCCAGTGGCAAGAAATAATTAGAAAGAATGGTTTAACAGAAGAGGTGGTCGAAAAGCTTCGCAAAAAGGTTTTAGATAAGTACGCATCCAGCAATTCGAAGCGTGAAGACCAAGCAGCTCGTCCTATTGGCAAGGCAAAAACTCTTGTCGAAGCTTCCCCCAATGTCTTTCTTCGGGCACCCGAAGAGCCGAAAGACTTGATCCCGCGCTTCAATCGCCGCGCGCTTGATTTGCTCGTGGCGAAACTTGACCCGGCAGTTGTTTTCCATCGGACGCAACTCGGTCTAGGGGCTAGAGCCGCTCAAAAAGGGGCAGAAGCCGGCGAACATTTCAACCTCGCCGAATATGTCACAACGATTCAAAGTAAGAATTACGAAGGAATCGTGGAGAGTCTGTTCGATGGAAATCATAAGGACGCACAAGAAGCGCTTCTCAAAGCTGCTCGTGACACAGGAAAAAGTTTTGCTGAGCTTGTGCTGGGCATTTTCGGGGATCAAGCGTATCAGAAAGTTTCCAAGATGAAATTTGGCGCTCCTGGAAGCCGTTCTCCTCCTAACGCACCGCTTGAGATTTATTCCGAGATCGGAGTCCTCGGCGGGGGCACAGGTACAGGCGTTGCCGGAGCTTCCTATGACCCGGAAGGTTTCGAGCCATCGTTGACACCGGAGACGAACCGTCTTCTTACTTTTATTGCCACGATTGTTCCAAATACCGATGACGGAGGGAGTAGTTTAGAGTTGATCCTTGCGCTTTACGAAGCTGGTTTTGGGATCATCCCGCCTTTAGGCGACTGGGTGAATTCGATGTTCAGGGCGTTCGCTTCGGACGACAAATTTTTCAAAATCTTGGACGGCCGTGCTCGGCTGCTTGACAAGGAGAAGAAAGATGACGAAGGACACACAGAATATGATAAGGCGTCGGAATATGAGAAAGAGATTCATAAGATCGTTGAGAGAAAAGGGAAGTTTGAAGATGTTGTAAAAGAACTGCTCGCGGATACTAAGGACTACATTACAAATCCGAACGCTAAAACACGCCCTCCAGGCATTTCCGAAGAAGACGTTCCAAAACTTTCAAAAGATTTCTATTTCTTTGCTGCCAATCTTCTTGCGCTTGCGCGTATTATCGACGAAAAATTCCTCCATCCGTACGAGGGCAAAACCGAGCTTGAACCTATCATAGAGCTCGCAGGGAGTAGTGTCCGAAATCTAGTCCTGCTTGCCGCGCTTGTGGATTCCGGTGGTCTTCTTAAGCCCGAAGGCGAAAATCGTGGCATGAAGAGTGCGTTCCCGACGGACGGGGACCAAGAAAAGGCCCAGCAGGCTGTTCTCAATTTGATGCTGGCGACCGGTATCAACGAGGGAATCTCGATCCTTGCCAGTTACGAGCCGGCAACTCTTTTTGCTACCTACGATGAAATCGTGGTGCTCGTTCGCTCGCCAAAGAAAGTTAAAGTTTGGAACAAAGAGGAGAAGAAGGAAGAAGAGAAGTGGCAGTATGACCATATCAATTTGAAGCAAGTCGAAGACGAAAAAGCGGGTCAGACTTACATTCGAGTTCGTACTCCGCGACACCCGGTGCCAGCTCAGGTAGATGCGGCTACTGGGGGGCAGGTCTTTGAAACTGAATATGCCGGCATTGAAGTGAACATTGTTGATGACAACGGGAAAAAAGTTCCTGCTCTAACGATTAATGGGGAACAGCTTTTGCTCATCGAAGATAGCGATGGAAATCTTAAGGTGAAGAAAATTGTGCCGGGTCAAGCCCCAGAGAAATTTGAGATTAACGATAACGGAACGGGCCAGCCTGTGGAATTTGCTGAAGACAAGGAACGTAAAGAAAAAGGAATCGAGTTAGGGGGTGTAGAAATTTTCCCGCGTGCGCGCACCATCGTCGGACAATCGAACATCACGGAAACTTTGAATTTATCAACGATCGTTGATTTCGGACTCATCGAAGGCGTCGTGCTTGAGCCCCGCCGCCTTGATGGAAATGGCAAACCCGAGCCTCCGCGCCAACTTAACCGCGAACGTCGGCTCAGGGCAAATCCGGCTGCGGTGGCTGCCCTGTCTCGTTCTCAGCGTTTCCTCCAGCTCGGGCCCGGGAGCTTTTTCACAAGTCTATTGCCAATCCTACTTGTACCCGAAATCGTAGAACAATTTGCTGAAAAAAGGGACATCGAACGGCTGTTCGTTGTTAATGCTTATTATGATAATGAGACGGTGAGACAATCTGTCTCGAGAATGATTGGGTGGGTTGAGAATGTAACAGGCCGAAATTTTCACGAACTTTACGACCAGATTCTCATCGGTACCGCCGACCCGGTGACGCTCAGAGACTGGGCATGGAAGAAAGTCTACATAATCCGTTCCGACTATGGAGCATTTTTACGACTGCACGAGAAAGCTTGGGACGAGCTTGATCTAGCAGTAAGCCGTGAGTTTGTTCTGTCAGAAATTTCTAGGAAGGGAATAAAGCCGCCCGAGGGCGATGACCTCATGAAAGTAAAATGGGCCGTACGGAACGATCCGGAAATTCGCCGGGATCTAAATACGAAACTTAACCTTATTGAAAGCCTGTTGGATCAAGAAGTTGAGGTTGAATTCCGTGCAGCGGGTGACCCCTCAAAGATGGCCAAGAAAGCTCGAGGCCCAATCCGTCTAACGAAAAAGGAACAGGGAGATATTGAGCGTCAGAAAAAGGTAAAAATTGAAAAGCATTCTCTCGTCGATGTTTTGACGGAACGAGATCGGAAGACGGGCAAGGAAATAAATCGCGCCGGCTACAACGTGGAACTTTTGAGAAGAATACTTAACCGGATCACTGAAGAGAAAGGCCTCAAGAAAATAAATCCGGAAGTTTTCAAAGGGGATATCCAAGGGATTGGCGATGAGCAACTAAAAAATGAACCCGTTCGGCACGCAGCCCAAGCCTACGGTACCTTGCTTAAGAGAAGAACGCATGACGATTCTCCAACGGTAGTGATTGCAGGAGATACCCGTCACAATACGCCGCGGATTAAAGATGCTTTCATTCGAGGCTTGAAAAGCGTAGGGGTCAATGTGATTGATTTAGGAACGGCTCCGATCGCGTACCTTTACTGGGCGCAGCGTTTTCTCCGTGACGTTCGCGGCGGTGTCATGATCAGCGGAGGTCATCGGGGCAAGGATGACAACGGCATCAAGCTGTTTTACGACGGGATTTTCCTTGACCCCAACGACAAGAACTTTGGTATTCCAGCGGTGCAAAGACTCATGGATGAACGGCGATTCGATGAAAGGAAAGAGAAAAAAGAAGGTGTTTCGTCGCAGGTTGATCTCGAGGAGGATTATAAAGAATATATTCAAGCCTATATAGGAACTGATCCGAGTGATATAGGTAGTGCTGACACCCATCAGGGGGAATGGAATACGGATGTAGTCCAAGCGTCTCGGACTGCCGATTTAAAGCCCACGCTCAGAGCGTTTGCTGAAGAAGCGGTTCGTGCGAAGCCGCTTCATGGAATGAAGATTGTGGTTGACGCGAGCAACGGGGCGGTTGGAAAGATTCCCAAGGCGATCTTTGAAGAGCTTGGAGCGCGAGTCTACTTGATGTACGCGGAACCTGATGGAACTTTCCCGAACCATCCCCCGAATCCCAAAGATGAGGACGCCTTGTATGATCTCAAGAAGCGGGTCAAAGAGGTTGGCGCCGATGTCGGTTTTGTTTTTTCCTCAGACGGGCACCGGCTGGGCGTTGTCTCACCAGAGGGAGAAGTTGTCGAGCCGGATGTGCTTCTCAATGTCTTCGCTCTGGGTGTCCACGAGGATTATCCTGATCAGACTGCTGGAGGTGAGAAGACGAGGTTTGTTCTTGAGGTTAAAACGTCGGGGGCTTTGTTAGAGAAGCTCGAGGAGAATGGTGCCAACCCGGAGTTATGGAAAGTGGGTTTTAGCACATTGCAAAATCGGACCAAGGAACGCGGCGCTGCTTTTGGAGGGGAGACGCACGGCGTCTACACGTTCCGTGACGCTTCGTTTGCTGAGGATGGAATATTCGCTGCAGCGAAGGTGCTGAAGCTAATGAAGAAAGCAGGCGGCTGGTGGCCCATGATCGAACGCTTTCATGTGCCGCTCCCGCCGGGCATTAAGGAAGTAAGGATTCCCGTGATCGTTAGGGACAAGGACGTGAATGCTGCGGCGTTGATGGAGAGGATTGTTTCGGACGTGATCCACAAACTAAGCCAATTGCTGGGAACCTCGATCGTTGTTGATGAAAAGGGCGATCCCATTGACAGAGCTCGAATCGAGTGGATGAATGAAGACGGTGAACAGGAGGGATGGTTTCTGGTTCGTCGGTCAGGGCGGGAAGATGTGATTACGGTTCGCGGCGAAGGCGTGACCCGGCGGAAATTCCAGGAGATATTCGGACAAGTTTTTGGACTTCTTGAAAAGCACGAGCGTTATCTCGATCTACACGAACTCAGAAGTATTTACAGAGAAGAGATGGGTGTGAAACACCGCGCCTCGCTTGCTCAAGACGGAGTGGAGCGGGCTGAGGTGAGGAACAAACCAGTGCGGAGTGCGGAGTTCGGAATGCGGAGTGGACCTGGATTCGAAGACGTGGCCATTCCGCATTCCGAACTCCGCACTCCGACCTTGAACCGTCGGGCCGAGGTGCGGGCGGGCGGTTTGAAGATTGATCTTTCCCGGGTTAGGGATAAGGAAGTTTTAAGGCTTTCCGAGGAAGCGCGGGAGAAACTCTCTTGGATTCAGCAGGATTTCGTTAGGGAGATGAAAGAAGCCTTACGAACGGAGGAAGGCCGCATTGCCTTAATTAAAGGTTGGAAGGTATGGCTCATGCCCTGGATCTATTTGGGGGAGACACTTTCTCGTTCAATAGTAGAAAAGTTGTGGGGTGAGAGCGGAAAAATCCGGATCGAAGATCACGAGGTATTAAATGAGATCGTAAAGACTGCCCGCGAAGTACGTAAAGGAAAGGTCAAGAACTGGGTGCATCTGGGCGCGGGCGGTTCCGCTTTCCCGACCCACGCGCTCCTGATGCCGCTCGTCGGGCGCAATCACAATGAACTTTCTGATGGCCAGCGGGAAGGCCGCCCCCGTGTGTATCAGGCCGGCCACAATTACGATCCAGAGCATTTAACTTCCCTTCTTCGCTCCTTTGAAGGCCGAGGGGAACTTTTTAGATCCGTGTTTCATTTGGTTTCCAAATCTGGAACTACAGGAGAAACCTTTGCCGCTTACAACGTGATCCGCCATTGGCTCGAGACTCGCTTGAACGAGCTTAACGAGGAATTTAGAGAAGGCAGACTCACTCAAGGGGACTTGGAAAAACTCGGACTCACCAAGAAAGATCTTATACCGATCGGCACCTACCCCAATAGGATACCCCGCTACCCCACCGGCCGTTTCTTTGTAGTGACAACAGGGTTCCCCCAAAAGAAGATAAACGGCAAAGGGGGAAAAGAGGAGGAAATTCCCAGCCTCGATAAGAAGCTGAAGGGCAAATTGGATGCCGGGAGGGCTTCTCTCAAAGAAATCCAGGGTCTGAAGAATGAGTTTCTGTTTCAGCACTATCTTCCAACGAATGAAGGGCGAAGAGATCCTTTTCTAGCACTCTTACCTGTGCCGGAGGGAATGGGAGGCCGCTTCTCTGGATTCTCTCCAGTGGGACTCCTTGATTTGGCAGTGGTCGCGGCTCCTTTTGAGAAAGAGGAGGAGTTCGTCGAGACAGCGATCCGCGCCAATCGGGACGCAGCGAAGAAATATCTCAAAGACCTCGCAGCGCATTCGGATCAAAATATTCCCTTCCGCACCGCCTATGCCTTCTACCATTGGACAAATCCACGCCGCAAAGAGCCCCCTCGGGAGATCCTGGACCTATTTAACTTCGCGCCTCAGTACGATGCGGTAGCCCAGTTGATGCGGGAGCTCTGGAACGAATCCGTAGAAGATCGTCGCAGCAGTAAGGCCAGAAAAGGATACGGTCCCACACTTCGTACCTTGGAGGGGACGACCCACGACCATACCGATATTCAGGGAATCCTGGGAGGGAAGAGAGAATTAAAAATCGAATGGCTCTGGGAAACCGACGTGCCCTCTGGAAAGGATATCCAGTTAGCTCCCGGGATTGCGATTGATTCCAAGGTGCGGTTTCTAGAAGGCCATCGCCTGGGGGCGATCCAGCAAACGGCCGCCGTCGGAAACGCGGAGGATATGCACGCGAAAGGCCTCAAGGTCTTGGGTTGGTCCCTGCCCGAACGGAATCTTTACAACACCGCGTACTTGGTTGCCACGCTTCAACTGATGGTTGCGGTCTTTGGCGATCTCAGGGGGTTGGGCATCCGGACCTTCCAACAAGAGTTCGTGGACGGCTACAAGGAGAAAACGAAAGAGGCGCTCGGCCAGGCGAGCGCTCCTCGATTTGGAAAAGCGGGCGTTTCCACTGGACCTACCGATCCTCTTAGGGATTTTTTAGAAGCTGCAGGTGTCTTCGTCCGCCCCGAAGTGCGGACAAAAAAGCAGGTGGAAGGTGGAAGGCAGAAGGCGGAAGAAAACCTTCAACCTTCTGCCTTCGGCCTTCGACCTCGCGGCGAAGCCGCACGCCGCGCCGAAGCGCGGGACGATAAACAAATGAGAGCGCTAAAGAATGCAGTCGATCAACCGGCGACGCGTGAGCTTGAGTGGCAGGTCCGCCAATCGTTGGAGGCATTTATCTCGAGACTTACTCTCTATTATGAGCACTTATCGTTTTTAACGAAACCAAGAAATCTGTTTTGGCAGACTGAATTGGCAGCATTTGTCTTGGTAAAGTTTGCGGAGGTCCTGTGGAAATTCCATCCCAAGAAGACAGGCCTAAGGAATATTGTTAAAAGAATTGAAGCCACAATCATTGGCGTAGCGCTCGACGAAAACCGTAACTATCAAAAGGAAACCGCTGCGGCCCTGGATATTTCTCGAGTAGCCTTATACAACAAAAGGAAAAAATTCGGCCTCCTTGACAAAACACTCGAGGAAGCCCTCCAGTCAATGCAGTCGGACGTTGCTGTGCGCGAGCAACCCAGCTCGCTTCATTCGGAAGCAGGAAAACGAGATCCCCGCTCCGAAGCGCGGCTCGTGACACGGCCAGAGGAAGATGTAGAGGCATATCTCTGGTTGCCGACGCGGCAAGTTTCTGGTGTCGTGCCCGCCGTAAACGGATATCCACGAAACGCTTTTCACGATCCTCGAAAAACGGCACAGAATCTTGCTGATTATGTCAAACCCGCTGTATCACAAAAGCAGATTGACGAAGCGCTCAAGCGCAGGCCGGAGTTGATTGGTTATCTGAGAGGCAGCGATATCGGCGGGTCCAGCATCGATCTATTGGGAATGCAAAACATTCTCAATCGAGATGGCACTATCAAGCTGGATGAGACCACCTCAACCACCGTTCTCACGAGTAACTTCGCTGTGAAATTAACTCTGAGTAAGGCCAATAAGCCGGATGAGAATATCTATGAGATCGTCGGGACAGTCATAGATCCTAAGACTGACAAGCTCACACAAGAAAGAAAAAGTTATACCGTGAGGAAAGGTGAATTTAAACTCACGCATGACGGTAAAACGCCAAACGGGATGAGCGATGCCTTTGCCTACGTGATGAGCCGGTTCGGCCTTTGGGGCATTAAAGGCACGTTTGAAACTCTGGAACCTTTAGCTGAAGCGGGCGGTCTTGGACGCTCGAGCGGTTCCATTGCCTTGTTTTTAGCGGCGGCGAGCCGCTTAGCCGGCGCGAGCTTAAGTCAGGCCGACATTCAAACCGAATCCGTTTATCTTGAAAATGAAGTCTTCGGTGGTTTCACCGGAGGACAGGAAAGCGCAGCGACACTGCGGGGCGATGTGCACCAGCTTTATTGGCTTGGATATGTGCGCGATGCCGAAGGCAATTTAACCGTCCCGTACTCTGCCCTTATCTTTCCGCTTTTTGACGCAGATACTGATCTGGATGAAGTCGCTTCCCACATTGTCTTCGTGCAGCCCGGACTGACTTATATAGGCGGCGAACCTCAGGATCATCGAACCGCTAAAGTCATTAATGATATGTGGACCGATCTTGCGGAGGACGGCGATGAGATGGGTCTGGCTCTTCACCGAGAGAAGATTGCTTTAGCGAATCAAGCGGCTTACGGCCTTAGGACGGGCGAGTGGCCTTTGGTCATTAAGGCCTTGAACCGGCACCGCATTATCCGCGACGAGCTGCAGAGGCGGTGGTTTACGCTGGCAACATTGCCTCGCCAGGAACAGGGAAAATATCCCTATGCCGCCAAATATGCGAAACGTCTTGCCGAAGATCCTATTTTGAAAGATTATCAATCTCGATTCGAAACCGAGAGCAGAGATATCACGCAGAAAAGCCTTTATTCTTATACTGCAGAGCCTCTCATTAAACAGCTTGAAGAGAAAGTTGGCATGAAGGCCGACAATCCTGATTTTCCAATCGGCATTTTCCTTCCCGGCGCTGGTGGACCCGGGACCACCGTCATGTTAGTGGCAAAAGATCCGGTTTGGTTAAATCAAATTCTTGCTGATTTGGGATATAGAGCATTCAGCGCGATCGGCAAAGAAGAGATTGTGCGCATTATGACAGCAGCAGGTGAGCACGAGCTCAAAGGGCGCGCAACTCTCAAAATTGGCGGGCCGATTGAATACAAAAATTGGCCGGAATGGTCAAAAGAGCCGTCTCCTGCTATTCCTGTCACGTATCATCAAAAGACAGGCCGCATCACGATTTCTAACAAAGTCGACCCTGCTATTGGTGAAGACGTACTCAAGCTTTCAAGCCGCTTCCGCATCGATCCCGTCGAGACAAAGGGCAAGAAGATTCGTCTTGTCTTCGGGCCACGTGAAGAGCAGAAGACCAAATCGCTCGATCCGGATAGCCGGGAGTTCATCAATCTACTGGGTTCACTAAATGTAGGCCTACCGTCCATAAGAAAAGATCTCCGAGAACCGTTTCGACATTATGTGGCTCGTCATATTCATCTGACTCCCCATTTGGAAGATCTCAGAGGACTGGAACAGGATCTTAAAACTGTCTTGGATGACGAAAGCATTCAGGTTGAACATGCTCCTACCGCAAAAGCTCCGGCGAGGGTTCTTGTTAAGATAGATGGCAAAAAGTTTCCTTTGGTAGATGAGAAGGTCCCTCATAAGGTCTCTACCGCACTTAGGAAAGCTTTAGAAGCGAAAGGCGTTTTTATTGAATCTCTACATGAGGGCCGGCGGCTCATACGCGACATTGTGGTGGAATACCGGAAAGGTGACACGGAAGACCTTGCTCGTGCTCTTCGTCAAGTCTTGCCCGCCCGCCCTGAGTTGCGCACGCAGCTCGTCAAGCGCGAAACGATTTCTGGGAGCAAAGTGGAGGTTGAAACTACCTTTTATGTAAATCCCTTTCCTGCCGCTGGTCTCGCGGTGGATCCGAACGGGAAGATCAGTGTAAACGTCCAATATCCTCTTCGACCGGATGCACCGGACAGTGAAATAGACCAATTCACCATCGAGACCACCGGTACGCGGCGCGGCGCCGAAATCGACCACGCGTCAATCGTCTCAACCCTGCGGTACTACGTCGAAGCCGGCGTTGCGCCACAGGAATATTTCAAGCTCATGAAAAAGCGGTATCCAAACTTTACCATCACCCGCTCTGAAGTGCGGACAAAAAAGCAGGTGGAAGGCAGAAGGCAGAAGGCGGAAGAAAACCTTCAACCTTCTGCCTTCGGCCTTCTACCTCGCGGCGAAGCCGCACGCCGCGCCGAGGTTCGGGCGAATATTCGCGAATCGCTTTACCAGGCGAAACTAAAACTCGCAGAGGCGCAA
>MHFT01000102.1:0-1332 GCA_001804315.1 Omnitrophica bacterium RIFCSPLOWO2_12_FULL_50_11
CAAGTGTCAGGGAGCGGGACTGCCACGATTACCATTAATCCTGTAGGTAACCTTCCAGATGGCAGTGTGTATGTCTTAATCGATGCCACTGCTTTTGATGACCTTTCAGGAAACTCCTATGCCGGTATCAGTGTCAAGACTACCTGGAACTTCACAGTCGATGGAACTGCACCTACCGTTTCGACTCTCAATCCAGCAGATGAAGCAACAGGTGTCAGCCCAACTGCTAATCTTGTGATCACTTTCTCAGAAACAGTAGTCAGAGATACAGGGAATATTGTGATTAAGAAGACAGCTGATGATACGGTGGTTGAGACCATGGATGTCACAAGTGCTGCAGTCACAGGAAGTGGTACCAGTACCATTACGATTAATCCCGTAGGAAGCCTCCCGGATGGCAGTGTCTATGTCTTAATTGCTGCCACTGCTTTTGATGACATTGTAGGAAACAGCTTTGCCGGCATCAGCTTCAAAACCACTTGGAACTTCACAGTCGATGCTACGAATCCAACTGTTAGCTCTTTTAGTCCTGCTCCCAATGCGGTAAGTGTGAGCCCAGCTACAAACCTCGTAATTACGTTTAGTGAGGCTGTGACAACACAAAGTGGAAATCTCGTGATTAAGAAGTCGAGTGACGGCAATATTGTGGAAACCATTGATGTGACGGGACTAGCGGTTACAGGAAGTGGAACCTCAACCATTACAGTTAATCCCGTGGGAAGTCTCCCCAATGGTAACGTTTGTGTCCTCATTGATTCTACTGCCTTTGATGATGCTCAAGGGAATTCGTACGCTGGGATTAGTGTTATGACGACGTGGTGTTTCACCGTCGATGCGATTGCACCCACGCCGAGTTTCTCACCGGCCGACAATGCAACAGGGGTGAACTCCGCAACGAACCTGGTGCTGACGTTTAACGAAAATGTAACGGCGCAGAGCAACAAATACCTCCTGATCAAGAAATCGAGCGACTTGAGCGTTGTCGCTACGATCAGCGTTACGGACGTGACCAGGGTCAGTGGGAGCGGAACCGGTACGATCACGGTCGATCCAGCGAACGATCTGCCGACCGGTGGTATTTACATCAACATCGAGCCGCATGCGTTTAAGGATGCTGCTGGCAACGGCTTCGTTGGAATCGGCGACGGTACGACCTGGAACTTCGACGTCGGCGGTATTACAAATGTCAGCGTCACACCCGCAAGTTTAACTTTAAGCGCCGTGGGGAACGTCACTGTTAATTTTACGACCTCAATGGCGATCCCATCGTATGGGAAAGTGATCGTAATCTTTCCCACGAGCTTTATGTTTAATCCGACCGGTACCGGAGGC
>MHFT01000102.1:1377-21236 GCA_001804315.1 Omnitrophica bacterium RIFCSPLOWO2_12_FULL_50_11
GATGTAGCAGTCACCACCTTAGGCGATGGCCGAAAGCAAGTAGCAATGAGCCGCAGCGGTGGAAGCTGCGCGAACGGCATGGGCGGTTTTCAACCTTGTGTTGCAGTGGCCGGTGCGAAGAGCATTGTCTTAACCAATATTCAAAATCCGAGCGTTAACGGAGTTACGGGCCCATTTACCATTAGGACCGTGGATGCAATGAATGCACTCATTGAGGAGAAAACCGATGTGCCGGGCATTAACATTGGTCAAGCAGGTTTGAGGGACGTCAGCTTCATGCCGGAGAGGACTGCCGCTGGCGCTGTCGGCCCGGTCAAAGTGCAGTTCACAACCACAAATCCGATTCCCTGGGACGGCAGAATTGAGATTACGGTGCCAGCTGGTTACCAAAAAGATGCTGAGGGTACCACATCTGTCATGAACCTGAATGGTATGAACGGTACGTTAACGCCTCAATTCTCTCAGCCCGGCGACATCATTATTACCTTGATCCGCGGCTCAGGTGCGATGCAGGCACCAGGAAACTCAACCATCTTCTTTTACATTACGAACATTAAAAATCCAACGACCGCTGAGACGACAACCAACGGCTATTTCATTCGGACGATGGACTCACTTAACAACACGATCGATGAGAATTTCTCGGTGGCCGGAACGTTTATCAACGTGGCGGGCCACAAAATTTCGGGGACGGTTTACAGTGATGAAGGGGTTACGCGCGTTGGGGCGGGCTGGCGGGTGAACGTCATCGTCAACGGCGCCTTTATGGGCGGATACGGCGGCGGTAACTTTGCCCAGACAGACACAAAGGGCAACTACACGATTTATGGTGTGACAAGTTCTTACTCGAGTTCGATTAGCGTTTTTGTGGAACCGGCCTGCATCGGGAGTATGACGGGTGTGGATACTTTTGCTACGACTTATACCTGCGATTACACTGGAACCGGTTTCCAGAAAGGGCAGGTGATGCTCACCTACGACGGCGGGGAGTTCGCGTGTTCCAATACGGCCAGCCGAACGGATTGTGTCGACCTTTATCTCGGCCGGATGATTATGCGAAATGAGTGCGGCGCCAGTGAATGCGGCGGCACGAAAACGGCAATGACATTCAATGATTTTCATCAAGGTTTCAACGGCGGAGGGGCGTATTGCGATCCAAGCAATCCTTATATGAATTGTTCTGGATTAGATGCACCGGCTTTCCAACCGCCGGCCTATGCGGCGTATCTGGGTTTTAGACCGCAGGCAGGAGGAACCGCCGGCAATGCACTTACTTTTGACAACGACTTGAAGGTCTACATCTGGCCCGGGACGACGCTCGATGGCAGCAGCGCTGCGATTCAATTTTCTGCTGTGGAACTGAAGGGATCACTACAAGGCGGATGCACGAACGCGGCTGACAAAACAACGTGTAAAACATTCACCGTAACCGGCGACTGGAACATCGGCCAAGGTGCAACGTTCACGCCGAGTGGTTCTCCGGTTCATTTCAATAGCGCTGTCGCTCAGACGATCCGCGCACGGCAACAGGCCTTTGCCGATGTCGTATTTAAAGGCGGCGGGACTTATACAGCGCAGGCGGGTGAGGCGATGTATTTTGCCGGCGATTTCACCATTAATGCTGGCACGACCTTTGTACCTCCGACTGACCAGCCGATCTATTTCACGGCAGGAGCAGGTGTCACCCAAAAGATTACGGCCGCCGGTCAAAGGTTTAAACAGGCGGTGTTTAACGGCGGCGGGATTTACGAGGCGGTGGATGCTTTCATAGCCGACGGCAATTTTAATCTGGACAGCGGCACGTTTAAAGGAACAGTGGGTCAGACACTCACGTTTGGCGGTGACTTTAATATTGCGACTGGACAAACATTTCAGCATAACGGCGCACCGGTTAAATTCACAGGGACTGGTACCCACACGATCGCGCCGGACGACGAGACGTTTGACACGGTCCAGTTTACGGGCGGCGGGGTTTATAGATTCAGCGGGGCATCTGATTTTATTGTGAAAGGGGACTTTGACCTCTCGAGCGGAACCTTTGTCGCGGATGACGACAAACCGCTCATCATTAGACCTGATGCTACGGACACGAATCCAAAATTCACGATCGCGGCCGGGAGCACATTTACGAAATCAACAAGCGGCGCGCCGCTTCGTCTGGAAGGCGATCTTGTACTCGCGGATTACAATACTACGAAGCAGAACCTAGGGAAACTTGTAATTGGCGGCTCGCCGGATAATGTCACGCTCGGTTCCGATATTGCAGCCGAAGCGTTGACCGTCAACAGTGGGAACACGTATACAACAGCCGGCTACGACTTGACCGTTACAGGAAGTGACGGGGTAAGCGTGAGCGGTAACTTTGATGCTTCTGACGGCGGTGGTGGAGCAAGCACGATTAAGGTCACCGGCAAATTCGAGGTGCAATCAGGTGCTACATTTACGAAAGGAAGCTCGACCGTGGACGTCACCGATACGGGTACTGTCAATGTGACCACCTCAAGCCAAGCGCTTAATAGCTTCAAGGTGAGCGGCGGCGGCACGGCGAAACTGGTCGACAACTTGGATGCGGACGATGACATCACCGTTTCTTCAGGGACGTTTGATACGAATGGAAAGAACGTAACTGTGGGCGGGGACTTTACGGTGAGCGGCGGAACATTTACTCCAACTTCGGGGACCGTTACCTTTGACGGTTCGGCAGCACAGGATCTCGTCGACACCGGCAGTTCCTTTGTTAATCTTACGATTAATAAGAGCGGAACGGGAACGGCAGATGACGTGAATGTGAAGACCCAGAACTTAAATGTCACGCAGACGCTTACGTTGACAGACGGAGAGCTGGTGCAGGGTGCGGATGTAGAGATTACCGCCAAGACTGTGTCGGTCGCCTCTGCTGGGGCATGGACTCACACCGGAGGCAGTGACACGGACAATGCTACGATTACGGTCGGCTCCGGCGGTGTGACAAATAGCGGGATCGTTACCTTCAATGCGAAGGGCGGTGCCGCGAAGGGCGGCGATGCCGACGTGATTAAGATTCGTTCGGCGACGGCGGGAACTCAAGTCCAATGGAAAGGTACGGGTACTTACACTTGGTACGACGTGGACGTGAAGGATTCGATCCGAATGAGTCCTGCCATCGAGTGCTACAGTTGCACGGACTCCGGCAATAACACGAATATTAATTTCCACGCAGTGACTCAAAATTTACACATCACAACGTCTGAACCGACGACACTCTCTGCAGGGACTTCCATCAAAGTTTCCATTCAACCTTACGACAACGCCGGCACGGTGATCGGTTCGGGCTATACGGGCGAGAAGACAATTACCTTTAGCGGCGTATCGGCTGCGCCGAATGGCACCAAGTCAACCGCGCTCGATAACACGAATACTGCGGTCAACTTTGGTACGGGAACCAAACTCACCTTTCAGTGCGACGCAACAAACGGTTGTTTTGCGAATACGACCCTTGTGATTTACACCGCTGGATCGCTTTCCGTTGACGTCAGTGACGGCACGTATGATTCCACCGGCGGCACCAGTTATGACTTGGATCTGACGGTAAGTCCGCTCACAGCCACCGCGGTTAAGTTTACGACCCAGCCGTCGCCCACGAAGGTATCCTCGAAGGTCAATTTCACAACGCAGCCTGTGGTTTCGATCGTCGACACGTACGAAAATGTGGTGACGAGCGACTCGACGTCAAAGGTCACGTTAAAAGCTGTAGATCCCACGGATGGAAAAACAGAGCTTTCCGGTACCCTTGCGGCCACGGCCAATCCGGTTACGGTGTCGAGCGGTGCCGCCACATTTGCCGGTGTCAATTACGATAAGAATGAAAAGATGAAGCTCAAAGCGACATCGGGCACCCTCACGTCGGTGCTGTCACAAGAAATCACCGTGGTGAAGTCTGATTCGGTGACGAAGCTTACTGATGTCAACGGGACGGAACGGCTGACGTACAATATTGGAGAGTATATTTACGTTCAGGTAACGGACGCCGATGAGAATAGTGATACGTCTTCTAAGCAAACGGTCAAGGTTACCGTGCGGAATGCGACGACGGGCGATACGGAAGAAGTGAAGCTCGAAGAAACCGGTAATGACACCGGTATCTTTATGAACAAAGGGACAGCACAACCGAATGCGCCGCTTCCGAGCTCAAACGGGATCCTGGGAAGACCAGACAATTTCATCTTAGAAGCTTCATCTTCTGGTGACACGATCTCCGTCGAATACACGGATGATGATGACTCCAGCGATAAGACGTCTGACACGGCAAAGTTTGGCCAGATTAGTTTCCGCGTGACACCGGATGTGACCGGATCAGTGAAAGCAGGCGACTCGTTCGATGTTGTGATATCCGCGGTTCAAGGCGGCGGCGGTCTCGGCAATGTGCTCACGACTTATTCTGGAACGGCTGTTCTTTCCGTCAATTACGTCAAGCCGACGACGGGGACGAAACAGCTTACCGTCGTGAGTGCCGGCACCTTTGCGGCCGGTGTGGCAACGGCAAAGCTCCGCTACGATGACGCCGGCACCATTCAAGTGGTTGTGGCGGATTCGGTGGATCCCGTGATGGCGGGGAGTTCGACCTACATCGTTATCACTGCCGCAAAGTTTAGTGTGAGCTTGCCTGCGGACACCCAAACAGTGGGCAAAGAGTTTGAAATGACGATCACGGCCCAGAACACGAGCGGTGAAACGACGCCCACCTACGCAGGAAATGTAACCGTGAGCGTCAAAGCAGATGACAAGGCAACTTTGGGAACGCTTTCGGCGACAAGCACGAATACGTTTACCGCTGGTGTGGCGAAGCTAAAGAATACCTATGATAGCTGGGGCAAAGTTCATTTTACGGTGACGGATGACATCTATACGAATGTAACGGGTGATTCCGCTGTGGTGAGCTTCATTCCTAAGACACTCGATGTGTCACTTTCTGTGCCGCCTGGAAGCCGTGCAGGTGAGGATAAATACACGTATTACGTCGGCGAATCGTTTACCGTAACTCTTGAGGCACGTGGCTACGACGAGAAGGCGATTACCAATTACGGCGGGCTTGTCAAGTTGTCAACGACCGCTGGTCTTGCAATTCCGACAGAGCACCAATTTAAAGAAGACGAGAAGGGAAGTTATTCCTTTGATGTAACGACAACTACAGCGGAGAAGCTATTTACCATTGATGCCGCGGATGAAGCAGCATCTCTAATTGGCAAGTCTAGTCCAGAGGCAGAAGTGATTTCAGTTCAAGTCGTCGTCGTGTCCACTTATGGTTCGACGGGACAACCAGTATCGGTCACAGTGAAAGTGGTCGATTCGAGCGGAAATGTGGTGAGAGCAGATTCGACCACGCTCGTGAGAATTATTCTCAATATTGAAGGCACCGCAGTTGGCCAGTGGGATGAAGCAGCGCTCTTGGCTCAGATGACGGTGCCTGAGGAAAGTGTCATCCAACTTCAAAACGGCGAAGCGACGTTTGAGGTATCGTCGCAGAAGATTGTGAGTATTACCGCCCTCGCAGAAGTCGTGCCTGATGGTGCGGCAGCTCCAGCGATTGAGTCCATTCCAGGTACCATCAACATTGGTTCCATCGGCCGGCGGAGTGTGCGAATCTTGACCTGGTCCGAAGTTCGTACCCCGGTTCCTACTTCCGAGCAATCGTGATGTGGTATAATTCTTACGATTGAGGGCGCGAAAAGACGCGAATGTCATTCTGAGGCAGCATTCCCAATATGGCCGAAGAATCCAGACCGAGATCCTTCGGCCCTTCGGGCCTCAGGATGACAGCGCTTTGCGGGGCTCGGGATGACGTTGCGATGGCGATTCAGAGCACAGAAAAACGTGGGTACGTGTATCTCCTTACGAATAAAGCAAATTCGGTTTTGTACACCGGTGTTACGAGTGATCTGGCGAAACGAATTTACGAACATAAGAAGAAAGTAGTGGATGGTTTTACCAAGAAATACAACGTCGAGAAGTTGGTTTATTATGAGACGCTTGATTCAATTGAAGAAGCCATATCAAGAGAAAAACAGATTAAAGGGTGGCTACGAAGAAAGAAAAACGACCTGATTGAGTCAATGAATCCTGGATGGAAGGATTTGTATGGCGAAGTGACGTCATTCTGAGACGGCGTTACAGACGTCATCCTGAGGCAGCAGACCACAACGTTGCCGAAGGATCTCGGTCTGGATCCTTCGGCCCTTCGGGCCTCAGGATGACGATGCCCTTCCGGTGTCAGGATGACGTTCCAAGACAAACAAGGTTGACGACACGCACGTAACAAGAAGGATACACGCGTGCTTGAGAAAAAGCTAGAAACATTCCTGATGGATCGGTTGAAGGCGAGTACGACCATCTCCGCCGCCGACCAGTTTAGAGTCTTTGACGAAAAGCGCCGGAGCGGGAAACGGTTTCTTGATCTCCTTCCTTCATTATCCCTTGGCTTTCAGACCGAACTCCTGAAGCTCATGAGCGAATTCTACGAGATTCCTTTTGTCGACCTGGATGCTCATGCTGCGCCGGATCCGGAATTACTCAAGGCGATTCCAGAAAAATTAATCCGCCATTTTAAGGCTCTTCCGATCGATCGGACGGCGGATACCGTCACAGTTGCCGTGGCGGATCCTACGGATGTTGTGGTGGTCGATCGTTTGGGACAATATGCGAAGTGCGAGATTATACCTGCGTTTGCAAGTCCTGAGGCTCTCGATCGGGCGATCGATCGGGCGCTCGGACCGCTCGACACATTGGGACAAGCGATTAAGGGTGCCGGAGGAACACAGGCAAAAGGTGTCGGCGGTGATCGTGCGTCCGGTGTAAAACCTGCTCCGGTGTCGACGGCAATGTCGGTCGATCAAGCACCGTCTACGGCACAGACCGTTGAGGTTGTCAATACCATTATTGAAAAAGCGGTTGAAACTCGTGCAAGTGATATTCATCTTGAACCGACTGCAGATGCCTTCCGTGTTCGGTACCGCGTGGACGGCGTTCTCTACGATTATGAGTCCCCGCCGCCCAAATCGATGGAGGCTTCCGTTATTTCCAGGCTTAAAATCATGGCGAATCTCGATATCGCAGAGCGGCGGCTTCCCCAAGACGGGCGGATTCCGTATCATACGAAGGATAAAGAGGTGAATCTTCGTATTTCGACTTTTCCTACGATTTACGGTGAGAATGTCGTCATCCGTGTTTTAGATATGGGTGGATCCGTACTCACCCTTGAGCAGATCGGATTGATTCCTGATCTTGAAAAAAAATTTGAGCGCCTCGTCCATCAAGCGTATGGCATGATTTTGGTGACAGGGCCAACAGGAAGCGGCAAAACCACAACCCTCTATGCAGCTTTGGGTAAAGTCAATAGCGTGGAGCGGCATATTATCACGCTTGAAGATCCCGTAGAGTATCGAATGGAGCGTGTCCGCCAATCCCAAGTGGATCCAAAAAGCGGTTTGACGTTTGCCCGCGGCCTTCGGTCGATTATGCGCCAGGATCCGGATGTGATCATGGTGGGTGAGATTCGGGATCTCGAAACGGCTCAAATTGCGATTCAAGCGGCTCTGACCGGACATTTGGTGTTCAGCACGCTTCACACCAATGACGCTGCTGCCGCCATGACCCGGCTCATGGACATGGGGGTCGAGCCTTTTCTTATTTCATCCTCAGTCCTTTGCGTTGTCGCCCAGCGGCTCGTTCGTCAATTATGTACGTCGTGCCGAAAACCCTATCAACCAGATGGAGCACTCCTGAAACGGCTGAAGCTAGACGAACTGTTGCCGTCGGAGAAGCTTTCCAAAGTTACCTTCTATGACCACGCCGGATGCGGGCGTTGTAAGCAGACCGGTTATCAGGGCCGGGCCGGTATTTTTGAGGTCTTGGTACCCAATGATGAAATGCGGCGGATGATTGTCAGGAAAGATTCGGCGGAGGCAATTCGCAAAGTTGCAATCCAGCAGGGGATGAAAACCCTCCAGCAAGACGGCCTACTGAAAGCCTTCCACGGTTTTACCACCCTCGACGAAGTATTCCGCGTGACGCAAGAATAATGTAGGGGCGTATTGTAGTAGTAGGGGCGTATTGCAATACGCCCCTACACCTCAAGTCCCTCCCCATCTTAGCCGATTTAAAGTACGACAACTGTGTCAGAGATTAAACAAATAAGGAGATTGTCAAACAATGGTGCCACCCTTGGAGGGGCTTACACCTAATCCACAGAAGCTGGCGAAGACATACAGCGTTTCATTAGCCTGTAAGGTGGTTGGCGTGTCGTCGCGCCAGCTCTACTACTGGGAAAGCCTGGGGATCGTGAACCCAGTGTACGTGGAATTCGGGTCTTATTCCTATCGTCGATATTCGCAGGAGGACATTCATTTGCTCAGGCGGATTAAAAATTTCATGGACGAGGGTTACACACTTCGAGCCGCGGCACAGAAGGTAACGGGCAGAGATTTTAACGGGCGCAATGGCGGACCACAGGTTGCGAATGGGGGGTGAACTTATGTCCCTCGACGGTCCGAAGTCTGCGGGCAAGGTGAAGCATAAACGCTGGTTCGATTTAAAGCAGTTTCTGTTCGGCATCGGCGGAAATGGCGCCAATGGTTCCGGTCCCGATGGGGAAGGCCGTGTGGCGTTGCCGGCCGGTCTCCGGCCTGCCGTGATCACCACAATGAACCAGAAGGGGGGATGCGGAAAAACGACCACCGTTGTGAACTTATCTGCGGCGCTTGCGAAAGGCGGTTATCGGGTCCTGGTGGTTGATATGGATCCACAAGCGCATGCGAGTCTCGGGCTTGGCGTGAGGCTCGAGGCATTCCGCCGTTCCATTTACGAGTTTTTGCTTGACGACGATACGACTTTTGGAGACGTCATGCGCTCGACCTCAATTCGGGGTTTAGACGTTTTGCCTTCCGCGATGAAATTGTCGGAGGCTCAACTGGAACTGGCCAACATACCACGCGGAGAATCAGCGCTCAAACGCGCTCTCAAAGCTGTGGAACACGATTATGATTTTATCTTTGTTGATTGTCCGCCCACGCTTAACTTGCTCACGCTGAATGCTTTGGTCTATGCGGGGAAAGTTTTGATTCCGGTCCAGACGCATTACTATGCGCTCGAAGGGATGAAGGAACTCTTTCGCACGATCGAGGCGGTCCGGAAACGATTTAATCCAAATTTGGAAATTTTGGGAATTTTGGCGACGTTGTTTGATCAGCGGGTTACGATCGCCGTGGACATGTTGGGTGCGCTTCGGGATCATTTTAAGCGTCAGATGTTTGAGACGGTGATTCACACGAACGTGAAATTAATCGAGGCACCGATGTTGCGTGAGCCTGTCATTTCCTACGCACCGCGTTCTTCGGCTGCGAACGATTTTTACTGTCTCGCGACAGAAGTGCTGGATGCCGTGACGAAAGGAGTCGGACCTTAAGAGTAGCTAACAAAAGTATGTCATTCTGAGGCCACAAAGTGGCCGAAGAATCCCGCGCGAGATCCTTCCGCCAGAAACCATGGCGGACATGTCGGCAACGTTGAGGTCTGCTGCCTCAGGATGACGGTTGTGCTGGGGACACTACGTGACTCAAGACGGCGATGAAGAAGATTGATCCAAAGAAGGTAGTGGAAAGCATTTTCGGACCTGCGAGCGCGGCTCAACCGCCTGCTTCCGAGGAGCGGGTCGCGACACTCTTGGGCAAGGGTGATCGAAAGACGTCGCGGAAAAGGAAAGGTTTCCAGTTTCCTGCACTCTTGTCGGGCGGCCGGTCCAGACAATTCGGCGCCGTGGATATCGGTCATGACTCCATTAAATTTGTGCTCCTTGCCCAAGACCAGCGCCGCCTTTGGCTCAAAGATGTCCAAGTTGAGAGCATCGTACAGGTTACGGCTCAAGAGTCCGAGGTGGAGCGTGAGCGGGAAATCATGAACGGATTGGTCAAAATTGCATCTCGCGTGAAGCCAAAAATGAAAGTGGGGATTGCCATCAATGATCCTGCGCTTTATGTAGACTCCTTAATCGTGCCGGTAGCGACTGAAGATGAGTACCGAGAATTTGTTCGAAAAGCGCTCTCGGAGAAGCGGTTTGTGGATCCGGAAACAAGTTTTTTTGACTTTGCCATCACGAAAAGCGCATCTGGCGGCGCAAGCCAAGAGTTATTTGTGGTCGCCTGCCCGAAGGAGCTGGTCTACCGGCAATTTGAGATGGTTCAAAGCGCGGGGTTCAAGGTCTTGAGCGTGGAGACGAACGGCCTTGCCACCTTGGAGGCACTCAGGCGGATTGCCCGGTGGACGACACCTGAACGGGTTCTTATTCTGGATGTTGGGTCGCGTTTTACTGATCTGACGGTTCTCATCGGCGATCGGATTGTCTTTAATCGAATCATCCCGATCGCAGGTGAGCGATTTACGAAAGCGGTCAGCGATGCGCTCGGATGTGATGTGGATCAGGCCGAACGATTAAAGGTGAAATACGGACTTACGATGAGGAGTGATCGTTCTTCCAGCGTGGCTCCGACGGAGCTAGCAAAGGAGTTGCTTCACCCGTCAGGAGGCGACGATGGAGCTTCCGAAGGCGAGCGCGTGTCAGCGGCGTTGCAAGATGAGGTCAACAAGCTGCTCGGGGAAGTAGAACGGTCGTTTGAATTTGCCTTTGCAAAGGAAGCGGCAGCCGAAGGGCCGCGCATTCACCATATCTTTCTCTTCGGCGGTGGCGCACGGCTTGCGCTGCTTCGGGAATACTTGGGCGAGCGGTGGGATGCGCCTGTCCGCAACGTCAATGTTTGGGAGGGTCTTGGTGTCGATGAGCGCCGTATCGATCGAGATTTTCTTGTGGAGACAAACGACGTTGCTTCCGTGAGCCTGGGGCTCGCGCTGCGCGTGCAGGAATGACCAGGGACTGTTCATGAAGCGGATCAATTTGATTCCACCCGAATATGCCGTCGGGAAGAAAGCGCTTGTCGAAACGGGCTTGTACCGCAAGGCTGTTCTGCTGGGTGTGTTGGCACTGGCGGCTCTGGTGCTACATTATGGAATGATGTGGAGGCAGGTGCGATTATTGAAAATTGACGTCCTGCAGATCAAACAAGAAGCGGCGGACGCCGAGAGCTCTGCGGAATCGGTCAAACAGTCACGCTCGACGCTAGAAGCGCAACTTGAGAATTTGAAACAAAGACAGAGTTTGCTCGCTAGGAAACGTAGTGAGCTCGTAAAGCTCAAGGGGGGAGAGACGAAATGGTCCGACATTTTAGGCGCTTTCCATGAAAGTGTGCCGGACCAAGTTTGGATCGATCAGCTCAAGCTGAGTTCTGAGGAGAGCGGAGTGGTAGGCGGCACGTTCAGTAATCAAAAGGTCGGTACCTTCATTCAAAAATTAAACGGCTCAGATTATTTTAAAAATGCAACGTTTACCAAAACAGAGGCAGGAACGCTAAACGAGCGCGCGGTGGTTTTTTTTGAGCTGAACTTTGATCTGGAGGCATGACGACATTCATTTCAACTGGCTTCCAGGTTGGCATGACTGAGGAGGGCGATGGCATTTGTGAAACTGAGCCGAAACACGCAGATTGCCTTGTTCGTGGGCGGGGCGCTTCTCGCTGTGCATTTCTATTTCCAGTTTTTGGGGAAACCGCTGGGGAAAGAGATTCGACGTCTCCAGCTTGAAAAGAAGGAAATTGAGATGGAGCATCCGGATCTGGAGGTCGAGAAAGGAATGCTCGAGCGGCTTGAGGTGCGGTACAAACGTGAGTTTGAACGATATTCCAAGTTCGAGGAAGGAGTGCGGGAGCTAGAAGCGAACTTACCGTCACGGAAAGATATGGCGGGCCTGTTGGAATACTTGACCGCTGCACTCGAGGGGCTTGGGACAGAGTTTGTTTCGTTAGAGCCGACGCTCCAAAAAGCCGAAGAGGAGGAAGTGTTTGATTCGCTCAATATCGAAATGCAGTTTTACGCTGATTTTTCGCAAGTGATTCAGTATCTGAAAAAGCTAGAGGCAGCGCCAGCCATTTTGGGGATTCAAGGGATGGAATTGAGTTCGGATGAAAAAGTGGCTACAAAACCGCTTGTCACTCTTTATTTTTCGACCTTTGTAAGCGACCAGGTTCGGGCAGCCGATTTGAAGGAACAGGTGCCGCCGCCGTCTTTAACTCCGATTCTGGAAAAACCTGCGCCTGAACCCTTTCGTCCCGAAGCAAAGCCGTATGACAATCGGCTGCCGGGTGAGCACCACTTAAGTATGATCGTCTGGCAGGGCGGAAAATCGGTAGCTTTAATTGACGGCAAGGTGATGAAACAAGGATCGAAACTTGGAGAGCGCGTCCTTACGGAGATTGAAGAAGAAGGCGTCTGGTTTTCCGAAAACGGCGTGACATACTACTTGGCGCTGGAGACATAAGTGTAGGGGCGCAATTTATTGCGGTACCTGTTTGGCGATACATCCTCCCCCCTTGTGGGGGAGGATGTATCCCAAGTGAAAAGGTGGGGGGTGTTTGTATTGATTACCCCCCATCCTAACCTTCCCCCACAAGGGGGGAAGGCATTGATGCTAAACACCTATGAATCACGCCCCTACGTCAGGAGATATTGTGGGTGTGTTTAAATCAATAATAGCTTTAACCGTCGCTATCTTGCTTGCCTTTTTCCCGTTTCCTGCGGCAGCCGTTGAGAAAGCAGTCGGCAGCGTCCTCGATACGCGTGTGTCTTTTGAGGTCAGCGAAGCGGATGTGGGCGGTGTTTTGAAGACACTGGCCGAGGCTTTTGATCTCAATATTGTTGTCGGGGAGGGCATTACGGGCGAGGTCACGCTGAGTTTAACCGACGTACGCTTGGAGGATGCACTGGATCTCATTTTGGAAACCACGGGCTATTATTACACGTTTAAAAATAATATTATTTTGGTCCAGTCGCCAGAGAAAGAACTTGCCACCGAAATCGTCGTGCTCGGTTACGCGAAAGCTTCTGATGTCGAAGCGAGTGTCAAAGCTTTACTGAGTGAACAGGGCAGTATTGAGGCTGTGGACGAGCAAAGATTGGTGATTAAAGAGCTTCCGAAACGGATGAAAACAGTTCTTAACGAGATCGAGAAGCTTGATCATGCACCGCATCAAATCATGATCGAGGCGCGAATCGTGGAAGTCGAAGATACGGACTTAACTGCTTTTGGTATTCAATGGAGTGGCAACATGAATTTAGCCGGTTATCCGAGGAGTAGTGGAAAGCCTGCGCTGGGCTCTGGCCGAGTCATCGACACTCCAGGTTTTGACACGAGTAGTGCTGGAACACTCATTCCATCGACAACCAGCGCAACCGTCACGGGCAATTCAGCTGATTATAGGTTGGCTCTTTCGGAGACTTCGGCGGACTTAACGGGTGGACAATTTGTATATGGCTTGACATATGGGCGCGTGAACTTATCCAATATTATCGATGCTCTAGTTCGAACGAATCGCGCCCATATTTTGGCAAGCCCGACGATTGCAGCGCTCGACGGCGAGGAAGCAAGAATCATCATCGGCGAGAAATTCCCTTTTCGTGAAAATACCCTCACAGCGGTCGGGACCACCGAGACGACCAAATTTGTCGACATCGGAACCGCGTTGCGCGTCGTACCCCGTGTGATCAATAATAAAGACATCATGATTGAGATTCATCCGGAAGTGAGTTCACTTAATGAATCTTTATCGGCAGGGCCGCGGATTAATACGCGCGAAGCGACGACGAAATTGATCGTTCGAAACGGGCAGACCGTTGTCATTGCCGGTCTCATTCAGCATGAAAAAACCGTGATTCGGCAAAAGGTCCCGTTTTTTGGCAATTTACCTGTGATCGGCCTTGCCTTTCGAAACAGGAGCACTGACTTTGTGACCAAGGAACTGGTCGTGTTCGTGACTCCTTACTTGATGGAGCCACTCGTCGGTGAGGAAGGAAAACCCGTTCTTGATCTGTTTAGCGGCCAGCGCTTTTACAACAGGGCTGTCCGGCTGACAGAAGAATTTGGGATTGAGTCGCTTGGAAAAACAGAAGCACAGCGCTTCAGCGAAGCAATCGCGCACTTTAAAACCGTCATTCGGAATTTTGCTGATTCCGAAGTCGCTGACGATGCTCTTTATCAACTTGGCATGATTTATGACGAGAAAATGGACAGACCGGCGCTCGCGGCGGACGTGTGGAATGAACTTGTGACGAAATATCCAGACAGTCCATATACAGACAAGAAACTCTATTCACGTTTGAAAAAGGCACAAAAGAAAGCGGAAACGCAAGCAAAAGAACGACGCCAGCGCTTTCAGTAAGAGGGAAACGCAAAGGAGGAGCCATGTCGTCGTGCGTCGTTGCGAGGCGCCCGATGACGGAGGACCATGAGAGTATTCAAATACACGGTTGATCATTCAAGTGGCAAGACGATTCGGGGCATGATCGAAATGGAAGACCGGGCAGGTGTCTTTGCGTTCTTCAGGGAACGGCATTACCGCGTGGTAGCGGTGGATCTGGCTTCCAATGTAGAGGTCGCGCTGCATAAATTACGTGAGCGTTTATCCGGTATTAGCCGCGAGAGCGTGATCTTTTTTGTGCGCCAGTTATCGACTCTGGTCCGGTCTGGACTTACGCTCGCACAAGCGCTTGAAAGTTTGGCTGCCCAGGAGCGGAATCATAAGTTCCGTATCGTGATCGAGGCGCTTAAAGGAGACATCGAAAAAGGCACTCCTTTTTCAGAAGCGCTCGTGAAATATCAGAATTTATTCTCGCAGCTCGTGATCGGTATGGTGCAAGCGGGTGAAGCCGCTGGAATTTTAGATGAGGTGCTCGAACGACTCGCTTCGATCGGCCTTCAGGAACTCGAAATACGCACGCGGTTGCGGGCTGCGCTTACCTATCCCATTATTCTTGTGAGTATCGCGCTTCTTGTTTTGGGTTTTTTGCTCGTCAGCGCGGTGCCGAAGTTTTTGGAAATCTTCCGCACGACCCGGGCGGAGCTCCCGCTTGCCACGACCATTTTGCTTAATGTGAGTCAGGTGATGCGGCAGTTTTGGTGGCTCATCGTTGCCGGCGCGGCCGGCCTTTTTTTTGGTCTTTCTCATTATTATGGCACGCGAGCGGGACGAGTCGTGATGGATCAATTTTTCTTGCGGCTGCCTGTTCTCGGTGATGTTTATTTAAAGATCGCGGTCGCACGGCTTACACGTTCGGTGAGTGCGCTGACACGAAGCGGGATTCCACTGCTTCGCGCGCTTGAGATCTCAAAAGGGGTGATTGGGAACGTCGTCGTGCTTCGTTCCCTTGACCAGATTCGAGCCGGCATCAGCCAGGGAAAAAGCTTGACCGAGTTGTTCGGTGGTGCGGGAATTTTTCCGCCGATGGTGGTCCAGATGGTCTCTGTAGGTGAAAACACGGGTAAGCTCGACGAGATGCTGGGGGAAGTAGCTAAATTCTACGATCTCGAACTTGAATATTTTTTGAGGAACTTGACGGCGTCGCTTGAACCGATCTTGCTTTTGTTCATGGGACTGATGGTGGGGTTTATCGCGCTGGCGGTGCTCATGCCAGTGTTTAACCTTGTGAAAGTATTCCGTGGATGAACGCGAAAAAAAACGCGAAAATTTACGTGACTGCATTCGTGATCTGCATCGCGCTCTTACCCAACGCTTTCGGCGAAGGTAGTTATTTCGCGCAAAGTGGAGAAAAACTGGGCCGTGGGGCATCGAACATTGTGTTCGCTCCGCTAGCGGCTGCGAGGACCATTGAACGCGATATTGAACGAGACCAACCCTATCGGCTTGTTTTGGTTGCCCCGGTGGAAGGTACTCTGCGGATGGTGGGACGAATGGCGGTTGGCGTTTATGAGATGGCAACGTTTTGGGTGCCTCAGCAACCAATCCTGAAGCCAGCGTACCAGATGCCAAGCATAAAAGAATATTTGGACGAAGGACGCAGGCCGGATCTGGGGGGGCTTGCGAGCCGTGAAGGAAAAACGATCGAAGGCAAATCAGGGGGATTTAGCGTATGAAACACTGTAAACTGAAGGATACGAAGGGTACCGTAACGGGTACGGGCGGGTTTACACTGATTGAGATTTTGGTTGTTGTGGCCATCATTGCAATTTTGGCACTTGCGATTATTCCCAACTACGTCGGTTTCGATGTTGACGCACGTGTCGTCACCACGAAAAGCAACCTCTCAATGCTTCGGAATAGAATCTCGCTCTATCGGGCGAAAGAAGGGACGTATCCAGAGTCGCTCAATGAACTTTTGGAGAAAACGTACCTGGACGCAGGCATCGAAAAGCCATATCTGAAAAGCCTGCCTGCTGAACTCATTACTGAGAAGGCCGGTATTTCAACTTTTAAAGAGCAACCTTCCACCAAGAAGTTTTCCAATACGGGAGGCTGGATTTATCTCACGGATCGAGCCGATGTGGTAGTCAATTACAACAAGCCGCTCGATAAAGCGTGGGAGAGCTATGAAGGCCAAATCCCATCCGAGTGGTGACACCCAGCGGCGTCATCCTGAGGCGTTTTTTGCCGAAGGATCTCGGTCGGGATCCTTCGGCCCGCTAAGCGGGCCTCAGGATGACAGAGGTTCTATTCTCATCGCTTGCTTGATTATTCTTGCTACCCTCACGGTTTACGGCGGGGTGTTGGTAAGCGCCGTTTATGAGCGTTCCCTCAATATCGGCGTAGAAGTGGACAGGCTTCAAGCGCTTTATCTTGCGGAAGCCGCGTTAGCCAAGTCGCTCAACGAGGTGAAGTCGTTAAGCGATGCCGACGGTGATGGGCTTGGCACCGTTCCAGAGACGAAATTCGGGAACGGAGTTTATTACGCATCTCATGATCCTGGGACGCTGGCGATTACGGGAGTCGGCGAAGTGCACGGGATCAAGCGCCGCGTGCGAATTAAATATGAAGGACTGTAAACAACCAATTCAGAATCGTGTGAGCATTCGAGTAGAATCACGATTCGTAGGGGCGGACCCCTGTGTCCGCCCCGTGCGGCGAAGACAGCAGGCCGACACGGGAGTCGGCCCCGACGTCGTTGGAATATCGGCTCGCAATGACCGCCACGGCTTCACCTACATTGAGATGTTGGTGGTGATTGCGCTTGTCGCGCTCTGTTTCGTTCCGATTTTACACATGTTTACTCAGTCCATGGATGAGGTTCAACAATACAGCGATATCGGCACAGCCTTGCAACTCGGCAGGGAGACGATGGAGTCAGTTAAGAATTTCAGGTTGACGGAAACTCAGATTGAGGGCCAAGGAACGGTTTGGGTGCCTCCCGAAAAGGAATCGCCGCTCGTCATTAACGGCGTGCCATGGAAAGTGAAGAGGTACGCAGTAAAAAATACGGATCCGCTGGAAATCCACGTTGAAGTTTTTCGGGCGGAGAATCTGGAACGGCCGGTACTGGAACTTGTGACCTTTGTGGAGGACTTGTGAAGCGGCGAGCTTTGACGCTCATTGAAGTGCTTGTGGCGATTTCGATCGCTGCCGTCTTAACGCTCGGCATCGAGCGGCTGCTCACGACCGCACTGACAGCCTGGCGCCTTGCAACCGAGGAAGTTGCGATTTCTGGGTTGAGTGAGGAGACAATGCGCGGGCTGATGGAAGGCGATTACGATTTGCCCGGCATTCGAGACGCGGTGGAGATGATTGACGTCCAGGAAGATTCCATCACGTTTGTGCCGTTGTGGCTCGACATTTTTGATCCGGTGCCGAAAGACGGCACCTTCTATTTATCGAAACGCCTGCGCCCAGGGGCACCGACGCCGCTCGGTGAGGTCAAGTTCCGCGGTGCACGTCAGTTCGCGACTTATTTCGGAACCGTGAGAATGGACCAAACAGGCAAGCCGTGGTTCGATTTTGGATTTCCGATCCAGCGAGGCTCAGCCGTTCAGTTGAGTTATCAGCCGGATGTGCGGGTACATCCGGAACTGGCGATGACGTACAAATGGGACAAAAAAGCCCAGCGGATCACCCGATTTTACCGGGACGAGGTGACCCATTTCAATTTGAGACACGAGACGATTAAAACGACGTCGTTTCGGTTTACCTATCTTGATGGAAGCAATCGACCCGTCGACATCACGGGGAAGAAGCTTTCCACGGAAAACGCGTTGATACGGATTACAGCCGTGCGTGTCGAACTCAAACTCGAGGGAGCTGAATTAACGAAAGAGGCGACGAGTTTGGCCAACATCAGAGCTTTGGGAAAAGCAGGGCAGGGGATCATTTTATCGAGAGGACTTGATATTCCCATTCCGGACAGTGCCAACATCCGATTGATGCAGCTGCTCAACTTTACGGGCGTTGACGAGGGTCACGTGATCGAGGTCAAGGTCCATGCACCGCGGGCGAAATACGAGTGGCGCTTAAAGCTCTTGTTAGGAATTGAAGGGAATATTCCTGTACTCCGGCGGTATGAAATCTATTATCCAACCAACAAACTGGTCGTGGAGAGTGAGCCGGGCGAATCAGTGAAAAACGGACTCAATCTTCTCGAACTGACCCCGAGCGGTGAATACGATTATGACGAAGACGAGGGTGTGACAGACAAAGTGGTGTTTGCGGGAACCGAAGTCCTCCTGTCCGTCCTCCAAAGCGATCCAGAAGGAGTGATGCTCATTGTCCGACCGTAACCAGTCAACGGTACCGTTGAAACTCCCGTCGGTTGCTTTTCTCATCTTGTTGATCATCAGTACGGCTGGGAAACCGCTCTGTGCGCAGGGAATCGTCCAGGGAGAAGAAACAGGAAATCGGGCCGTGGAACAAACAATCGGCAAAGTGTTAGGAAATTTTATCGCTATTGGAACAGGGCAAGTGGCAGATGGCGAGCAGATTCCAGTGCCCGCTTACCGAGACGGGACGCGCGCAAAAAGGGACGAAACCTACTACTTCGTCTCTCTGAACCAGATTACGACTTCCTACGGGCAAGCAACAGGTTATGTTACGTGCAGTGTGGATGCCCGCGGGTATGCGCATGCCTCGTTTTGGATGCGCGTGGGCGAGCAAGATCTCGATGCGATAGGAACGAAGGGCGAGGAAGCGCTGGAAAAATATTATGAATCAATTTCTTACGGCCGTCGAGATCTTGAGACCATTCATAACGTAGCCAAAGCGGGTATCCGAGAGCAACTTGCCTCGACGTTGAAAGAGCTTAAGGAGGAAGTTTCCATTAATTATCTCGCCATTGCCATTCGTTCTTCGAAGAAATAGACCACCTATTGTGATGAAATCCGTACCTGACATCATTTGACTGTATTTCCTCTTTTCTGTATTCTGTTTTCATGAAGCGCTGGATCGTTGGCATTGACATAGGCGGAACGAAAATTTCAGTAAGCTTGTCTCCTCTGCACCCAGTACGATTGATTGCCACAAAGGTCTTGTCTTCCAAAGGAGGTCAGAAACCAAAGGAATCGATTCGCGAAATCGAAGCGTCGGTACTTGATCTTTTGAGCAAGCGCAGAATTAAGGTCAAGGAGTTGAAGGGAATCGGCCTTGCCGTGGCCGGCGCGATTGACACACGGAAAGGCATCATCGTAAAGTCTCCGCATCTTCGTGGATGGGAAAGGATTCCTTTAGCCTCGGTCTTGTCGAGGTGCCTCGCTACCCCTGTTTTTACCGAAAACGATTGTAATGCCGCCGTTTTGGGTGAGCAGTATTTTGGCTTGGGACGCGGCATCCGCGACTTCATCTATGTTACGGTGAGCACGGGAATTGGGTCTGGGATTATTGCAAATGGATCACTGGTCCGCGGCGCCGGCGGATGGGCCGGAGAGCTCGGTCACATGACTGTTGTGCGAAATGGAAATCGATGTCCGTGCGGGAAGAGAGGTTGTTTGGAAATGTATGCGAGCGGTACAGCGA
>MHFT01000102.1:21315-22903 GCA_001804315.1 Omnitrophica bacterium RIFCSPLOWO2_12_FULL_50_11
TTTCCATTCGCGCGCGGCACCTTGCAGCAGATTATTTGGGAATTGGACTTGCCAATGTCATCAATTTGCTCAATCCAAGACGGATCATTTTGGGCGGCGGCGTGATGGAGCATGTCGCGCTTTTTTGGGAGCCCCTGCTGAAGGCGGTACGTCGAGAAGCATGGCCGTTGGCATATCGCAGCTGCCAAATTCTGAGGTCGAAGCTCGGTCGGCACGTGGGTAATTACGGAGCACTCGCCGTCGTATTATCGCACGAACGAAAAAGTAATAAGTCGTAAGTAATAAGTCGTAAGTTTTACGAACGCATAACAGAACCGTCATCCTGAGGCCTAGAAGGCCGAAGGATCCCGTCCTCAGGGCAGGCTCGGGTTGGAGGATCCCGGTCGGGATTCTTCGACCTCGCCTTGCACTGCTGTCTCAGAATGACGTACTTTTAAAACTTACCACTTACGACTTTTTTTCGCGCCTGTAGCTCCCGCCAAAAGGCTTGGCGGGCAGGCAGTCGGAGATCCGACTTCGCTACAGGCCTTCAAAGAATCATGCGCCTGTAGCTCAGTCGGATAGAGCGACTGGCTTCGAACCAGTAGGTCGCAGGTTCGAGTCCTGCCAGGCGCGCGCGTATGGAAGAGATCAAGTGAAAAGAGCCGTTTCGTCAGTGCTGGTCGTGTTTCTTGTGGTCGGCTGTGTCCACGGACGCGGTTCGGTCAGTAGCGTGGGCGGCCCTGCTGCTTCCGAGGAAGCGGAAATAGGGGCAGCGATTCATCGTGGAATTCTTGGGACCTTTGAAGTCTACCACGAACCGGTGCTCAATGAGTATGTTCGTCGGATCGGAGAACGGATTGCTCGTCGAGCTCGTCGGAACGATTTAGCGTATCGGTTTGTGATTTTAAACGATGAACGCGTTTACGCGGCGCATGCACCAGGTGGTTACGTGTACATCACGACGGGGTTCCTTAGATTTCTGACGGCGGAAATCGAGCTCGCCGGCGTTCTGGCGTATGAAATTGGCGCGCTTCAGTACCAGAATCCAAAATTTTCCAAAGCGAAAATGGTTTTTGAGCAGCTTATGCAAACAGGCAGCCTGATTGGTCCAGCGTTCGGCACGATCGGCGCGTTATCCCTCACTGGACTTCTCGTCGTCGGGATCGTTGTCACACGAGAGAAGTCGATTGAAGAACAGATCTATTTGGCGGATCGGCGGGCGCTCAAGTACTTGGTATCGAGCGGTTTTGATCCACAGGGTTTGATCGATACGCTACGCAGGATGCAGAATCCTTTATCGCCGTTCCGCCCGTATCTGTATGATTATCTTAAGTCGCATCCGGTGACCGAAGAGCGAATTGACAGGCTTGACGCTGCCTTTGGAAATTTGGAGGTCGCCAACGTCCGGTTCGACGCGGGCCGTGAAACTTATTTGAGTTTTACACAGTCGGTGCGCCGCTAGCTCAGCCTGGTAGAGCAAGTGACTCTTAATCACTGGGTCGTAGGTTCGAATCCTACGCGGCGCAGGCTTTGATTCTTAACCAATACCCAATTTGAGATCTGTCGAACCGGCAGCGTCTGTACTGCATGGGTACATGGTATCCAC
>MHFT01000103.1 GCA_001804315.1 Omnitrophica bacterium RIFCSPLOWO2_12_FULL_50_11
AACGGATGCTTCTTTGCTTCATCGATGAAGGCAACGTGGAGTTTCTTTTGATCACTACCGCGAAGCTTGAACGCTTCAGCTGAAAGTTCTTGGACTGCCAGTCTCACTTGGTACGCATGAGACCTTGCCGGCATCGCTTTCCCAAAAGAAATGGTCGTTGGATAAGGCCACTTTCTGGGCCATTTCCAAAAGTATCTGCCGTTTTCATAACTAAAAATACTTCCCCACATTCGATCGAGGTACATGGGGATAATGGGCGCATCCAAACCTTCCATGATGTGTTCAAACCCTTTCAAAAAGGGAAGCAAGTTTCCATGCCGCGTGAGACCCGCTTCGGCAAAGATACACACGAGATCGCCCTCCTGGATTGCCTTCTTTGCCTCGCTTAACGATTGAAGGATCGCTTTGGGTCGGTCTTTAAAAGAAACAGGGATGACCTTCATTGCCCTCGCAATAGGATGAATCATTGGATGCTCGTAAATCTCGCGGAACATCAAAAAACGGATCGACCTTTGCGCAGACGCCAAAATGAGTGTTGGATCCGCATAAGAGATATGATTGCACACAAGCAACGCGCCACCTTGTTTTGGCAAATTCTCAAGACCCACAACTTTGATTTTGTAAAAGAGACGGGCAAAGATCCAATTGAAAAGACGCAAGAATGCTTCCGGCAGTGTCTTGAGAATAAAAAGTGTGATCCCGATCGAAAGAATGCCGAGGATAAAAAACAACTGGGCCGGATTGAGCCTCAGCCATACTCCGAACAGCCAAATATAAGCAGAGCCCAACAAAATGCAAAAAGAAGTAATGATGTTTGAAGCGGCAAGATACCTACCCCTCTTGGCTCCAGGACTGTTGAGCTGGAAATATGCATTCAGCGGAACGATGTAGACGCCGCTAAAACAGCCCAAAAGCAGGAATTGAACAAAGGCCAAATAATGAGCGTGCTCATTAAAGCCAATCCATACGCTAGAGAAACTAACTCCCATCGCGCCGAGCGGTACCAAGCCGTATTCCACTTTTTTCTCAGACAAATAGCCGGCGAGTAAACTGCCTAGCCCTACTCCTATCGAAGTCATGACCAATAAAAGGCTGGCCTTGCCATCTGTCAGGTGAAGCGTGTTTTTTCCATACACAAGAGCGTTCATTTGAAAAACCGAACCGAGAAACCAAAAGTAACAAATCGCGATGAGTGTCAGAAAGAGCCATCTGTCTTGCTTGATTTCTCGCATGGCACCGATCGATTCTTTAAAAGAATTGACTTTGAATCTGTTCGTGGCGTCCCGGCACCCATGCCTCTCGATAAATAAACTCGCAACGGTTCCAACCGCAGCGAGAAATATGAGTACATAGGAAGTGCGATAAGCGTTTCCATGAAACATGTGACTCATCTGACCCCCGAAGGCGGAACCCAAAATAATGGCCAGAAAAGTCCACATCTGAAGGAAGCCGTTTCCCTTTGATAAATTTTCCTCATCTAAAATTTCGGGCAAGATTCCGTACTTGGCAGGGCTAAAGAAAGCACTTTGAGTCGTCATCAAAAAAAGGACAAAGGCAGCAAAAACAAGATTTCCATTCATCAAAGCAATGAGGCCAGCCGTCATAATTACAATTTCAGCAATTTTCGTGACGACAATGACACTCCGCTTTGTAAAACGATCCGCACAAAAACCCGCATAGGGTGAGAACATAATGAAAGGGACGATAAATAAAGCGCCAATCAAGCTAATGAATTGGGTGGCAGCCTCCTGGGAAAGCATCCTGATGGCCAATAAGGCAATGAGAATCTTAAACGCATTATCATTAAATGCGCCCAGAAACTGAGCTGTCATCAATCCTCGGAATGAACGGCTGTGACAATTTTTTTGATTCATAGTGGTAGGATGAGGCATCGGGCTCTCTTTAAAAACTTCCCGAGGGGTCACTTCATATCTGCTTCTTCAATCGCTTCGACAACGAGGGCAAAATAGCGATCGAGACCGCAGTCTGCTTCGCTCCTAAGTCTGCATGCGCCGTCCGGATTTTGGTTCTTACAGAAGGCACATACGCGCTCGCGTAATCGCGTGACGTAATCCTGCACATGTGGACTATGAACAGAGCGCACCACATCGACGATCTTCTCTAAGTACAGTTCGACCCCACACTGGTATTCGCCCGTCAAGGCGCATCGTCCCTCCTCAGAAAAGTCGACACAGTGTTCGCAGACCTTTTTTCGAACCGCGCGTCGATAGGGTTCGTAGTCCATCTCGGGTTGTCCTTATTAAAGTATACGACCGGCGGATAAACAGCTTATGGACGATTGCCTGGCAACTCTCCACCTTCTGCTGCTGCAGGATGCGGAATTCCGTAGATATCAAATTGATAGGTACGCCCGAAAAACTCCCGTTTTGTCTCAGACAAGTGCGCCATCATCCCAAAAACTAATAACGACAGCAGCGCGAGGGCACCAATGGCCGTAGAAATAGGCCTCTTCAGCGGATGGCGCTCTTTGGTCTTGTCTAAAAAAGGCCAAAGGAATAGAAAGAGGGGAGCAAGCGAAACAATAAAGATTCCAACAAGCTTGGGAAAATATTTTAAGACTTGATACATGGGCAGAAAATACCATTCGGGTTTTATGGCATGAGGTGTTTGCAGCGGATCCGCCTTTTCCCCTAAATCAAAAGGCGCCAAAATCGCTAACGTTATTAAAACACCCAACAAAATAAAAAAAACAACACCTTCCTTCAGCATGTGATGGGGGAAAAAAGGCGTACCTTCTCCCTTTTTTATTTCCTTCTCTGCTCCCACACGATCCATCGTCGCAATTCCTTGAAAACGAACTAAAAAAAGATGGATCACGATCACCGCGAACATCGTCCAGGGAAGGATGATCACGTGTAACACAAAAAACCGGGATAAGGTTTCGCCGGCAACCGAGTCGCCGCCCCGAAGCAAAGTCTTAATCCATTCGCCGATCCAAGGTATGGATCCGGCCACCTCGGTTCCTACGGTGGTTGCCCAATACGCTAATTGGTTCCACGGCAAAAGATAACCCGTAAATCCGAAAACAAGTGTCAATAAAAAAAGCACGACACCGAAGACCCACGTCAATTCCCGCGGCTTCTTGAAAGAACCTGTAATAAACGTGCGAAGCATATGTAAAAAAACGATGAGCACCATTAAATTTGCTCCCCACGCATGAATCTGACGATACAGCCATCCGACATAGGCTTCCGTCATGATGAATTTAACGCTCCCAAAAGCTTCGTTGACCGTCGGTCTGTAGTAAACGAGAAGTAAAATCCCGGTAAGCACCTGGCTCACGAAAAGGAAGAGGGACATGCTGCCCAGAGTGTGAAACCAGCCGATGTTTTTTGGAAGCGGTTTTTCGATTTGATGCTTCAACGGTCCCCGAATACTCTCTACGTCGAAGCGCTCTCGAAGCCACCGGACCATAAGATGTTTCATTTTCCCGCCGTCACGGTTTCACGAAAATTTTGCCATCCACGACACTTACGGGATGCGTGGCTAATGGCCGAGGCGGCGGTCCAGAAACGACCCTTCCGTCTAAACCAAAAAATCCAGCGTGGCATGGGCATGCAATGAGCTGCTTTGCACTGTCCCAATAAACAATACAACCCAAATGCGTACATATTGCGGAGAAGGCTTTAAACTCTGCGGGCGTCCGCACCACGATTAAAGCACTTCCACCAAGCACCACTTTTTTGGATCCCCACACGTGAATCTCATCAACCGTTCCAACTTCTACCAGACCTCCTGCAGGCCCACGCCGTGTCACAGGCCAAAGATAAGCGAGCGCAGGAAACAACATCCCTGCCAGCGTTGCGAACAATCCGCCTTTAATCACCCAATCGAGAAAATCCCGACGGGACACGGGAGACGTGGGAAGCGACGGATTTGAGCTTAAATTCTCAGGTTGGTTCATATTGTTTTAACGACCCTTAAGCCGTTTGTACTTGATCCACAAAGCGCACGCCATCATCAGGATAAAAATCCAGATTGGAATGAGTGCCGCTCTTCGCCATTTGAGCGCTTGACGCTTTTTGTGAACCCTCGATTTTATTTCCTGCGCAACTTCCTCAAACTTTTGATAGAGCTCCGCAATTTTGCTCAAGGAAAGAGAGTGCTGGACAGGAGCCATGGAAATCACGTTGGTTTTTGCATCTTCCAAGGCGCCCGTTTCCTCCTCCACAAAAATTCCTTCGATAGAAGCCCGCTTCACCAAAGCCTCGGCTGTCTTAAGCCCTCGCTCAGATTTCGCTAAGACATGAAAAATTTTCTCACCTTCTTGAGCGGCAGCGCTCCCCTGCTCGTGGCACGTCGTGCATGCCTCACGGTACAACATTTTGCTCGCACGTTGAACGCCATGGTTGCCATGACAGGAAATGCATTCGGAGAACTTCCCCTCTTCCGCAGCTTTTACATGAACGCTTTCAAGAAAATATTTCTTTTCATTCACATGACATTTGCCGCACGCTGCGCCGATGTCTTTGACTCCCGGCGGAATTGCTCCGTGGCTTCCATGACAACTCGTGCAATTGGCCGCTGAAAGATCTTTCTTTTCAAACAAGGCCTTGCCATGAACACTTGCTTCATAGGTTTTGAAAATACCGCTCGGTAGTCCGAATTCCGACATGAGTTTGTCGTCCCCATGACAGTGGTTGCATGTTTTTGGAACATTCAGGGGATAAACAGGGCTGTTGGGATCGGCAATGGGAAGAACTTTATGGGCACCGTGGCAATCGCTGCAGACGGCCACCTTCGCATTTCCTTCCCCAAAAAGTTTTTTCCCATGGCCGCTTGTTTGATAACGAGCCAATTGATCCGTACGAAGGCCGTAGAAATTCATCGTCTCCACGTTGGCATGACAACCTCCGCAGGTTTCCGCGATTTTCTTTTTATCGGGAACCCCGATGAAGCCCGTGCCAAGCGCTTTCGCCGCATCGAAATCCAGCGTCGTCGGATCCCCTCCGTGGCAGTCCTGGCAAAGAATATTCTCGCGCCCGTGGACACTCATCTTCAACTCTTCTTCCCAAATATCCGAATGGCAGGTGATGCAGGAATTGTTCTCTATGGAAGACTGTGCTTGAACAGCGCTTGGAACCGCCAATAGGAAGAACAGAAGAATAAAAGAGGCCATCGCTTTATATATTTCGGCGCGATTTTCTCCTGCAATATATTTATTTTACCCTGACGAATCAGTGACGGCCGTCACTTGAGTTTACATCAATTCATCATTTTTTTTGTTTTTCCAATTCCCTGAGCTTCGCCAAAACATAGAGCCGTATTTTTTTTTCTGCGATGCGTTCTACCCATCGGGCCGCTCTCTTAAAGCTAAATTCCGACGGAAAGTCGAGTTCCGGCAAGTGTCCGAATTGCTTTTTCTTTCTGCTCGAAAGGTACAGGCTGTCAATCAACGCCTTTTCCGGTTCCGCAATGAGAAAATGGTCGTCTCCCTTGTACCAGTCAAAACCGTCAAAGAAAGAGGGGGCAATTTGATGTACGGAAAAAACACCTGCCGTGGTGCGAATACTGCTCGTATGGGCAGTTGAAGCCAGCGTAATCACCTGCGGGATTTGTCCCACGATTCCATACAGGTGAAGAGCCGAAATAAATGAGACATACACGCGCTGGCGCGGAAATAAATAAGGAATGATTTCAAACGGCGAAAGGGCTCGAGGTCCCCGCTCGGCCCACACGCCCCGGTAGATTTTCATGATCAAACCATGCCTGACGAGATGATTCAGAGATTGGACGACCGTGGACGGCGATTTTCCGGAGAGTGCCGTAAGTTCATGGGTGGTAAAGATAGGTCGCCCCATTTTCTTGATGAAGGGCATGATCTCCTGCCGTCTCTTTGTTCTCATCGCTTGAACCCTTCAAGAAAACGGGCAGTTTTGAGTTTGATTTCATCCCACACTGCCGGCGGCGAATAGGCCTTTTGATCCTCTGCTCTAAGATACGCAACCACAGTGTCACGGAACTGTGGAAATTCGACCAGGAAAATGTGGTCATAGGCGGTCTTAAGAATCGATCGACTCATTTTCAGTCTGCTCTGATCTGATTCCTCGCATTGAGAACTGAGAATAAACAAGTCGAAAATATCACGGGCTTGAAGCACCGACCTCTCGGCCAACGCCTGAATTTTTTGCGCTACCGCCGAGACTACGTCATAATGCGAAACCACCAACGGCGCCATTTTATAAGCGCGCAGGATTTCGCTCCCTACAGGTTCCACGACTTGGGATCCCTCAAGCCCCCGTCTTGAGAATTCTATTTTGGTGAAAAGGTCTTCTCCCGCCGCGGTTAAAAGGTGGATCTTTCCGCCAAAATACGCGGCGGATCCGCTGCGCTTTGTGGCGGAAAACCGCTGTGTGGTTTCCGTTTGCTTCGCTTTCTCGAGGTTCGGCGCAATAATCCTTTCGATGCCGAAAGATTTTAGGCTCACTGCAAGGCCGCGGGCTTCCAGTATCTCCATCACCGTTTTTTTGATCTTTTCAAGTCCAGCTCTTTTGATATCGATGTCCATATCCGCCGAGTAGCGGATACTTTTAAAAAAAAGCCTTAGATTGACACCACCTTTTAGGACGTACCGACCTGCTTCGAGTTTCCTGCCAAACCAGCGGAGAAACTCTAGGTGAAAGACTTCGCGCATCTCGAGCGGGTTGCAAATGGGCGTGTTCATGTTATGAAGTATAATTTAGCTACAACTAAATTTCAACTCATAATGTCAAGAGGCCAGGTAAGGGAAGAATTTGGACGTGCGTCCAAATTCTTGAAACGAACTGATTTGGCAATTAACCTAAAGCGACGGAACCTTCGAGGAAGAACGCGAACGCGTCATAATCATTGCGCTCTGCAGCGGGATTTGAATCATAGCGATAGTAAGCACATTTAGGTCCGACGGAAACATCCTTTCGAGGCGTCCACTTTGCACCGAGCGACACTTCGATCCGCGTGAAATCAGCACCTAACGGAAGGCCCACGCCGGTAAAATCGTTAAAGTTATCAGCGTCCGAATAAAGAACTGTGCCATTCCACACCCAGTGTTCTGACGGTACATATTCAATGGATCCAAGCCAAGTATCTACATCGGACTTGAAATCAGGTTGATACGCCGCAACGAGATGAGCGATCGTGCTTGTTGTCGATAGATAACGGGAAAAATACCCGGTCACAAATACATTTTCGAGCGGTTGTACGGTTACATCAGCCGTATAAATATGAGACGTCGTGTCGGCCTTGGTTTCGCCCCCAATATCTTGGACGGTCATTTCGAAATCATCAACTCGCCACTGATATCGAACGCTAGAAGTCAACCATGAAAATGGTGTCCACTTGGCACGGCTCGAGAGCTCGCTGGTGCGTAAATCCTGGCTTTCGATAAAGGCGGAAAGTTGTCGTCCATTTGCAGCGCGCACAGGCTGTTCAAACTCATCGTCGAAGTCGCTATTGTTCCACCGATGTCGTCCCTGAACGGTTACGTTCACGCGAGCCAGTGGTGCCACATGAGCTCCCAATGCAAGAGCTCCTCTATTGATAAAGGCATCTGTTTTTCTATGAAAGTCCTCACTCGTGCCCTCACCCGGACCAAATTCATCGCGAAACTCATCGAGCGAATTGACATCCTGTTGAAAATCTGCTTCTGTATAAAGGGCGGCGCGCGGAATTCCTTTGTAACGGATCGCTCCGTTTTCACCGAACCGCACAATATGGTCATTGGTCCTGCTCATGTCGGTTAAGTTAATCGTTCCGTCTAATGTGTTGTCCTGCGGATAGGTCGAGCTGCTCTTGCGTTTTACGAGTTCTACTTTCGTCTTCCCGCCAACGTTTAACGTTTTTGTGAGGAACGCCATGAGGCTACTCACCCACGTATGGGTATCCAATTGGCTATCCGCGCGTGCGCCCACTTTATTTTCTGCATTGCTGAGAATCGTTCCTAAGCCGTTACGGACGCGGCTTTCTTCGGTCTCCCGGTACCTTAGGTTTGCATAGCGATATCCTGAAGAAACATGGATCATATCTTTGCTGAACCACCGCTCCGCTCTCAAAGTAGTCGTCATGACATTCGTATCCGGCGATTGGGACAGTTGATACACTTCACAAGCGGTCGAAGTAACGCTCGTGTTACAAACTTCTCTCGCTTCCCGAAATGTTTCTGACTTCACAAATTCCCAACGCTGTTCACCGTTTAAAACATATCCATTCACTTCGTGCTTTGCTCTTATTCCAAAAATATCCGTCATCGTATGAATATCTTGATACGTAGGCGAGATTTTCTGGTTCCTCCCGTTTCCAGCCGTATCCGTTACCGTTCCCCATGCCGTACGAGACTTCGATCCGTCTTCAAATTCACGCTCATAAAATAGCGTTGTTTCCGGAAATTTGGGTACCCTTAGACCTGCCTCTAGCGCGAAATGGCCGATTTCGAGTTCTAGCTCTTTGTCGAGTTCCGAAACGGCAAGAAGACGATTGGGATTGTAAACGCCTCCGCTGCCGTCAAAATATTTGCTAAACTCAACATATTCGAAAGACACAAATCCAAAATCTTTCTTCTCAAGGTGAAGAATGCCGTCATAGTCGTTCTGACCGGCAAGAGCTCGGCCTTCGAGGTCGAATGTAATGTCCTCCGGATATTTGAAGCGGCCCGAAATTTGATTCGCTCCGCCTACATACTTATTATTCATCCACTGTATCTGCCTAAATTTCTCGTCGTCTCCATCCAAAAGCACACTTTGAGCCGGCAAAAGGTCAACAAACATTTGCCCTTCTATTCCTTTTTTTTCAGTCCTCTCGCCGCCGCCCGTGCTGCCGTCATCATCGGCAAAAGCCTTTCCCACACCAACACAGCAAAACAGAACAACCACTGCGACAGCAAAAACAAACCCAACCCGCTTACGCACTGTATCCTCCATCGTCAGGTATATCGAAAATGATCGTCGAAATTCGATCCGTGAACACCCGTATGACACCCCGTGCTCCAGCACGTGCCGGTGGGTAAATTTCCGATATGATCTCGTCCAGCGATCGTCGGAAAATTCTCTTGCCCATGACAACGCAGACAAAGATTTGAATCTCGTACCAACAACATCTTGTCATTAACGGAACCGTGAACCTTGTGACAGGTAGTGCACCCTTCGCGCACGCCTTCATGTTCAAACACAAACGGCCCCCGCTGTTCTTTATGACACTTGAAACACACCTCATTGACGCCGTCGAGCGATGTGGTTGACCACGGCCTTATTTCCTCACCATGCGCACTATGACAATCGGTACAACTGACGTGCCCTTCTAAAACAGGGTGGTGGTAGGGCAGCTGAAACTCAGCCTTTTTATCCAAGTGGCAGCCAAAACAAGCAGCTGGATTTTTGGCGGGATTGATAATCGATTTCCCGCGCCCGCCGCCGGCCTCCACATGCAAACTGCCGGGGCCGTGGCACATCTCGCAACCTTCGACTTGCTGAGCGCCCTCCCATGGAATTGCAATTCTTTGGTGGGTCGAAAGCTTAAATTCCTTGAATTCTTTTTCGTGACAAGCCGAACAAGTCTCAGAGCCGACATATTCGGCACCTTCAACGATAGGAACCTCAAGCTTTCTTCTAGCAGCTTCGAGATTGCCCGCGAACAACAAAAGGAGGAAAATCGCGAAGAAAGTTGAGGTTGGAAAGAACGTCCAAAGTTTGGCTTTGATGATCATGTTTGGAGACTGCCGTTTGTTTAATTAACGACCAAAACTTAAGACTTCTGCAGAAAATTGCCTAACGTTGCGCCAAAAAATAGCAGCTTTTATCAGAAATGACTGTGACGTCCGTCACAGATCTTCGCATTGGAGCGGAAATTACCAATACGCATGCAGAGAAGAAAGCCAAAAATTAACTCCGAAATAAGTAAACATCACCGTCGCAAAACCAAGGAGCGTCACAAAAGGCACCCATGTCCCACGACATCCCTTGTCACACTGCATATGAAGACAAATTCCATAAATCAGCCACGTGATAAAAGCCCATGTCTCCTTTGGATCCCAATTCCAGTACCGCCCCCAAGAAGCATTGGCCCAAACAGCACCGGCTGAAATACCCAAGGTCAAAAAAGGAAAGCCAAAGGCGATAAACCGGTACGTGAGCCAATTCAAGTATTCCAATCGGTTCTCGGCTTTCCCGCCACGTGAAAAAAATTTCAACCCTAAATGAATCCCCGCTGACGCTGCGGCCAGCGCAAACGAAGAATAGCCGATGAACGCCGATACAACATGAAAGAGAAGCCAGTTGCTTTTTAGAGAAGGAATCAATGGTTCAATTTCAGGCGACAAAAGAGAAGTAAGCGCCAAAATGGCTGAAACGATGAGTCCTGCAAAACCTCCTACCACGATCATTCGATACCGGCGATAAGTCGCAAAATAGATTGCGACGATCAAAAAGCCCAGAAGAATTAAGGTCTCATACGTATTGGTCCACGGCAGGTGCCGTGCTTCGATTCCCCTCATCACAATGGCGGCCCCATGAGCTGCCAAAATGATTAAACCAAATGCCGTCGCGAGATAGAAAAGAACTTTCCGTTCCGAGGCAAACGCGACAAAAGATACCGCTGCAAAAACCAGATAAGCCAGAATGAAGATCCCGATCGTCACGGAGATAATCCAATCACTAACTTGAGTTCGCCACTTTTTCAGACGATCCCTTGACCCCTGGTACGTGTTCCGCGGTCTTTCCTCCCCCCTTGTTCGCCACAAAGGGTCGGCGGAATCCGTCCCAAAACGCTTTGTGGACCAATCCCGCCGCGTTTTGTGGCGGATGGGGGAGGACGCATCCCAAGTGAGAAGGTGGGGGGTGTTTTTTTGATTATCCCACCACCTGTAGATCCGCCGGAGGCGGATTGGCCCTTCGGGCCAAATACAGGTGGTGGGATTACCCCCCATCCTTCCGCCACACGTCTTGGCGGATCCGCCACGTCCTTTGGCGGAAACCTTCCCCCACAAGGGGGGAAGGGATTGACGCTAAATACGCACTCACCCTTTCAGGGAGAGGAGAAATTTACAGAACTCAAACCAATAACTTTGAAAGCTGCTCTCTCAAATGGCATAGCTCCTGCTCGAGTCCAAATGTATCTTTTGCTTTACCGCCCAGAAGCGCCATCCGAGTTCCCCGCCCATCCGGAGACACCTCGAAATGAAGAACGAACCGCCGCGGAACGACAAAACTGGAAACAAAAGCGCCAAAAACCAAAAGGATGAAACCAAAATACGCTGGTGCAACACCCGGGTCCATCGAAAGTTTAATACCCGAAACATAACGTTTTCTGATTTTATCAATAGCAAAAGACCACTCTTCCGTTTCGCTGCCTTGATGACGAACCAAATCCGGAAATGCCCAAGTCTTTAAATAGACGTCGTTCGGACTGCCGATTGGATGCATCGTAACTTGAACGGCGGGATTTTGAAAATAGGGAGACCGGCTTGCCACTTTCCCTTCCTGATTCATGGTAAAATCGGGAACGACGTCATCGACTTGGACAAGAAATGGAAAGCGTGTAAGGGCTTTTGATTCTCCAAGTTTAAGCGGAAGGCGCTCCACCGCTTTCCCGTTTTGATACGCCACCAAATCCACGCGCGGGATCTCAACCCGGTAACGCATTTGAAACAATTTGGCGAGTCCAATTCGCAACGGCTGATTCACTTTGAGCTCGTAACGACGAACCTTCTTCCCATCTCTCTCTACCAATAGATTGCTGACATACTCGTCAGGCTGGCTCCTGCCGGGATGAAGAATGACGGAAAACTTTTCGAGCCTTATTTTGCCTCGGATTTCAGGAAGAACCACCGTTTCCCCTTCAGGAAGTTCAACGTCCCTGACCTCCGCAAAGAGAGACGTGAGTAGTCCGCCGAACAAGACTAAGACCAGACCGGCATGGAGGATGGGAGCCCCCCATATGCCCCATTTATTTTTCCAAGCGAAAAGGGAAAACCTTCTGTCACTTTTCTCACTTCTCAACTGATATCCGCAGCGAGAAATCGCCCTTAACACGGAACTCTCGTAACCCGAAATGGCGTTGAATGGAATCTGGAAAGTTTGAGAGGGTACCTCAACTGGAGTTTGTGTCAGCGAGAAGCCTGGCTTGCTTTTGGAAAGAAGCTGAGAGGCTTTCCAGATGACATAGTAACCTGCCAAAGCTGCAAGACAGCCCAAAAGAATGAGAAACCCTTTGTGATGAAAAACATCTCTGGGAACGAAGAGAAGGAATTTAAATGAAGCGGGAAAAGTTCCAAAAGCTGCGATGGCTGCAACGACCGCAAGAAGAAAATTGGCGAGACGGAATGATCTTAGAAACTCCCACAGCTTTCGGAATGAAAAACCCATGAGAAGGCATTTTACCTTGAGGCTTCCCTTTAACCCAGCGCTTTCTTTATTCCAAACGCCATCCCCTGGCCGAAATAATCGTCGTCATAGCCGCCGTCGACAGCGCGGTTGTCACGGAAATTGAACACTTGGTAACGTGCTTCCAATGTGGTTGTTTTGTTTAGCTCGTACTTAACGCCGCTTGCAAATTTATTTAAGGCATTGCGGTTATCGCCTATCGAAACGGTAGCTTGGTAGTTCAGGAATGTAGAAACGGAGTTCGTAAAATGATAGTTCAGATTGCACGCGATTAAGAAAAAATCTCCGATAAAATCAAAACTATCTTCGCTCGAGCTCCAAAGATTTCCGCCGGGGCTTTCGGTTGGAGTATTCAAACGGTAGTATTCATACGCACCCATGAGATAAGCAAATAATTTTTGACCGATCGGTCCCGAAAAAGTTCCAGAAAGTCGATGCCGATCCGAATCCTGCTGGTTATTTCCGACTTTATTGAAGTCAATGTCATCTTTCACAAATTGATATTTTGCTGTCGAAGACCAAGCTTCGGGCAACCTGATATTGACGGCCGTTGTGATCTCATGAACGCGCCTTTCCATATCCCCCAGAACACCGGGATAGTACGCGGGGTCGCTGTCAATAATCGTGTTATATTGCCTGTCTTTGCGCTTCCACTTGTAATCAGCGGTCGCTCTTAGAGACGAATTTAAGCGATGGGTCACTTTGAGTCTGGGAACAAACTCAATAAAAGTGATGTTCGTTTTATAATGCGGAAAAAAGTCTGTTCTCCCGAAATCCGTCACTCCCTCGTGTGAGCGAGCGTCAAAGTCCTCTTTCCAATGGAGACGGCGCTGCTCCATATCAAGTCCTGCGAAGGCGGTTGTTCTTGGTATGCCACGATAGGTCACGGAAGCTGCTTCCCCAAACCATCCCTCATTCAGCTTAGACTCTAATTCGCGGCGGTTGAGAAGGTTGTTAAAATAAGTTGTCTGAGCATCTGTCATCGCATGCTCCCCGCGAAGTCCAAGCCGCACATCGAGCCCTTTTTGCATCAGAAAGTTCAGAAGAGCGGCACCCAAGCTTACGGCGTTACTGACCCGCCAATTGTCCGTGTCGGGACGAACAGAAATGTTTGGCTGTGCCGCAGTCGGCCGGACTTCACTGCGAACGCTATCGTTCCTCAGAAAATCGATCGCGTATCCACCATGAACGTAAACATCATCCGTAAGGAAACCATCGTATTTAAACTGGCCTCTTAAGTCGGCAAAAGAAGGCTTGTCGATGTAATCGCGCCTTTGGTTGAGCGCACCGTTATTGTAGCGGGCAGAATCGGTAAATTGGCTGTCCTTGTAATGCTCAAAGGAAACGGAGGGTTCAAAGTTGTGAATCTTATTTACTGTGAATGGAGCCGATAACGTAAATTTATTACTTACGCCGTCTACGCGGGTGCGCATCGCCAGAGCGCGTAAATTCGCAAGCCCCGTGCGTGCCGCTTGCTCGCCACGCAAAGTCGTATACCTTCCTCGCCGCGTCCACAACTCATAAAGGAACACAACCTTGGCGTCTTCGGAAAGTAATTTTCCAAACTCTACGCTCAAGTCTCCCCGATCCGTGTGAAGATTGCGCTCGTCCCAGTCTCGAAATTCACCGGTAAGTCCGTAGGGCGTCGGATCAAAAGGATCGTCCTGTGAACCGTCCCAGTACTTTCGGAACCGTTTCCATTTTGCAGTCACGTAGAAATCTTTTTCCTTCGTGATGCCCAGGCCGGAAAGGTAATCATAATCGGTAATCACCCGTCCTCCTAAATGATATGAAACTCCGTCCTGACTGCCTGTAAAGGCGATGTCCTGAAATCCACCGCTCCAGCGGTCCCTTGTAAACCAGTCTTGTCGAAAACGGCCGCGGTCTCCTTTGACGAAATAGTCCTGCAAAATGGAGTCGAAGGTAAACGTACCTAAATAATCGCCACCGGCCGCGCTGATCAGTTCATCCAATGAGTCTGCGGTCGGGAGCTTCGAGCCTTGCTCCTCGTTAGTTGTGGAAGAAGCAGATAAAGTTTCACCTTCATCTGCCAAAACCGTTGAGAAAAGCACCGACGCGAGCCACAAGGTGAGGCATAACGTGAAGATTGCAATGACGTTTTTAGCCGACACTTTTAAAGGAGGTGGGGGGATCATCGGTTGAATGTCCTCCAAAAATTGGAGCCGTGCGGCGCTCGGTGATGATCCACACACTCTTCTCCCGCGCCTATGAAGTACGCTCCTGCCCCAGTTCTTCTTCCATGTTGCACACCGCCGAAACCTGCACCGCCGGCATTAGTTGCCGCTTCCCAATGACAACGAAGGCAAAGCGCATCGTCATCCGCAACTAACAATTTGTTATAAACTCCGCCGTGCGGTTCGTGACAGATCTGACAACCCTCGCGCATCGCATCATGCTCAAAAACGAATGGGCCCTTCAGCTCTTTGTGGCATTTGAAACACGTTTCATCCTGCCGCT
>MHFT01000104.1 GCA_001804315.1 Omnitrophica bacterium RIFCSPLOWO2_12_FULL_50_11
AGCTTGGTCCTTGTCGGAGAAGTCTTTGGCGTACACGGTCACGTGAAAGAGGTCTTGGCCGTCAAACTCAGTCCCTGTCCCGGTTGTGAGCTTGGTCCTGAGCGCAGGGTCGTTTATCTTTCTCTGTTCAATCCAGGTTACGTCGAGTTGCAGGCTATTTGTCGGGTCGCCGTCGGCGTCTGCCGCGGTTCCGTTTTCGTAGCGGATGGATTGAATTCGGATCAAACTGCCATCACCGAAGACGTCGAGCTGGGTTGTTTCGCCCGTGGCGAAGTTGAAAGTGTTCGTATTGTAAGTGATGAGGTTTACTGCTTTCGCAAAAGGATCGAAGCCCACTGGGAGGTTGCCACGGAGATCCTCGAATTCAGCGATCTTAGTGAGATACGTTTGCTTAGCGAAGGTATGTTTTCCCGTTTCTTCGTGATTTTCGATCTCCCAACTTTTTATGTAAAAAACGTTGTCTTGGCCCTTCTCCGCAACTTGGAATGTATGACTTTGAAGTTCGGTGAAATTTGAATATTGTCGGGTGGTCTCGTCAAATACGGCGCTGTCGTAGACAAAAAGTTCCGTTCCTTTGGCTTCCAGATTGACACCGGCAGGATTGAGCTCGGAAACATTGTCCCTCCGAACTTGACGCGTATAGGTGTCGTCCGGCGTTCCTTCCTTGAAATCACTTCCGAAGTCGTGGATGACAAAGCTATCGTTGCCAATTTGCTGCTGGCGGAAGGAACTGATCTCGCGGTCTTCGGAACCCTCTTTCCTCTTTAAGTTAGAATCCAGTTCAATCTTGAACCGTCTCGTAAAATCGTAATCATTCGTCTCATTCGTCCCATCTTTCATGTACTGGAGCACATCATACGAGGTATGAATGACAGCGGTAAGCTGCGCCTCAGGTCGTGGATCCTTCTCGAAATAATTAATCTGCTTCACGCGATCTGCGCGAAAAAGACCGACTTCATAAACCGTCTCTTGCACTTTGATACAGGAGGTCGAATTCCCGGAACACTGAGATGTCGCAAGAGCTTCAGAATTTGTCTGAGTGTCAATCGGCGTCAAAAGTTCATAAGTGGTGACTTTGTCAATCCGGTGAGCGCCGAGGTAATCGTAAACGGACTCGGAAAGCAGTTTGCCGCCGTCATCGAAACTTTGGATAAAGTCGACAAGGCCGATTCCAAATACGTCGGCTCGGCCAGTCGTCCCGCGAGGAAAGTAATGAATCGAGGTCTCAAGCCAGCCACCGGCAGCAGGAGGGACCGCTTTCTCAGCCGAAACATTCCATTGCTCCAAGCGGGCGAGCAGCCGAAAGTCTTCATGGTTTGAATCGGTGCCGCGATAGAAATAATCGCTTCTCGTAATAATCTTAGCGCCCTCGAAGTCATATATATAGGAAGTCGAGGCGCGGCCATCGGCGTCATATTCGGTAACATTCACATTCAGACGCTCTGTACCTGAACCCAGTTTCGTTTCAAGGGTCTTACGAAGCCGGAAACCGGCCGGGTCTTGAGGATCGGAATACTCATACTGGACACGATTTCCATCCGGCCTTTCCACGCGGTCGATCACCGGAGGATTCTTTGTATCGGCGTGGGGCTTGTAATAGGTCCTCGTTCGAAGTTTGAATGTTGACATCGGGCCGTCGTCTCGGATCGCGTAGTCAAGGTCCGGATTCCAACGCTCCGTCTCTGGAACACCATCTCCGTTATCATCGTTGTAAACATATGTTTCCACAGCGCCATAAACATCTTTGACAGAGTCAATTTCGTACTCGCCGCCCTGCTGGGAATATTTAACTTCCCTGCCATCGCTAAATCGCACCGTTAACTTGCCATCGTTAGGATCCCTCACAATACTCTGAACAAAATCGGTTCCAATCACGCTTGTGACCGTGAAGTTGGTCACTTGATCTAGATTCTCATCCAACCAGTATTGGACAACGACGCCATTCGAATAGACGATCTCACGGTGGCGACAATTCGGAACGTCACTCAAGCAATTGACGACCGAGGTCAAAGCACTTTTGTCAAATCCGACATCGCTTAAACGTCGGGATCTCGGATCGATCACGTGCTGAAACTCCTGCAAAATGTTGCCGTCTTTGTCCACGACGGCCGCGATGGCACCATTCTTAAAAAAGGTGGTAACGCCATTTTCATCGGTCACCGAGGTCAGAGCGCCGCTCTGATCCCACCTTCTAAAAAGATCTTTTCGCCGCTCCTCAATTAAACGGGCAAAGTGCAAGTCTCCGGGATGAGCTTCATCGAACTGGTAGGTTTGCGAGACGTGTCCAAGACTCGAGGTAATCGTGACCGTTTTCTTCACATCATCGTAGGCGTAGTGCAGGGTATCCCCGGTTCCCAAGTTACGGTACACACTGACACGACCTTGTTCGTCGTACACTTCCTCAACAAACACCTTTTTGACGGCATCGTAGACAAGCGCATTCAATATACGGTCATCGAAGGGTCCAAATACACCATCTGTACCTAATGAATAGGTAAACCGAGAAATTGGGTCAATGCTAAGGTGGCCCGCCTGATCATAACGAAACGCGGTGACGGTTATCGTCCCGCGGTTCGGATCTTGTGCGTAGCGAGTTAATTGGCGCACGAAATCAAACGCGGCCTCTCGTTCGGTCAATGCGTACGAACCGTCCGCTCGAAGCAAACGTCCCATGTCATCTCGCCGGAACACCTTGGCGTACCCATCGTAGGTCAAAAGATTTCCAGCGGAGTCAAAGGTTTCAACAAAAGATCGACCCTGCTCAAAGCCGAATACGGAACGGAACACGTCATCTCTTGCTCCGATTTTTCCGTCAGCACCCAACGCAAGTTCTGTCGTACTCAAAAGAGGGCCAGCAACGAGATCGGCGCTGATCGTGCGAACTTCAACGGTGACATCCCCGGCACCGTTATATTGATACGTGGTCATCGTTCCTGCGACAGGATCCACAATTTCCTTGATCCGATTGAAGCTGTCGAAACGCTTGACCAACTCACTCGCCAGCCTGTCATTTCCACCGCCCAACACGCCATCGACTCCCATGTCGATCGTAACCGCGGCCTGAACGGTATCGGTACTGTCTCGGAGAATAAGGGCTGCCTGATTGGTACCGACACCGAAATCGTACTGGATGGTTTCCCCAGTCGCCGTATTGCGGGAAGAAATCAATACGCCGCTCTGATACGTATGAATGATTTCTTCGCCATCCGCGTTGACTCTCGTTACGATCACCGTGCCACTGCCTGGAACATTCGCCCGCGGCATTTCGCCAAAGATTGCTAACGCTTGAGCAACGTCAAAGGTACTAGCAGTCGCTCCAACCAGAAAGTCGTCCGCATTACCGAACTCTCGGTCGCCGCCCATGCTGATCACACGGGCCGCCCCGCCAGGTAACGTGACGGTCACCACATTTTGAGCCGTGTCGTACGAATAGGAAGTAAGCTGTGCGAGCGTTTCATTGTAAGAGGAGACGATCTGGCCGTTTTGGTACGTTTCGACAATTCGGTAACTGCGATCGTCCAAGTAGGAAAATTGAACCAGCTCAGGTTCGTCAAAGGGATTTTCCTCTGAGCGGTATCGGTACGTGTAAATCGAACCGTTCCTCGCGTGAACCGTAAACGTGCGATCTTGATGAAAGGTATAGGTGGCAAGCGTCTCGCCGGTGGTTAAATTCTTCGCTTCGATCGGCCGCCTTGTAAAAGGACCATAAATAAATTCGACGATTTCGTTCGCTTGATTGGTTTGCTGCAAGGCCAAAAGCGTATCGCTGCCTTCCCCTAATGACTTTCCTTCCTCCGGCCTCCAGAGCTGACGCATGCCGTTGAGCTCGATCCAAAACGTGCCGTCCCGATTGTCGAGGACGACCGCGCCTTCGACGCCGACCGGCGCACCTCCAAAACCAGCTATCTCCGGCATCAAAGCCGGCGCCGGCGGCGGATTGTGAAAGTTGGTGTCGCGGATGTCGAGACGTTCTTCTCCGCCCGTAGCGCCGCTAGCACCTTCGATAACGCCGCGGCCGCTCATGCTTGCGTTTTCAATTTTCCGCTGAAGGTCTTCGATATTTTTCCGGATTCTTTCGCAGTCCTCCGGATCCTCGGTACTCTCTGTCGCGCATTGAATGAAGGAACGAATCATCCGTTTCAAAAGTTTGATTTCATTTTCAAGATCCGGCGCACCGCCCCCGCGTACGCGCAATGAAGAAAAGGCGGAACCGGCCGAACCCGGAGCGCCTTGCGGCACCTGATCTGGAGAAGGTTCCGGACACGTGATTTCCTGATCGTCCGATGTCAAGAGATTGCTGTCGGTGCCAAAGTTAAAGCATGTGATTTTCTCGCTCCCAGCCGCTTGCTTGGAATAATAGGTCTCGGAAAAATTGACGTAGCCTTCGAAAAGAAGTTCCTCGGGTGTCACGCCGTCTTCATTCAACCGATGAATCGCAATCGTATTCGTCACGTAATTGATCCGCGTAATTTGATGCGCGGTATCGTCATAACGAATCTCGTAGTTGTCGAAGGCGTTAGGATCAGGATCATCCGCCTTGGGAGCCCGATGGCGAAGCAAACGTCCGACGCTCCCGTCCGAAAGCTGCTCGTACTCAAGAAGAATGGATGTTTGCTCTGTACCAGCAGCGTCAAAAATTCGATATCTGCCGTCGGCCGCAACAAACTTTAGATTCGGTTGGTTGGATAACGTGGAGACGGCGACCGATACGGTGGAAAGAGGAGTTCCTGCTGGTGCGAGTCCCGCATAAATGGAAATGGTCCTGTCGATGTAGTTCAAAAAGGCAACGGTTGGTGGAGTAGTATCGGTAGCAGCGTTGTAAATGAGGGCATAATCTGAGAGTCCTAAACTGAGGGGGTCGCCTTCAGGAGGACCACGGTACCGGAGCAAGCGGCCGAAATCTCCCGCTGGTAGCGCTTCGTATTCTGTGAGAACCTCTGGGTGGTCCGGATCGAGGATTTGGTAGACGTCGCCGGCTCGTTTCAGGGTGACTTTGAACTCTTTTGTGCCCACAGCCGTAAAGGTGCCGCTCTCGATGAGGTCGCCCGTCGATTCGTAAAATCCGGAGGTTTCATTGAGGCGAAGCTGGGTCCGGTAAAAGGTTCCCTGATCGTAATCAAGATAAGTTAGGATTCCATCTTCATCATCGTAGACGTATTCGACGTGGATCCATCGGGCGGCGTCTTCCGGGTCGGGACCTTGATATTCGAGAAGTCTTCCGACCCCGCCTTCCGCCAGCCGTTCCGTTACTTGGAGGTACTGCGCATTCGCAATATCATAAAAGCGTTACGTATCACCATCTACTTCCGCGAGCACTTTAACTGTGACAGCGCCTGCACCGTCATGCACGAGAACGCCGGAGGCGATGAACTGGCCGTCTAAACGCCGCATGACAAACGTTTTGTCGGCATAGTCATAGTACGTAACGCGATCCTCTTCATATTGAAATTGGACATCGATTTGAATATCGGGCGTCAAGGGATTGTGGTCCTGGTCATAAAAACCCTGAAAGGCAAGCAGCCAACCTGTTCCGTTCTCCGTCAGCTGCCACACCTGCGTCGCAGCCGTGGCGGGGTCGAGAACAAGGAGCTCACGATTCTCCCAGTCGTAGATCCTGAGGTCAATTCCAACGAGCTCGCCGTTCTTCTCGATGATGATACCGGACCTGAGGAGCCTCCCTGGATCTGAAGTTCCCGGCATAACTTCGTATACCTGAAAGGAATCGACTTCATCGGGAGCATGTGCCCGTGTAATGATCTGGACCTCGCCACTCGAATCATCATAGGAAAATTCTCGAACCACGAGCTGGTCGGGATGTTCTGGATCCGTGAAATCCCCTATCTCCAGAATTCGATTGGTCAAAAGATCCATCTGAAAGTAAGCACAGGCAGCATCCGCACGAGAGCAATCAGGGTGATCTCGATTCGGTGCTGTACACGTTTGAATTTGGCCGCTGCTTTCACAACTCATTTCCGTACTGGCAAAATCCAACGACTTGCCAAATTCAACAAAATCCGAAACTGTTTCCGCAGGCGGTTCCGCCCTCTCCGGCTCTTCGAAATCTTTGACTCCGATTTCAGGGTGATCGACACGCGTACGCGTCGAAAAATCCCGTGAATAGCGGACGTCACCGAATAGCTTTTCCTTGTTCAGGACGTCACTCACGTCATCCATCCAATCAGGTCGTTCCGTGAGAGGGACCTGCGGAATGGAATATCCCATCGCGATCGGCAAGTCGAGTTGTGTGGTGATAAACGTCACGATCACGGCCACCGAAATCATTCTCATCAGCGGCCAATAAGTCGGCGTTCTGAGCGGCGTGAAGATTTTTTGTCGATCCATCGTTCTACAGGTTTTGATAAGTCTTGGAAATCCTTTCAGCCCCAAGACATAAAAAAATGCTAGCCGCCCAGCATACGCTCGCCTCCGCTAGCATTAATCTGATCCAGAAAGACTCATGTTTGTGTTTGTCACAAAGTTAATCTATTTATAAAAACATCAACTACAAGTGATATAAGTATACCCGAACTTCTTAAATGATGCAATATTCTAACAAGGAAAATATCCTGCATTCGGATAACATACGATTCCGCTCCAAACTACCAGGGAGGGATAAGTAGACTGTAGCAAAAAGATACAATATTTACAGGTAGGCTTACTGAAACTACCCCTCCATAGGGAACGCTCACACACTAATAAGGGTTTGAACGTAGAAAAACTCGGCCGCGTCATGAACGCCCGTGTCTTTGACGAAAGGGCCCGCGTGAAAGTGAGAATAGCCGATTAAAAACCCAATGTGCTTAGTCACCTCCCACCTGGCCAGCAGATCCAATTCTTGACCTACAGTCGTACTCGCGCCTGATCGGGCGGGACGGATGACATTCTGCCCTGCACCAAACCAGGCACTGCGATTTGTATCCAAGAAAAACCAATGATAATCACAACTCAATTTAATCTTTCTGTGCGGCTTCAAGTCTGTCCCTATTGTTACATCGTTCATATTCCTGAGACTGGCAAAATCCATATAGCCATAGAAAAAGTGATTGGTCGGAAACAAATTGTCAAAATTTTTAAAGTCCCCATCTCGCGGATCATCATCTCCCGAACCATGATTATATTCGAAGTGAAATCTTGGTTCCCACGGCAGGACCACAAAGGTATAACCAACTTCATTGTGCCAAGCCCACGCTTTGATGTCATCGTGCGAGCGCGATCCAAACTGCCACGCCCACTCAATTCCGTAGTCAAAATTCCACTTCTTCCCTTTGAACCGGTTTCCAGCCGTATACTCTTTGAGCTGCCCAAACGCTCCCGCTTTTTCCCCCACAATTTCATTATTCCGGTTGTGCCGGATGAAAAGAAACGTGTCAAAAACATGATCAAGAAGGGGTCTCAAACTTGTATAAACGCCGTATAAATTGTCCTCATGCGCTCCTGAGTCTGCTCGATTGCGCCTCACACGAGTGACTTGGCTGAACCAAGCATCCGCTTGAAGCCAAGGAACAGGATCATAAATTACCTTGGCGGCATCAAAAACCCGCCCGACGTTCGACCAACCAAAAGGGCCAACGAACCGTTGGTCCCCATAGCTTAATTCTTGTCGTCCTGCTTTAAGGGTCAGAGGAACCTTCTTCCACGGACTTTTCAGCTCCCCATAAAGCTGGCGGAGATCCATCCGATCAACGAAAGCAGTGGTGCGATTAAGACTGCTGTCCGCAAAACTTTCCGCATCTTGACCTTCAATAAAAACTCTGAAATATGGGTCGAAAGCAAGATCGGCATTCAGGCGATTCCTAAAAAGATGGACAGCATCATCCTCATTCGCAGCGTCATTAAAATTGAAATCGTCACGAAGTTCAAGACGGTAACGGAACTCGCCTCCGAATTTAACTCTCACTCGATCTCCATGCAGCGGAACCGGTCTCGTCAGACCATCCAGGAAGCCATCTGATACGCTTAACATCTGAGAAGCAGGGTGAAGTGTTCGTGTAGGCTCTTCAGCAAAACTTGAACCTGCTGAAAGGGCGAAAACAACAATCACTAAAACGGCCCTCCTTATATTTTGAACGAGGGAGTCCATGATTTCATGTCCTCTTTGGTATTGATATTAAAGAAAAAGTTGGAACTAAATTCGGACCGAATCAGCTTCTTTTCGGGCACCGTCGATAGAAAATCATGCATCGAAAATTTATTCTTTTCAATCGCCTCTTTTTTTATGGAACCAGACAGCCGAGATTCATACAGGCCGGGAAACGGCTGCGTTTGATTCCCACTCGTGCAAAACAATGTGACCAGACTTTGCCGGTCATGCTGATTCAAAAGCGTCTCAAGCACAAATGTCGTGAGCGCGGGCATATCGCAAGTCAGAACCAAGAGTGAAGTGTTTGGAAAAGTGAGACACGCCGTGTACAAACCGCCAATGGGCCCACAGTTTGGAATCAGATCTTTTTCGATGCGGCAATTTAAAAATGAGTGTTCCCGCTCGCGGCTGGTCATCACAACCGGCTCAAGATTGAGTTTCCTTAAAAGTTTGACCGCTCGCTCAAGAAGGGTCACCCCGTCGAGGCGAGCCAGTGCCTTATCCTGCCCAAAACGGGTGCTTTTTCCACCCGCAAGCACAATTCCTTTAATGCCGTCGCGCCTCATGAATCAACTCCGCTGGATCATCGCAACGCATCCACTCCGAAGTTCCATCTGCATAAACTTCCTTTTTCCAAATGGGTACGCGCTCTTTAATTTGATCGACCACGGCTCTCACCGCGGCGAAAGCCTCATTCCGATGAGGGGCAGTGACCGTAATGGCCACCGCTACCTCGCCCACCTCAAGCCATCCGACACGATGCAGGACCCTAATCTCGTGTGCTTCGTACCGCCCTTTAACTTCATCGATGATGGAACGAATTGCCTTCTCTGCCATCGAAGAGTAAGAGTCATAATAAAGTCCTTTGACGCGACATTCTTCCTCGTGACTACGCACGACGCCGATGAACGAAGCGACGGCTCCGCAGGATTCATCAGGCTGTCGGCTTAAGAAATCGGAAGCAGAAATAGGTTGATCGGTAAGATACATCAATTAACCACCCGACATGGGGGGCAAAATAGCCAAGACATCTTGATCTTTCAACTTTGTATCCGGCGCTACGAATTCCTCGTTCACCGCATATCGAAGAGACATTAATTTCCATGGATCTCGATCGACGCCGCTAAATAATGACTGTGCAAGTTCCCCTACAGTCGTACACGCTTCGACTTGAAGCATTCGCTCTCCAGTGCCAAACACGTCCTTCAATTGAGCAAAGAAAAGAACCTTGACGGTCATCCCACCACCTGTTTTTCTGCCGTTTCCATCACCTATCCGCCTGCCAGAAACGGCAGAACATGCGTCACCACCTTCTCACCCTTTTTTACCCCTCTGCCATTCGGAGGAATCAGGACTAAAGCATTGGTGTCACACAAGGAAGAGATCATGTGAGAACCCTGATGAGGCAAAGGGGTTACTGCTCTTCCATTTTGCGAGGGTTGAACCTTCGCCTTCAAAAAAACAAGTTTCTGGCGATCAGATGCAACCGCTTTTGAAAGCTTTTGCTTTTCCGTGCGTAGACCAGGATTCACAAATCCAGACATGGAGCGAATTGCTAAATAAACGTATTCATAAAAACAGGTGAACACACTCGCAGGATTCCCTGGGAGGCCAAAGACGATGACGTTTCTCCTCTTCCCAAAATAAATGGGTTTGCCTGGTTTTTGATTCACCTTCCAAAAAATTTGACGAACCCCTAATCCCCGTAGAATGTCTTTCACATAGTCATAATCACCAACTGAAATTCCCCCGATGAGAATCACAAGATCGCTTGAACGAAGCGCCTTGCGGACGATTTTCCTCAAAATTCCTGGTCTGTCCTGAACGGTCTTAACCAAGAAAGGCTCTACCCCAAGCAATCTGAGCGCAGAAGAAATCATCACGGAATTGCTGTCATAAATTTTCCCACGCGTTAATTTCGTCCCCGCCTGAATCAATTCACTCCCTGTCGCAATCACCGAAACTCTTGGGCGTGCAAAAACTTGTACCTTTCCTTTTCCGAGTGACGCGAGGATCGCCGCGACCGCTGGATGAATGACGGTGCCGTTAAAGACCACTTGGGCTCCTTTTTTTAATTCCTCACCTCGCAAACGAATATGCGCACCGGGTGCCACCCGTTTTGTGATAACCAGATCCTTGCCTTCTACTGTAGCTTCCTCTTTCAGAAGGACGGCATTGCCCCCGCGAGGAATCAATGCGCCTGTCATAATTCTGTAGGCCTTTTTGGGAGGTAAGAATTTAGGAGGATCCCCTGCTTTAAGAGCGCCCGCGATTTTAAGAAAAATTGGATTCTTCTTCGAAGCAGAATTTATATCCCGCGATCTCAACACATACCCATCCATTGCTGAATGATCATATTGAGGCAGCGGAAAAGGCGTCTTAACGTCCTCCGCAATGACATAACCTAAAGAATCCGCTACCCGAATCGTCTGTCTCTTTGGCCCTGGGGTATTTTTTTCGATCAATCGTTGCGCTTGTTGAAAGGAAATCACAAGAGACCCAAAAGTAATCTCACAGAAACATATAAAATGAGAACCGCGAACATTTGCTGGAGCCGTATTTTTGGCAAATGATACGCCCCGAGTCGAGAACCAATTTGCCCTCCAATGAAAACAGCCAATCCCAGGGGCAGCATCGAACCCACCTCCACTGTCCCTTTGTGAATTTGTCCAAAGAGACCCGCAAGCGAATTCGCCGCAATAAATAAACTAGCCGCGGCGGCTGCTTCCTTTACGTTCACCCATTTCATCAGAAGCAGTAAGGGACTTAAAAAAATTCCGCCGCCGATTCCAACAAGTCCTGAAAGAAATCCAATGAAGCCACCTAAAGGTAAGCCAATCGTCCACGCTTCTTTCGCTGAGACCTGCCTTGAAACCTCAAACAACTTTTCAGGGAGCAGCATTCTTAAAGCAACAACAAAAAGCGAAAGTCCTAAAAGAAGTGAGAACACATCCTTGCCGATCGACGTCCGTCCGCCAAGATACGCCATCGGAATGGATAAAACAAGATAGGGCAGCACCCGTTCAAACTTAAGGTACCCTCCGCGGTAAAAGTGCCAAAGCCCGCCTCCTGTCACAATGATATTACAAATCAATGCGATCGGAGGAATGTTTTGATACGGAAGACCCGCGAGCGCAAGAAACGCAAGATAGGACGATCCTCCGCCAAATCCCATCATGGAATAAATGAGCGCAATCGCAAAGAAGACAGGCAGCAGCCAAAATGGAATTGTCATATCTAAAACACCTCAAGAAATCCCTGTCATCCTGAGCCCTTCGCCGTCATCCTGAGCGGAGCAGCGGCTCAGGACAGGCTCCGCGAAGGATCTCACGTTCCGAGATCCTTCGGCCTACGGCCTCAGGATGACGTCTTGTTAATTCTTAATGTCCCAATCCATCCATCATCTGATACGCGTGCAGGATGGACGGAAACATCGCGTCCAGTGACTCACGAACGCCACGAGATGAACCCGGAAGGTTAACGATCAACGTATTTCCTTTTTGAGCGGCAACTCCCCGTGAGAGCATCGCGTAGGGTGTCCGTCTCTGCCCATAGGCGCGGCAGGCTTCTGTAATGCCTGGAATTTCGCGGTCCATAATTTCCTGAGTTGCTTCAACGGTTACATCACGTGGTCCGAGACCGGTTCCCCCCGTAGTCAAAATCAAAAGCACACCTCTTTCACAAAGCTCCTTGAGTTTGGCTGCGATCACGTGTTTGTCGTCCGGCAATACGTCAACGCTGGGATGAATCCCGTACGCCTCAAACCTTTCCTTTATCATTTTTCCCGATTGATCCTCGCGCGTGCCTCGAAATGTGCCATCCGAGGTAACGATGACAGCGGCAGAAAAATTCTTTGGAATCCACTCCTTCTCGCCGGATTTTCCACCTTTTTTCTTGATCAATTTCGTAGAAACGATCTCCATCCCCTCGTCCACGGGTTTCAACATATCATAAATCGTGAGCGCCGCTACCGAGGCGGCCGTTAAAGCTTCCATTTCAATTCCGGTTTTCCAAACCGTTTCAACGGAAGAGGTGATCACCACACGATCCGCTTGAACGTCAAAGTTAATTTCAACGGAATCAATTGGAATCGGATGACAATAAGGAATGAGCTCACTCGTCTTCTTGGCCGCCATCACCCCCGCTGCTTTCGCGATTGCTAATACATCTTTCTTAGGAAGATCATTTGCTTTTAAGCGTTCCAACGTTTCTGGTTTCACGAGGACGGTACTCGCTGCGACTGCCTTCCTCAATGTGTCTGTTTTATCCGTAACCGATTTCACGGTCATGCCCTCCTATTTATCCGCCCACTTGGCACATATAAGCAACAGCTTCGTCTTCCACGGAACCCGTAAACTGATGTCCCTTTGGTTTCAACTGGGCTGCCTCACGAATCAACTGGACAAGTTCCGCTTTCGATTTTCCTCCGCGGAGCGGCGTTCTCAAATCGAACGTCTCTTCCCCATGAAGACAAAGTTTGAGCGTTCCATCTACACGCAGGCGGATGCGGTTGCACTCGGAACAAAACGGATGAGAAATGGAACTGATGAAGCCAATTTTTCCGACGCCATGGGCCGGCCGATAAACTTCTGATACATCTCCTGGAAGCCGCGGCTCTGGCAGGAGAACTGCCCATTTTGCGATTTCATTCTTCACCCAGTCATTCGAAACGAAGTATTTTTTCTTTGCGACGAAAGAATTATGAGTCGGCATGAGTTCGATAAAGCGCACTTCCACAGGATGCTCCATGGCGAAAGCGACGAAGCTTTCAATTTCATCGTCGTTGATTTCCTTCATGATGACCGCATTGATTTTAACCGGATGAAATCCAACCTGAATTGCTTTTTCGATTCCCGTTACCACCCGATGGTGCACATCCCAACCGGCAATCTGTCGGAATTTTGCGGAGCTGAACGTGTCCAAACTGATATTGATCCTCTTAAGCCCTGCCTCGAAAAGGTCTTCTGCCTGGTCGGCAAGGAAAATTCCGTTGGTCGAAAGAGAAAGGTCTTTAATTCCTGGGATTTGACTTAAAGCGTTGACCAAAGAAGAAAGATTTCGACGCGCAAGCGGTTCCCCGCCCGTCAGCCGAATCTTATCAATACCCAAGTCCACGAAACATTCACTCAGGCGGAGAATCTCTTCATAACTCAAAATGTCTGTGCGACAGGTGAATGGAAATCCGCCAGGCGGGATGCAATAGCAGCAACGCAAATTGCAGCGATCCGTTACGGAAATTCTCAGGTAGGAAATTCCGCGGCCGAAAGAATCGACGAAGTCGTCCTGAATCACTTCTGCTCTCCTTTCCAATTCTCCCACCACCTGCTGGAGCGCCTACGCCACCAAAAACGGCGGATCCGCCCCGCTGTTTGGCGGAGAAGCCACCTCGGCTTTGAGCCGAGATGCCGCTCTGCAGCAAAACACGAGGTGGTGGGATCGGGAGGCGTACGTCATTTCTAACGTCGCCCTAACGTTTTAGAAACCCTAGCACCGGCCGTCATCCTGAGTCCCGCCTTCGGCGGGACGAAGGATCTCGAGATTCTTCGCCGATCCGACCGATCGGTGCCAAATGACCGAGCGGCCGTCCGCCGCTTGACCGACTGGCGCTCCTCTCAGAATGACAAAGGCTAAGCCTTAGGCATCTAAAATCGGAGATCGTTTTTGCTCAACTATCGTGCTTGGTAAGCTCCGAAAGTGATTTTTTAAATTCCTTGATTCCTTGCCCTAGCCCCTTCGCTATTTCTGGTATTCTCTTAGCACCAAATAAGAGAACCACAACAAGGAAAATAAGCAGGAGCTCCATAGGACCCGGCATACTCATAGCACTTCCTCCGCTTGAGCCGTCGTTTTGGACTCGCTCGACTTCGATAAAACCATCTCAATAGCAGGAAAATTATTAACGGTTCGGCAGGCGGCTTCACACATGGCACAACCGTCACAAGCAAAAGAATGAACGACCGGCTTTTGATCGCACATTTCTATTGCCCGATCCCGCAAAGGACACGCAAGATAACACAGTTGACAATTAGCTCCTCCCCACGCAAGGCAGCGAGAAATGTCAAGACGTGCGATCCGCGGCCCTGTATCCAAGCAATCGTCAATGCGAGGGTACGAACCTAACGTAGGGGCGCCATTTTCCGCCATACAGCGCGGCGGATGCGCCGAGATTTTTTCCGCCAAAAGACGCGGCGGACCCGCCACGTTTTCTGGCGGGGGCGGAATGGCGCCCGACGAGACGGGCGCGATGAATCGCGCCCCTACGTCGTATGGCTTGCTGTCTCGTCCGCCAAAGGACGGACCCGCCTTCTTTGTGGCGGGCAATGACGTCGCTGTTAGGATTTGCCGAAACCCATCAAGCAACCGCTGAGGAAAGCTTTTTACAAACTCTCGCCGATTCATGTGATTTACCTTTTGTGCAACGCTCATACAGAAACGTTCACCCTTGAACGATAAAGTTCAAAACACTGGCGGCAAATTCCTCTCGATCGCTCCCAGCCTGGATGATCCCTTTCAATTTTCCGGAAAACGGCTGCCTCTCTCCCCTGCCCATCAGAAATCTGCTCGTAAGAATGAAATCTGCACAGAGGGCACTCAAATCCGCCTTGAGCCGACATTTCCGAAGCCCGCCCATTTTTTGCGAGCTCAAGAAGCTGTCCCTGAGTCCAGTGCCTCCGCTTTCCAATTTCTTGAAACGCTTTTGAGGCGGGGAGATTTTGTACGAGGCGGCGATCGATGTAAAGGTCCCAGAGAAAACGGAACCGGTCGCGGATCAAATTCTCTTCCGCGGGAGAGTCTCCTCCTAAAGGAGTCTTTGGGGAATACTCGAAGCCGGGATCGAGCATGTCCGAAATCCTTAGGAGTTCATGCCGCACGAAAGCATGAAGAAAGGGACGCTCCAGAACGCGCTTAGTCTGGAGGCTTAAAAACACAGTTTTTAAATCACCCTCCCAATAAAGTTCAGATCCTTCTTCTTTTTTTCCAAAAGCGCGTCTGATCAGAACCATCGTGTTAAGATCTAAACGTGTAAACTCCGCGAGGAGTTCCTCAAAAAGAGCGCGAAGACCCAGCGTTACAAAAAAACTCGCAGCCAATTCCTGAAAAGCTTCCTCGCTCCTCGCGCCCTCATAAATTGAATTTCTCTCGGTATGATAAGCGCTCGCGATCGAACGGTCTCCCGCGGCTTCAAGAGACCTCACGGTCCAGAACACTGCTTCTTCCACAAAAGAAGGTTCAAATTCTAAGCGATACGTCACGAAAACTCCATTGAAGCAACCGGCCGGGCAAACTCGCAAGAGACACAAGCGGCCTCAATTTTCTCTTGGACCGCACGAAGCGGAAGATCCTGGGAGCCCGGTTTGATGTTTTGGGCAAGACAATCCTGAACGACAAATTCAAAGGCGAAATCAGCAATTCCTTTCAAAAGTCCTTTCGAATATTTGGACACGCGAAGGCTAAAAGCGGGAAACCAGTAACTTAAATGCTCCGAGAGGAAATGGCGGCTCGCCTCCATCGAAATTTGAGCTTTTTCTTCTTTGCCGTCCTCCAAAGCAAGTATTTCTTTATAGAGAAGGAAGTACATGAATTCTAATTCAACCGAGGCATGATCGGCCCGCTCATGAGAACGGTTTGAAAGCTTAAGCCCGAAGGCGCTGTAGAACGCTGTGATATCCGCCAATTGGTGAGGCTCGCGGTGGGTATGCTCCTCACCATATTCCAATTCATAAGCTGAGGCGACTCCTTTTACCGTATGGCCTAAAAGTTTTTCGTACTCCTCCGCCCATTCTTTGGGCGTTGTGTTTTTTAACCTCCCGAGAAGCGCGTCCAAAAGCCCTCTTAATCTGTCTCGGTTGTGGAAAGGAAGTGTATCGACTGCCGCTTGCCAGATGCCCCTCGTCTTATCGACGAGAGAAAGGTCTTGAGCAAGATCAGGACGTCTGAAGAAGAACGAAAGCGCCTGATAGAGAATGCTTCGTGACAGGAGTACGGCTACGTCAACGTCATTCTGAGCGCAGCGAAGAATCTCGAAACACGGAGATCCTTCGGCCCGGAGCCTGTCCTGAGCCAGAGATCCTTCGCCCCTTCGGGGCTCAGGATGACTGGCGAAGGAGGCCTCCGGATGACGGGAACTCCTGCCGGCGTTCCCGTCAAATTGAGTTTTGGTGAATGTTCGGTCTGACATGAAAAGGTTCTTCCACTTGGGTTCGAATCACTTCTGTTCCTAGGTCATCATAGCCGATCACGGTGTCGTTATAAAGCGTAAAAGGCTTGCCGTGAATCTCGGTTTCAAACACTTTTGGGCCTTCCTTGATTTCATAGCGGAAGATCACACGGGTCGTTTTTCTAAAAAGTTGAAGCACTGCTAAAAGTTCCCGTTCCGGCACCATGTAGGTCTCAATGGCATGATCCACTCCCGGACCAAACATCTGCTTCAAATAAGCACGCGGAACCCAACGCGGAGGGATGTAATAGCCGTTTGGCTCTGTCCCAAATTGCGGATAAAGAGGAAGGGCTACTTTCGCAATTTTTACAAGATAATAAATAGGATGGTAACGATCTTCCGCCCACCCGCCGTCCTTTCCAATCTTGACTAAGCCCTGAAGACGAATCTGCCCAATACATTCGACCATGCAGCGGGTCTCCATCGGTCGTCCCCCTGTTTCCGGATCCCTTCCTTCAAGCCGCGGATAGCAGGCAATGCATTTTTCCATAATGCGGGTGGTCGGCCGGTACATTGTCTTTTTATAAGGGCAGCCTTCCATACATTTCCGGTAGCCGCGGCAGCGTTCCTGATCCACAAGGACAACGCCATCTTCAGGCCGCTTGTAAATCGCGTTACGCGGACAGGCGGCGAGACAACCGGGGTAGGTGCAGTGATTGCAAATTCGGGCGAGATAAAAAAACCAAGTCCTGTGTTCTGGCAGCTTCACTCCCTCTTTGTCATAAGCATCGGGCACGCCTTTTCTACTCAGAGCGGTATCTTCGTAAATATTCGGGAAGCGCCACTCTTCATCGGTTGGAAGATAGCCGAGAACGCGCTGCGGTTCTTCGCCGATATGTTTTTGGGCTGCCTCAAAAATCGTTTTTCCTTCAAAGGTCTTTCCATTCCACTTCTGTCCGCCTGGATTTGTTTCTTCCAGCATATTCAACAATTTGACATCCCAGAATTGGGGATAGCCTCCGTAGGGCTTGGTTTCGACATTGTTCCACCACATGTACTCCTGACCTTTTGAAAAGGTCCACGTGGACTTACACGCAAAGGTACACGTTTGACAGGCAATGCAGCGATTCAAATTAAACACAAAAGCAAATTGCCTCTGGGGATGATGCTCCGCATGGGGATATTCCATCCTTCGATGAATCTGCCAGTTATAGACTTGTGCCATTAAATTCTCCCCTCATCTGGGCGCCACATCCTGATGGCGTCACCAATCACCGAGCGAATGAACTCATCTCCTTTTTGCTTCCAAGCAAGATAAGGACCCTGATAAAATGGATTCCGAAAGACGGCGAAAATTTTTTCCTCATCCCAGCCTTCACGAACAAATTCTTCGGCAAAGCAAAGGGTCATGTCACGAAGCGCTGCTTCGCTTTGACCTCGCAACTGAACACCAATAAATTCAATGGGGTCTTCTGGATCAAATTCGCTCTTTGGCATTTGCTTACTGAACAAATCCTCCGCTCAGATACTTTTTCATTACCTCATTCTCGCTCGCCGGTGTAAAGCCGGTGGTAGCGGGCGCCCAAATTCCTTTTCCTCCCAAGCCGCCGTCTTCAGCCTTACTCACCCGTACCAGTGTTTCTTTGGGAACCGTGTTCACGGCATGATTGTCTGCTTCACCGCCGAAGATAAACGACATAGATACCTTTGCCTTATGAAAGAGCGTATCGGTTTGGTGCATCGGCATATGCCAATTGCGCGTGACACTCTGTTGGGAACCGTAGCGGAAATTCGCTTGGTATGCGCCGCCTTCGGACAATGCCCTTTTATCCGGGCGCGTTTCATGAGCCTTCACGGTTTTCTCCGTTGCGATGTTGGTTCCATGTTTCATCATCACCGTGTTGTAAGGAAACGCGGGATTATATTTCACTCTGAGCATGAGACGCGTTACCTTGTAGAAAGGATCATCCGGTTTTGCTCCGATATAGGGGCGGTCCGCTGGATTGGCGTCCACGTAGACATAATCCCCGTCATTAATCCCAAAATCCTTCGCTGCTTGGGGATTCATGTGAAGTTGTTGCTCGCCCACTCCGGGCGTGCGTTTATCCATCCGATAGGGATCACCGAAATTGGAATCCCAAATCTCATGCCAATCGACATTGCTCCACATAGAATGAACCCGATGCCGGCTTTTGGGTGTAAGGCAAAAAAATTGAAACCCTCGTTCCCAGAGAAAATTCTTCGTCTTCTTCACTTCGGCCCACGGCAATTTGACGTTGCGAACGGTTCGCGCGTCCCAGTGCTCCGCCTCGAGAGGAAGTCCGTAATCATTCGGACGAACGTAAGGATTGGACGTCACAATCACATTCGGTAGATAGGGTGTCGCTTCAGGTCCCTCACGGTGTACAATGAAGTTCTCGCCGTATTCGATCGCTTCAGAGACATCCGTATAAGCTTGGAGGCGCCCCGTTTCGGTATAGAAGGGATAATCCTCATGAATCTGTTCCCAAAAGGGGATGCGCGGATAGGTTCTAAAAAGCATCAGGGCGCCGCCTGAAGGCCCGTATTTACCAGCCATGATGTCTTCCAGTTTGTAGCCTGCTGTCGTCGTCGAAGTGTCAAGAAGCCGTTGGATATAAACCTCGCGTTTACCTTCTAAGGCAAATTTCCAGTAGTCGTAGAATCGTTGGTCGCCGGTGATCTCGCCCAGCTTCTGCGCGATGCCGGCGATAATCAGGAGGTCATCTCGGCTGTCAAAAACGGAGGGAATTCCACCTTTCCAAATCTGAAGAAAGGGGTTTGAACACGAGGCTGTCACCTCAAGCCCTTCAGACTCAACCCAGCTATTCGCGGGAAGTCCAATGTCTGCATACTCAATGGAGGCGGTCATTTGAATATCAATGGAGACAATCATCTCCACATTCGGATTGACGTTCTTGATCATGTCGTAGACATGTTTGGCATTGTTGATGAGATTCACATTCGTAAACACCATTGCTTTTGTAGGAGTCGGCATGTGGGTTTTGCCCGTGAACACCCTCCTTCCCTCCTTTGGCGTCTCAACGATGAGCGGCCGATCCCCGTGATTCCAATAGGCGGGTTCCTCATCTTTGAAAAACGCTTTCACATGCACGTCCTTCCCGTGTGCGTTCGGATCGAGCAACGGATGAAAAGGATCTTCAGCCACCCAACCTTTAAATCCGTGTCCTGTCCAAGGAGACCCCTGGAAGAGGGCGGCTTTATAATTGCCGGCCCACGTATGACAGCCGGCACCTGGCTTTCCAATGTTCCCCGTGAGAATTAAAGGCAGATAGGCAGCGCGGTTCATTTCTGTCGCATGAAAATAGTGATTGATTCCTTCTCCTTGGTGGATCGCCGCCGGTTTAATCGTCGCGATGTCTTTGGCAAGCTGCACAATTAATTCCTTAGGGGCATGGGTCATCTCAGCAACGGTTTCGAGGTCGTAGTCCATAAGATGAATCCGGTAAAGAGAAAAGAGCGTCATCACCTCGATTTCTTTTCCATCAGTTGTTTTCACCTTGAACGTTCCGTGAAGAGCCAGCTTGATTCCTTTCTCGGCGAATCGCCTGCCAATTTCATCCCGCGTGAGGGCGACGGGTTCATTGTTCCCTTCGTCCCACGCCACAAAATCACCGAGTTTCTCATACTGCTCATCTTTCAACCCTTGATACTGATAACTTGGACCCTCTTTAGAAAGACCGTGCCGATAGTTGGGGAAAATCTCCTGAGCCCTGAGGCGTTTTAGATTATCGGTTCTGACGAGGAGCGGAAAATCGGTGAACCGGGTCACAAAATCCCGGTCATACCAATGGTTCTCGATCAGGAGGCGCGCAAGGCCTAGGAATAAAGCTGCGTCGGTAGCGGGACGAATGGGAAGCCAATAATCCGATTTCGTGGCCGGCGGACTGTACTCGGGAGTGATCGTAACAAGTTTTGCACCGCGCTCCATACATTCGATGAACCAGTGGCTGTCGGTCAGCTTATTCTCAACTAGATTTTTGCCATCTTGAATAATCAGTTTTGTGAAGCGGAGATCGTTGAAATCACAATCTGAAGCTTGGAGCCCATGAACCCATGGATGCCCCGGTGCTTGATCTCCATGCCACGTATAATTGGACCAGGCTCTGCCCGCTTTTGCTTCCTCCTCACCAACGCCCCGGATACGAGTGTCGAGCAGCGCCATCGTATTCGCAAGCCGGTACATCCCATATTTCCCAAAAACCCCTAACAGTCCCATCCCGCCTCGGAATTTCATCGTACGAATGCCTGAACCTTCCATCGGCGCGAGCATTTCCTCAGGATATCCTTCGGCGAGAAGTTTCCTTTTCCCTTCTTCACCACTGTAGCGCTTTCCAATCGCGATCAAGGCTTTCGCAATGTACGTATTGGCCTCGTCCCACGAAATTTTTTCGAACTGATCCGTGCCGCGCGAATCGAATTTGTATTTCGCTTTATTCTCCGACGTCAACTCCGGAAAGCCGGCGTCCGCCCACTCGCGCCAACCCCGCCGGACAATGGGATACTTCAAGCGATACGGTCCGTAGAGCAACCGATGAAAACTAAGACCCTTCTCACATTGACGCGGATTCCAGTTCGGAGTGGCTTTGTTTCCATAAAGGTCGGCATAATTCTGGTAGTCATATTGGGAACCGATGCGGACCACGATCCCATTCCGCACATAAGCCTGAACGCGACAGGCATGAGTATCATTGGGAGAACACACCCAGGAAAAGGCGCGGTCGTAACGGTATTGGTCCCGGTAAATCTTTTCCCAATTCCGATTGGGATAATAAGCGAGTGGGTTTTCAATCTCTTCGACGGGCTCAAGCGCCCAAAGGGGAAGGCCTTTCGAAAGAAGGGCAAGACCCATCCCCGTCAGCCCTGAAAGTTTCAAGAATTCACGACGTGTCATCCCACCACTTGCTTGACAAGACTCCCCCTTTAAAGGCGGAGTCTTGTCTTCCTTAGGTGATCCGCCGCCCTCGGGCGGCGGCCAAGCAGGTGGTGGGATCATCCCCATCGTAGCGCCCTGTTCATTTTTCGAGTGTCAGCTCATCCCAAATGGAAACCATCTTTTGACCATTTCGATCCTTTTCAAACCCATCCCACACGGCAAAAGCGATGTTCATGGGTTTGCCGACTGCAAACTGCAAAGCATCTTTCTCCGATGCGTTCATAGATCGGAGGAAAACCACTCGCCAACCTTCATCCTGCCAAACGCCTTTGGCATCCGCCTTTCCAACTTTTGGAATCTGAATCGTTAAGGAACCAAACCCTTTTGCTCGAGCTTCTTCGGCTGGCCTTCTTTTTTTAGGGTTTGAAAGTGGATTTCCCGCACCCCAACCGGTTATAAAAAGCGGATCGTGAAACTCGGTTTTCGAATCCCGCGTTTCAAAAGGACTGCCAGGCTCGTAATTCGTCTGATCCGGGTACCAATCGATGGCCGTGTTGGGGTATGCCGTTTCAACGTCCACATGTTCGGCAACATCCTTCTGCCAAGATGCCTTCCAATGCCAAATATAAACGGGCGATGTGCTGCTCCCCATCGCAAAGAAAGGCGGATCTTCTTCCATGGAAAACTGTAACGCGGCCCCATCGGAAAAGGATTGTGGCGCTATGATCGAATCATCCTGCGCTGCATCCCTCCAACTCAGGAGAATCGCAATCTGGGTTCCATTATGGAGTGCCCTTACCTCGATACCTTCAATCCGATCGTTTCTCCACCAAAGAGGCGTGACCGATACAAATACGGGTTCAATGTTTGACCAGTAACCTGCCAATGGATCAACCGTCAAAGTCTCTTGTGCTCGGTGCGCCACGATTTTAACACGGCGCAGACGAGCTCGCTCTTCAGCACCCGGTTTTGGAAGTGTCCGAACGTAATGAATCAAATCCCAAATTTGCTCTTCCGTAAACGCACCGTGATAACTCGGCATCGGAGAACCGGGCAGCCCGCCGACAATCCGGCAATACAATTCTTCCGGACTCGACGCTCCTTTAAAAATTCCTGCTGTCAAATCGCGGGGTTTTAAGGGAACTCCCAAACTATCCTTCATAATTTGTCGGCCATCTCCGCGTCCCATGTTTCCATGGCAAGCAGCGCACGCCTTCACAAACAACTCACGCCCGAGCGTAAGACCCTCTTCTTTAACGGACGGTTCTTGAGAAGCCTTGATGATTGCCTCCGGATCTATTTGCGCCGTTGCCAGTTTCTTCTTTTGATCCCACAGAAGACCTTTCTCAATCCTTTCGTTTGTCATCTCGCCTTTTTCTTCACTCATACCCAGCTCGATCAAATATCGAACATAATAAACGAGACCCCAGCGATCTCTCTCATTTAGAAATTCCCACGGGGGCATGACCGAGCCTGGCATTCCGCGTGTGATCGTTTTAAATAAATCCTCATCTCTCACGGTCATGTCCGTGGTCGAAACCAGGCGAAACTCACCGCGCGTGAAATCCCTCGGTTTCGGATACAAAAGATAAGCAGCTTCGCCGTCTCCCGCTCCCAAGGCTCCGTGGCAGCTCACACAGTGCTTTTGATAGAGAGCCTCTCCCTTTGAAAAAAGCGCTTCGGTCAAAGGAGGCTTTCCCAGAAATGGGACTTGGGATTGTGCAATTGACGTCCGAGGAGACAAATCAAAAAAGAAAAACAGAATTAATATGAGGCAGGCACCAACCAGAAAAAGTTTTACCGGATCGAACTTCTTTATCGTAAGGTCATTCATGTCCTTCGGTATCCATCTCGCTCATCGACCGAAAGAGTAAATGAACCGACAAAAATATGCCGTGACGGACGTCACATGCGCTTCTAAGAAAACCGTCATCCTGAGGAAGCGCCCTAAATAGGGGGACACAATACTTAATTCACCCCGCTCCACGGCTTGACAGCCGTGGCCTCAAGGTCATTACCCTTCTGGCGAGCGGTACCATTCCTCCCCGCCTTGACAGGCGGGACTTCCTATGGAGCGGGGTGAATTAAGTATTGTGTCCCCTTTTACCTCCCGTTCATAAATGCTCACCGCCTCGCGGAGTTTTTCTGAACACGCCTCACCGGCACTTGCTCGAGTGACTTCAGGAGGTAGGTCGCGTTGTAACCGGCATTATGATTGTGCCTGAAATGTGATTCATCTTCATAACTTCAAAGACCCTAAAATGATTTCTGCGTTATGCTGTCTGCCCATGTCCGTAACTTCAAGCTCAAGCGTAGACAGAAGGGCCATTCTAATTGGTGGCAGATTGCTCACCGGAGCATTCTGAGGAACGGTGATATGAAAGATAGGAACGTCCTCTTTTAAAACGCTAAAGGTATTATCTGGATTCAAAATGGCCGCTTCCGATAAAAACAATTTTTAAGAATCATTTTTCTGACTCCTTCTTTGCCTTGATTGGTTTTATCTCGGACAGGGGTTTTGCCGACAACTCAAACCATTCAAAGACATTTTCTTGTGAAATTTCATTTCGGGCAATTTGTTTAATGATATGGTAATAACCGTCCAAATCAGATACGTCATGGGCATTCAATCGAAGAAAAACCCTTCCGCACACAAAGGATGTCCGCTTGTTTCCCGCTAGCCCCCTGATATAATTGGACCGCCGATAGCAGAAAGTCAGCGGGCGGGAAAGGGGCTAAGAAATGCCGAAACGGAAATGGAGTGAGGATGAAAAAAAGCTTGTGGTTTTGGAGCTTTTGAAAGGGGGCAAAAGCGCGAGCCAGATTTCAAAAGAACGCGGAATCAGCGACGCTTTAATCTATCACTGGCGTGATCAAGTCTTGAAAGCGATCGATGGCGCTTTCAGGGGGGAACGGACGCAATGGCGGATCTGATTTTTCTGCGGAGCGCGACCGGCTCTTGAGGATCATCGGCGAACAGGCTTGCCTCATTGAAACGCTAAAAAAAATCTCGGCGATGCGTTCACCATTGGTTTAAAACGCAAGATCATTACCGAACTGAGGAAATCGATGACCTTGAGTGCGGCTCTGGAATACATGGACTTAAACAAAAGCAGTTATTGCTATGAAGGCCGGCCGAGATCAGAGGACAAGCGGGTTTTCCCTCTGGATTCCGAGCTGGAGACGGCGCTGAAAGAAATGGCCGGTTATGAACTGACCTTAGGCTATGACAAGGCAACGGATTATCTGCGGGCCAAACACGACAAGATCTGGAACCGCAAGAAAGTCTATCGGCACATGAAGATCTTGAGATTATTGCAGCCTCGCCACATCAAGTGCTTATGGAGGAAAAACAAGCGCCTGGCAACCTTCTGTCCGCTCCAAAGCAATGTACGCTGGGAAGCCGATCTGACATGGGTCGCGACACGGATGGGCATGATGTATCTCGTTGTGATCGAAGATGTCTATGACCGGGAAGCGCTTTCCGGGCACATGAACATTCGTGCCGGTGCCGAAGAGGCGATTGAATGTCTGAAGGAGGCCTTGAGAAAGCGATTCGGCCGGGAACAGGCTCTGGGATTGCGCCTGACTGTCCGTGTCGATCGCGGCTGTCAATTCACCGCAGAAGCGTTTGCCGAGTTTGCGCACTTGGCCGGCATTGAGCTTGAATTTTGCGGTGTTCAGACGCCTAATGACAAGCCGTACATCGAAAGTTTCATCGGCTGCTACAAACTTGAAGAGGTGTACCGCAACGATTACCAAGCATTCTTTGAAGCTTACGAAGGTTGGAACAATTACATGACCTGGTACAACACGGCCCGGCCGCACGGAAGCTTGGATAACCTATCGCCGGCAGCGTTCCGGGAACAGAAAAAAGTGTCTGCTAAAACCGGCTGATTTTGGTCCAAAAATATGGGGGTTGACACGAGAAGGATGAGCAGACGGGTGATGCGGAGGCCAAAAGGCGCTGTCCGTGTTGCGGCGGGATCGGCAAGAGCCGAGAAGAGGCGAAAGAGCATCGGGATTTGATCGGCGAACGCGGCTCGGTTGGTTTTGAGCGGGAAGGCTATTATTGCGGCCGCTGCCGGAAAGTTTTTTTTCCCTCTGGAACGGCGCATGGAAATCGGGGCGGAAGGATATAGTCCAAGCGTGCTCGAGAAGATTGAATATGCGGGAGCCAAGGCAGGATCGTTTCAGGAAGCGGCTGAACATATGAAGGTATTGGCGGAGATAAAAATCAGCGATCGGCATATCGGAAGGCTGACGGAACGGATTGGAGCTGAAAGGCAGAAGAAGTGTAATCTGGAAGTGGAGTTGATGAAGCAAGACAAACTTGAAGTCAAAGTGCTCAATAAGCCTGAAGTCTGTGCGGTTTATGTGGATGCTGGTAAGGTACAGACGAGAGCTGATGACGGCGGGGGACCCGGAGTGCGCGGACAGGCTTGGGCGGATACGAAAGTGGCATGTCTTGTAACGTATCAAGCTAAGGAACACTTAGAAGATCCGCAGCCTGAGGTGCCTTCGAAACTTATGGATCGCCAGACGGTCAAAGAAATCTGCCGTCAGATGGCGATGATTCACGGCAAGACCCAAGAGCCGTCGGCCGAATCCAAAGTGGCATCGACGAAGGTGAAGGATAACAAAGAGCCCGAAGAAAACAAGCAGGACTTTGAAAAGCCAGAGCCCTTGGTGCGCACGGCGGTAGCAACCCAGCAGAAGGTCGATGAATTTGGCTACATGGTGGCAGCAGAGGCCCAGAAGCGAGGCTTTTATGAAGCCAAACGCAAGGCCTTTGTTGGGGACGGAGGCAATTCCCGACTTTGACACTTGTCTGAGCGTTTTCACCTTATAATTTTTGGAAAAATCGGTTTGTGATACCACGCTTTCAAGTCTCTTTCAGCACTTTGGGCGGCAGCCGCATTCCGATGGCTGTAAACAGCTGAGCTGCGTTTCCATTAATATCGGTTCTCACCCAAAGGGTTTTTTCCGCTCCGAATCGAACCGGGACAACCCTGACTTCGCATAATTCTTTCATGATTTCTGATACCGTTAAAGGCCGTTCCTTGATGATTCCGTCTTCGATTGATTTGGAAGTCAACCGCTTTGCTTTTTGGCGCAGCACCTTTGTCATGTGTGCTTCGCAGAGATAAGCCAGAAAACATAAGGTTAAATGTCCAACAATCCGGCGGTCTTTCCAATGAAATACGGGTCTGGTTTTCAGCGTACTCCCTTTGAATTCTCCAAACGCATCTTCGATCTTCCATAAATCCTTATAATGCATCACAATCTCATCCGCCTTTAAATCTTTTACACTCGTGACCACTCCGAAGAATCCGTCCTTTTTCTCATCTTCTTGAATCGCTTCTTCATTTAAAACAGGTTTGCTCTTTCCGTCCAAACGCACAAACCGCCGGTAACTCCGGTTGGATATAAACGTTTCGGCCTTTACTTTTTTTGACCCGAGTTTTTTGAGAATCTTTTCCAGGATATCTCCGCGCGCTTTCTGATCCCGCTCGTATCGAGCGCGAGACCATGTCACGATCAGCCGATCTCCTTCATATTCGGTCTCATAGACATAAAGCGATTCGTTAATGGGACGGAATCGATTCAGATCATAAAATTCTTCGTGTCTTTTGCGGACCACACCCAGCTTCATCCCCACGATGAATTCCGTTCCGTCTTGGCTTAATAAATCCAGGTTCTTCTTGGAGAAGATTCCCCTATCTCCGACAAAGATAAACCGGCGCACCTCGAATTTAGCTCTCATTTTCTCGACGATATCCTTCAAGGTCTCTCCCTCGAAGGTATTTCCGGGATACACCTCAAATCCCAAAGGAATTCCATCCGTATCTACCAATAAGCCAAACACCACTTGGGTGCAGTCGGTCCGCATCTCTTTGGAGTATCCAAACTGCCTCAAGCGTCCCAAATCAGTGCGCGTGCTTTCAAACCTCAAGGTCGTCAGATCATACAGCACCACATCTACCGGCATATTTAAGAGATCGCGCCCGTGCCGGTACAGCTTCTTTTCGATTTCCTCTTTATGAGCGGCCAACAAATCCATGGTCCGATAAAGTGTATGGACTTCGATTTTATCCTTTATCATTTCGGGATAAAATTTCTCAATCCAATGGTCATACACCTTTAATTTTGAGCTCGACCGGACGAACCGCGAGGCAACCAGTGCGAACAACTGCGTCATTAAGTTGAACCCTAATCTCGGATGTTGATCCTGAATGTGGTTCATGACTGTACGGATTCCCAGCTTCTCAAATAAATGCTCCAGCACGAGCAAAGGCCCCAGAATGAATGTTTCATCCACCGACACCTGCTTGGCTAAATCGCAAGCGGTGAGTTGTTTTCGATGGCGGCTGATTGCGCCGGCAAGATCTTCGATTTTGTGATCTTCAATCCGTCCCAAGGTAAGCAGCACTCGTTTCCTGACTTGGCCGTTATAACGGAAGGATTCCACCAGCTGATAATATGCCTGCCCGGAATTATTTTTAACGGTTCGGATATACATGCTCGTAGTGTACCCATATATTAATAGAGAGTCAAGATAAATAACAAATAATATTCAAATATTATGCTCTATTTCGTGTACCCACATTTTCAATTTTTATGGAAATTATAAGGTGTAAAGCTTTCCCAATCGCGATTTAAGTGTCAAAGTCGGGACGGAGGCAATTGGATCGATTCCTTTGGAGCGCTGCATTTTCCCGCTCCGGATTGGATGCATGTTTTGGATTTCATGCACGGGATGACCCATTTGTGTGGCGCAGCCTCTGCTGCTTACGGCAAAGACACGAAAGAAGCCTGGGAGTTTTACAAACGGCTTGTCACGAAAGCTTGGCAGGGAGAGACTGGGAGCGTGATTCGGATGTTGGAGAATCAGGTGAAGCAAGTCGGCAAGCCGCCTGAAGGCACCGCTCCAAGTGATTCACGAAAGATTGTTTCCTTGACGCTGGATTATGTGCGCCGGAATGCGCACCGGATGGATGATCCGGCTTGCAGGAAATTAGGGTTACCGATCTCAAGCGCCCCCGTCGAATCTTTAATCAAGCAATTCAACCAGCGGGTCAAAGGGACGGAGAAGTTTTGGCATCGGGACAGGGTGGAAGCTGTGTTGCAGAGCCGAGCCGCGCATTTAAGCCAAGACGGCCGTGCTTAGAAATTCTGGTTTGAGCGAAAACCGGCTGGCAGAGCGGCTGGTAAAAAACGTTTCTGTCAGGGTGCCATCCCCGTTATATGACTTAACAATTCCGGTCTTGCACCCCCTTATCATTGCGCAGTTGACCTGACCAAATCAATGTGTTGCAACGCCTTACAAGAGGTGCCCTTATGGAATCTAGCCTTACCATTCGGATTTCCCGCAAGCTCAAGCAAAAGCTCTTGGCAGTCAGCAAAGCTCATCACATTCCTATTAGCGACCTGGTGCGAAGCTCGATTGAAGGGATGGTGGCAGTCCGTCAGTTCCGGACTTTAAGAGGAGAAATCTTACCTCATGCTGAAGCGCAAGGCATTTTGACCGATGAGGACGTGTTTGACAAGCTTCAATGAAAGTGGTCTTAGATGCAAACGTGCTGATCGCAGCTTTTGCAACCAGAGGTTTCTGCCAGAGCGTTTTTGAACTTTGCGTCGCACCGCACGAAATTGTCCTGAGCGATGGCATTTTGGATGAGGCAGAACACAACCTCAGGACCAAAATGAAGCTGCCGGAAACCAAAGTTCAAAGCGTACTCGCTTATCTACGAGAATATACCCAAATCACCAATCCAAAAGAGATTGCCATTCCCGAATGTCGTGATCCCAAAGATGTTAAGATTCTGGGTGTTGCTGTTGGCTCACAAGCGCGTGCGCTTGTCACCGGCGATCACGATCTCCTAATACTCAAGAAAATTGGCTCCACTCCTATTTACTCGCCAAGACAGTTTTGGGAGAAAGTTCGCAGAAGAATTTGATTGATTCCGAACGCGAGATACGATCACTCACCCATTGATCAACAACTGCGGCGAGAGGGAGTTGAACCCCCACCCCTTTCGGGACAAGATCCTAAGTCTTGCGCGTCTGCCAATTCCGCCATCGCCGCAGAAAAGAAATGAAAAAAAATTTAAAATGCGAAATTAATGAAGGTTTGCGGAATCCTTTGGTTTCCTCGTCCTCGTGAGCCTTCACCGCTGTTTGCCGCGCCGACCTCGTATTCGCCGAGCGGTCCAAGTATAAACAACGGTCATCGTCAAGCCAATCGCGAATATTGAAACTGCGAGCGTCGAAACACTCAAGGCTCGGTGTTCCTGGTAGAACTCTTGGCGCAAATAGAGCCCGAGAAATAAAACGACGATCGCAAGAATCGTAATCCCTTCCCCGTGGCCCCCAACCCGATGCAACGCGAACCGTGCGTTCTGACGTCCCGGATAAGGAGTTACACGCGGAAGAAATCGAGGAACTGCCGCGGCATAATCCGAGTAAGGCTTCCCGAATCTGAAAGCTAAACGCTCCTCTTCCCCTTTCACCGTAACCCAATAAACCAAAAAGAAACCGACTACAAAAAAGGTGAAGATCAGCGGATTCCAAATGACGGCGCAGAACCCAAGTCCAAGCAGAAAATTTCCTAAATAAAGCGGATTTCGTACGTAGGCATAAGGACCGTTCGTAGCAAGCGCTCTGATTTTCCTGAGGTAGCCGTGAGACCAAAGCCGCAACGCTTCGCCAAGCACGATCGGAGGGATTCCGATCCAAAAGCCCTGTGCTGAACTCTCCGCATAAATCGCAAGAATGATGGCAAATGGCCACCCCAACCAAAGGCGTAGTTTTCGCAAGCGGTAAAAAACGGTTTTAGGAAGGTGGTCGCCGATCTTCCGGTAAAATCGGCCTTGAGCGTCCTCGATCACCGGGGTCCGAGGGTCATGAGTCGTAAGAACTCGCAGTTTTTATGTACACCAGTTCCGGCAATTCTTCTTCGGCGGATTTCCGATAAATGATAGTAGCCATCGACCCACTTACGAGATCGCGGACCGACTGCATACGATCTCCGCCTTGAACAGTCGCCCGATGGGAGTCGGCCGATAGTCGAAGGACTTTCTCGGAAAGAACATCTCGAACGTTGAGGATGAGCTTGCCATCCGGTTCATCCAATTCTTCGATATCCATAATCTTCCCCTCCAAGACCAAAAATTCGCCACGCTCAAGATTCGTCTCCTCCTGAGCGGATCCAGTCGTAGGGAGGGTGAAACAGAAAGAGAACACAATCACAAAAAAAAAGAATTGTTTATTCATACACATTTTTCGCTGCCTCTGATCATCCCCCACCACTTTAAGTTTCATCCCAAGGGACATCCCTTAAAGTGGTGGGGGATCAACCGGGCGGCCACCACATACGCCTGCCGCCAAGCAGATGGAGATGAATGTGAAAAACGGACTGGCCGGCTTCCGGTCCGTTGTTAAAAACGAGACGATAACCTTCTTCCAAACCTTTTCGACGCGCGAGATCTCTCGCGCAGAGAATGAGATCTCCGATCAACAAAGCGTCCTTCCCATCCGTATCGCTGATTCTACCAATGTGCTTTTTGGGTATCACGAGCACATGCGTCGGCGCCTGAGGATTGACGTCCTGAATGGCAATCATCGCATCATTTTCAAACTCCACTTTTGAAGAGATTTTCCTCGTGATAATTTGGCAAAAAAGGCATTCGCTCATGCTCCCGCTCCCATGGAAGCGACCTTAGAATAATTCATTGTAACATATCCGATTCGCTCGATCACCTCCTGTTTACCGAGGATCGCCATCACTTCGAACAAATTAGGTGTCACTGCGCGTCCGCTAATCGCTACACGCGTCGGATGGATCAAGTCACGGGCTTCAATCCCCATCTCGTGCGCCGTCTTCCGCAAGATCTCTTCCAGCGCTTTCGGATCTTTAAAATCTCCTTCTTCTTGCAAGACATTCTTCCACTGCTCAAGATGGACTCGCGTCTTGTCGCCTGTTAAATATTTCCGAACTGCTGCAGGATCAAACTGAACCCGATCCGTGAAGAAAAAAGCGCATTGCTCTTTCAACTCACCGAACGTTCGAAAACGCTCTTTGTAGAGCAACGCGATGGCGGTCATTTTCTTGGGATCCTCAAAAGCGACCGGCTCCATAAACTTTTTAACTTCCGCGTTATAATGGTCAGGCGGCAAATGCCGGATGTGTTCGCCATTGAGCCACTTGAGTTTCTCCGAATCGAAGCAAGCGTTCGTCTTGTGAACGTCTTCGAGCCGAAACGCCCGGAGAAGTTCCGCACGAGTCATGAACTCTTGGTTTCCACCGGGCGACCATCCCAGGAGGGCCAAGTAATTTAAAAGTGCTTCTGGAAGATAGCCTTCTTCCCGATAACTAGCAAGTGACACTGCAGTATGCCGTTTTGAAAGCGGGGTGCGGTCAGGCCCGAACACAAGAGGCAAATGAGCAAATTCAGGCGGTTTCCAGCCCATCACGTCATAAATGGCGAGATGCCTGGGTGTATTGGAGATGTGGTCATCTCCGCGGATCACATGCGTAATTCCCATTTCGTGGTCGTCTACCACGCAAGCTAGATGATACGTCGGAAAGCCATTCGATTTCTGGATCACGAAGTCACCAAGTTCCTCACCTTCAAATTCAACCGCCCCATGTACAAGATCCCGATAGCCAATCTTAGCTTTTGGCATTTTCAGCTTGACCGCTCTTCCACCACCGGCGACGGAAGCTTGAGACACGTCTACCGCGGGCTCCTCACTCCAGTAAGCGAGCCCTTGTTGGATGAGACCCTTTGCAATCTGTTGATAAAGGTCAAGATGTTCACTTTGCCGTCTCACCTCCCCATCCCAGTCGAGACCAAGCCAGTGCAAAGAGTCTAAAATTTCCTCCTCGTACTTCTTCTGCGAACGTTCCCGATCCGTATCTTCGATTCGAATTAAAAAAGCGCCTTGTTCCTTCCGGGCAAAGAGATAATTAAAAAGGGCGGTTCGGACGCCGCCGATATGAAGGGTGCCTGTGGGAGACGGAGCGAAACGAACTCGAACCATTTGAAATGGTTACGTAGTGGCGCCATTTCCGCCACACAACGCGGCGGATCCGCCGCGGCTTTTGGCGGACATGGCGCCCGAGGGCGCGATAAATCGCGCCCCTGCGCCCGTATGGTGTGTTTCCTTAACGGCGGAGGTGGTCAAGGCGCTGGCTGCCTGCAACGTGCGCTTCGAGAGACAGGGAAGATAATAACTGTTCCGCCTTTTGTCTCGCAGCTTCCATCTTGGGATAACGAACGTCCCGGTACCCGTTGACCGCGTCAGGAACTCTGAGTGCCTCCACATAAGAATCATAGGAGTCGCGATCTTCGTAGTGAAAATTCTTGACCAGTTCAATATACCAATCGCGGAATGCCTTCTCACGTGCATGCCAGCCAGGCAACAAGCGGCGCAAGAATTTCATCCGTTTCATCACGTTGAGCTGCCAATCTCTCGTCACCATATCGAATCGAATACGACAGCCAAACAGGACAAATTCAGGTCGTGTCATATGGCGATACGTCACCCGGTCACCCCGATTCGGATCAATACGATACCGTTTAAAATCGCGCTTCCGCTTCTCAACACTTGTCAAAAGATGAGCAACAAAAACCTCGTCCTTAATGGCCATCACCTTGTAGAGAAGATGAATCACCGCTTGAGTCGCTTGAAAACCGTAGTCCGACCGGTCCACGCGCTTCACCTCTCGCACCAAACGAGCGTAAGATCGGGCGTAGCTCAAATTTTCGTACTGGATGAGATCGTAAATACGAAGAGCAAGGTGCATATTCGTCTCATCGTCCATTTGCAGTGCCGCAACCGTCCGCACCACAAAATTTCGATACGCACGAGATAGGGGTTTCCCACGCCAGCCCTTGTGGGCCAAGATTTCCTCCTTTTCCGCCAGTACCGACTCATACGTGTCGGCTTCTCCGATGCTGACGCGCCCCGGGTTTTGGACATAGAGACGCCCTAAATGGAATGCATCCATGTTTTCCTTGATCGCATCTTTTGGAACGGATTTCTCAATCGCCCAAAGGAGGTGCTCGAGGTGGATCGGCAGCATTCCCCTCTGATAAGTTATGCCGAGCATCACCAGGTTGACAAAGACCTTGTTCTGGAAATACCGTTCCGCAACTTCCGAAAGGTCAGCACTGAAATAGCATCCTGGCTGGCTCACACGGCGAATCAAATCTTCTAGATCTTCCAGTTTGACATCTTCTTTGCCAAGCAACATCGTGACGGTCGGCGTCTTATGTGTGTTCACAACCGCCGTCGTCCATCGCGGACTGGCAACACGCAAGTTCACCTTCGGGTCCACGCTTCGCGCCGCTTCTAGAAGATCGAGTCCGATTAAGAGGTTCGCTTTTCCATAAGGCGTGATCGGTGAAATCGGTCTTCCGTCCTTCGAGAAAAAAATGTGAGAGTAAACCCCGCCGTTCCGGATCGCCAGACCTTTTTTGTCTGCGAAGCAAACTTGATAACCCTGTTTCATCCCGGCTTGAACGAGAATCGCCGTCACAACTCCGATTCCCATTCCGCCCACCCCAGCGATATACGCGCTCCAAGTACCTTCAAAGCTGGGGACTTCCGGTTTTGCGAGCGATTCGCCCCGAACATCGGCAAACGATTTATCGGGAGGTCGGCTGCGCTCAAGCACAATCTCTTCAAATGAGGGACACGCGTGAACTTTGGTGCAAGCACCGTCCGATTTACACCAACTCAAATCCGTGACCAATTTAGGACCATAATGGGTTTTTTGAACCGTCAAGCCGGGACAACCAGTTGCCTTCGTGCATTCGAGGCAATATTCGCAGACTTCAGGTGTGATGTTGATGTACCTTTTTTTCGGAAGGAATCCTCGCTCCCGGATGACCTTCTTTTCTTCACGTTGTACCTTTCGGTCGTAGGTAATGCCACACTCCTTATCCGCAATAATGACCTTCACGCCGTCCTTTAAGAGTGTGTCTTCGATCAGATTGCGATACGCTTCTCGATACGCAGGATTGATCCGCTCGACGGGAATTCCGGCCCCTTGGGCCATCCCACGGATGATTTCTTCTATCTTCTGAACCACCGTGGGATTCCCCATCAGGTCTAACTCTTGAGCGGGCGTTGGTTGGTGGCCCGTCATCGCGGTGGTCCCGTTATCCAAAATAATGAAGGTAATGTCTTGATTGTGTTTGATTGCATCGGAGATCGCAATCATGCCGCTGTGAAAAAACGTCGAATCGCCCATGAAGACCGCTTGTTTATTCGTAATGAACGGGTCGATGCCGGCTCCTGTTCCGCCGCCAAGACCCATTCCCGAATAGTTGTGCATGAGCTCGCTGTTCGGTTCGAACATGAGCATCGTGTAGCAGCCGGTATCCCCATGAAAGACCAAATCCACCGGCTCACGCCGATGCCGTTTGCTCATGTACGTCGCATCTCGAAATTTTCGCTTCACTTCCAAGAGTACGCTTGATGAATCCCGATGGGGGCAGCCGGGACAAAACGTGGGCGTCCGCTGGGCGAGTGAAACGTCAAGCGTCCCAGTCTCGCGAATCAGAGCCAATTCTCTTTCCAAAACTTCCAAGTTGAGATCAGATGAACCCAGGCACCGCTCTTTGAACAAGGGGACCAGACGCTCGATCAAAAGCGAAGGATTGAGACCGCGTGTGGACGGGATACCCTGACAGCCGTTGGGAAATCGCTTGCCCCACAGAGGAACAAAGCGTTTCGACTTCCCTTCTTGATAGGCACGAGTGATGATCGTTCTAATCTGCGATTCAAGAAAATCGCGCTTCTCCTCGATCACGAACACCTCTTCTAGCCCATCGCAAAATTGTAAAACGAGTTCTTCGTCCAAAGGATAAGTAATCCCCAGCTTCAAAATTGAAAACTGACCCTGAAGCCCTAGTTCGCGCAAAGCATGTTCCAGGTAACTGTACGCAAGTCCGGAGGTGATAAAACCAATTTTTGCTCGGCTGCTTTTATAGAGCATTTGATTGACCTCGTGAAGCTGGCTAAAACGGATGAGCGCTTGATATCGATCCGCCAGACCCTCTTCACGCGCGGCAGTCCTCGGCGACAGCACTACGGTTTCCTCAACCGGAATTGACTGTGTATCGATTTCAACCGGACGCTTCGTATTGATTCTCGGGTATTGATTCGGATACACCCTGACGGTCCCGCCACCGTCTGCAAGATTCGTCGTGATGAGGTACGCAACGTACAAACTGGATTTTGCGGACAGGTCGAGTCCGACGGAAACCCAATCCTTCAATTCCTGAAACGTAGCGGGTTCCATGACCGGCATGTGAAGATGTTTTGCAAGGAACCGCGAATCGCTTGGAACCTGCGTGCTTTCGGACCAAGGATCATCGCCGATCACAACGAGGGCACCTCCTCGATGAGAAGACTTTGATAAATTCCCTAAAGCAAGTCCGTCGCTCGCCACATGCGCTCCCACACTCTTCATGGCAGCGATCGCTTTGATATCTTCCATCTGAGAGCCGTTCAAACGCGCGGCACTCAGTGCTTCGTTGTTCGCAACCTGAAGCACAATACCCTTTTCTTTGAGTAAGTCTCTCACGCTGCGCGCCACATTGAAGAAATCAGCGATGGGAGAACCCGGATAGCCGGTGAGGAGACTCACTCCGCTTTCTAGTGCCCCCTTTAAAAGAAGCTCCATGCCCGTGTAAACCTGAATACCGCGTTCCTGCACAAAGCGTGGGTCCATATCTTAGTTAAGCCGGGAAATCAAACTTCTCTCGTAAGGTTCCAAAGTACGTGCGCTTTGAACTTTTCACGAGCTTGAAACGATTCTCCGATCGAGTCACCTCAACCGTGGACTGCTCGTCAATTTGCGCGTCCATTTGCCCATCGGCCGTGAGCAGTGCCTTTTCCTGATTGCCTGCACATTTGATTTGGATTCGAATGGACTCTCGTCCGGGAACGACAAGCGGCCGAAGTGCTGACGCATGAGGACAAATTGGCGTGATCACGATACTGTCTAATGACGGATGAACGATGGGTCCCCCAGCAGAAAGTGAATAGGCTGTTGAGCCGGTCGGCGTTGCGCAGATCACACCGTCCCCAAAAAAACGGGTGGCACACTCACCGCCTACGTCGATTTTGATCGTCATGTAACGCGTCAGTCCCTCACGGTTAATCACAATGTCATTGAGAGCCTGAAATCTTTGCTCCGACCTTTTCTTGCCCTCTCCAAACGACCAAACGCGCGCACTTAAAAGCATCCGTTCCTCCACGTCAATTTCACCCGCGAAAATCAACTTCAACTCCTCATAAAGTTCCTCGCTTCGCACCTCGGTCAAAAATCCGAGACCCCCTAGATTCACTCCGAGCACCGGAACCTGACGGTCGATCATCCTGCCTGCCAAATGCAGAATCGTTCCGTCCCCACCAAGGCAGACAAAGAGATCCGCATGGGGAACCGTTTTTTCAAGCGGCGTTTCGATCGAATCAAACACCTCGACATTGCGTTTGCGAAGCCACTCGAGCAGCTCCTCGCGCACCTGATTCGCATTCGGCTTTCGCGAATTCGTAATAATTCCAATCCGATGGATCGAGGTCGTGGTCATCGACTGGGTCACGTCGTCTGGTGATGCAGCTGCGTTTCGTGCTTGAGCGTTTGGTGAATCGTCTGCGCGATTTTTTCGCCAGAGAGACCATTCGCTTCCAACAACTTCTCACGCGAGCCATGTTCAATAAACTCATCCGGAAGTGCGAGGCGCCTCACGTGGCAACCTTCGACTCCCTTTCGTTCCATAAATTCAAGTACTTTCGAACCAAATCCGCCGGTGAAGACATGCTCCTCAACCGTAAACACAAATGGTGTTTTGGTCATCGCCTCTAGGATCAACCCTTCGTCAAGAGGTTGTGCAAACCGGAGGTTACAAACCATTGCTTCTACCCCGTCAGCAGCCAGCAATTCTGCTGCTTCGAGCGAAGGCGAAACCATACTTCCCAACGTGAAAATGGCAAGATCCACTCCTTCACGCAACACCTCCCCCTCGCCGATCTGAAACAGTTTCGGCGGCGTTTTCATGTCCGCTGGAATTGTCGCTCGCGGATAGCGTAGAGCAAAAATGTGCGGATAGGCAATCCCTAGTTTTAGCATGTGGTACAGTTCTACGTCATCCTTCGGTGCGGCAATCACGGTTCTCGGGATATGTCCGAGATAACTGATGTCGAAGACGCCGTTGTGTGTTGCACCGTCGGCACCCACGAGACCTGCCCGATCCAAACACAAAGTGATATTCAGACGTTGGAGCGAAACATCATGAATCAACTGATCCTGAGCCCGTTGAAGAAACGTTGAGTAAATCGCACAAACCGGTTTCATGCCTCCTTTAGCGAGTGCCCCGGCAAATGTGACGGCATGTTGTTCCGCTATGCCGACGTCAAAAAAACGATCTGGGAATTTTTTCGAGAATTCAACCAAACCAGTGCCGGAGGCCATGGCAGCTGTGATTGCGATGACCTTTTCGTCCTCCCGAGCGATTTGAAGCATCGCCTTTGTAAACGCTTCTGTGTACGTCATCGTATTTTTCTTCTTCAACTCTGAAGGATTTTCGATCTTTTCTCCTGTGATAATGTTAAACGGTGTCACCCCATGGAATCTTTCCTCATCTTTCTCCGCAAAGTCATAACCTTTTCCCTTACGCGTGACAATATGGAGCAAGCAAAGTTGATCCAATTCCAGGACATTCTGAATCGTTTTAACGAGCGCCATTACATTGTGTCCATCTACAGGGCCAAAGTAGCGAAATCCCAACTCCTCAAACATCAGGCCAGGGACGATCAGGTGTTTCAAGCTCTCAAGGGTGTAATCTGCCAGTTTTCTGATTCGCGGGAACCGCCGAAGTTGTCGCTCCACCTCCGCACGAATTCGATTGTACAAAGGATTCGTGATTACCTTGTTCAAATATTTGCTGATCGCACCCACGTTCCTTGAAATAGACATCTCATTATCGTTTAAAATAATGAGCATTCGTTTTCCAAGATGGCCGGCATTATTCAAGGCTTCATAAGCCAGCCCGCCGGTCAGTCCGCCATCGCCGATCACGACCACGATTTTTTCACTCCGGTTCCGTAAATCGCGCGCTACCGCCAGACCTAATCCTTGGGAAATCGCCGTACACGCATGTGCGACGATAAATTGATCATGAGAACTTTCAAACGGCGACGGAAAGCCGCTCAAGCCGCCGGCTTGGCGAATCGTCGGCATTCGGTCGCGCCTGCCTGTGATCATCTTGTGGACATAGGCTTGATGGCCGACGTCCCAACAAATCTTATCTTTCGGGGAATCCAAAACGTAATGGAGCGCGACGTTGAGTTCCACCGCACCCAGGCTCGCTCCCAAATGCCCGCCCGTCTTCGAGACAGCTTCAATTAAGGATGTACGGTATTCCTCGCACACGTTCGGCAGCTGGGATAAAGGGATTTTTTTAAGGTCTCTGGGGGAATCAATTTGTGAGATATACATTTAGCCCATATGTTGCTGCTGTCCAGTCCCCCACCCCTTTTAAGTTTGGTAGTTTGAACAGCTTATTTGATGACTCATCCGAAAAGTGGTGGGGGGGACTAGGTCGTCCGATTTCCAATCCAGTCTGCCATTTCCAGTAACCTTTGGTTCATCTTAAAGCTACTCAGTTCTTTCTTCGCTTTCGTGATCAGATCACTGGCTTTTTCCCTCGCCTTATGTGCACTCATAAAGTGCAGGTAACCATTCCTGTCCAGTATATCATCTACGATTTGGAACGCGAATCCCAAATATTCTCCAAACTTGAGAATCCGTGTTTCGGCATCCTGATTCGCACCGCCCATAATCGCCCCAACCATACCGCTGACTCGAATCATTTGTCCTGTTTTATTGATATGAATCGCATCGAGCGTTGGCAGATTCATCTCAAGACTTCCTGAAATCAAATCCATCGCCTGCCCGCCTACCATCCCAAAAGTCCCGGCAGCTTGAGCGAGCTCGCGCGTGAGCCGCTGTCCCTTCCTTTCATCTTGAAGCTTTCCAAGCAGATGAAATGCAAGGGTCAAAAGACCGTCTCCCGCGAGCAGCGCCATCGCCTCACCATATTTCTTGTGGCACGTCAGCTGTCCCCGTCGCCATTCATCGTTATCCATGCACGGTAAATCGTCATGAATCAATGAATAGGAATGAATCAACTCAATCGAACATGCAGGAATCAAAATCTGCTCTGAGTCTCCCCCAAACATGTCGCAAACCGCCATCGCAAGCAGTGGACGGATCCGTTTTCCGCCATCTAAAACTGAATAGCGCATCGCTTCATGGAGCACCGCCGGATTCTGGTCCGCGGGAGGTAAAACTCGATCGAGCGCGGCTTCCAGCCGAGCCATCTGCGCCTTCACGTATTGATTTAGAGAGTCTGACTTTAAGGATTTCTGGGCCAAATTGTGCACCTCACAACGTTTCCGCCATATCTGACGGGCGTGATCAGTCTCGCCTCTGCGATTACAATAATAAATTGTCGTCGGTTTGCTCAAATGATGGCTGAACCTTTTTTGGTTTTTTGGGTCCTCCTTTTCTTAGGCTGTTCTCACGATCGGCGGATTCGGGCTCAAGGGCACTGTTTAAGGTACGCGTCAACTCCTCGATTTTCGTTTGCGCCTGTTCGAGTTTTTTGCTGCAGTCCCTGGAAAGCCTTACCCCTTCTTCGTACTTTTTAAGCGCGTCCTCAAGAGGCATATTGCCGCTTTCCAAATCCTCCACAATCTTCTCAAGCCGTTCCAACGCCTTTTCAAACTTGATTTCCTGCTCCATGGCTACGCTCCTAGTTCCAGCACTTTTGACTCAATCGTCCCCTTCCTCAGCCTTGTCCGGATCACCTCTCCTATTTCGGTTTGTTTCGCATCTTTCAACAAACGACCCTCCGCATCAAAAGTAAGACTGTATCCCCGCTCTAAACTTGCCAATGGACTTAACGCATTTAATTTGCCCATAAGATTTTGAAACTGCTGCCTTTTCGTTTCGACAAACCCCCTCAGATAATTTTGCAGTTGTCTTGCCAGTTCGTCGACACGCTGAGCAAGTTGCTGGAGGTAAGCTTTCGGCTGCCGAAATGCATAGCTATCCTTCAGGCGCGCCAATGCTTCGCGTTTCATGTCAAAAATAACCTTCATTTGATTCCGCATCCGCTCCCGCAGCTGGCGAAGTCGCATCTCAAGCTCGTCCCAGTGGGAAACAACCTGTTCGGCAGCTGCTGTTGGTGTATGAGCTCGGAAGTCAGCAACGAAATCTGCAATCGTCCAGTCTACCTCATGACCCACTGCAGAAATAACGGGGATCCTGGAACGCGCAATAGCGCGCGCGACCACTTCCTCATTAAACGCCCACAAGTCTTCGAGACTCCCTCCACCCCTGCCCACAATCAAGAGATCGAGTGGTTCAAATCGACCGAACCAATCAATCGCGTCGCTGATTTCCTGTGCAGCACCGTCACCTTGAACCCGGACCGGAAGTAAGAACACATGCAAGCCGAACGTTCGCTTGCGAAAGATCTTGAGCATGTCTTGAATCGCCGCACCCGTTGGTGACGTGATGAGCCCGATTCGTCTGGGATACAAAGGAATGGGTTTCTTTCGTTCGGGAGCAAAAAGGCCTTCTTTTTCAAGCCGTTCCTTTAATTGCAAAAAGGCAAGCTGAAGCGCGCCCAGCCCTTTAGGTTCCATCCTCTGAACATATATCTGGTATTGGCCTCGTTTGTCGTAGACCGAAACACGGCCGATGCAAATCACCTGGAGCCCGTCCTTCAACTCAAATTTCAAATGACGATTGTCACCTGCAAAAAAGACTGCGTTGATTTGAGCCAATTCATCTTTTAAGGTGAAATAAATATGGCCAGAACTGTGGCGTTTGAAATTGGAAACTTCTCCTTCGATCCAGACCACCGAATACTTGGATTCCAAAAGAGCGCGAATTTGGCGGGTGATCTCACTGACCTTGAAGATCTTTTGCGTACCCACCTGTTCACTTGCGATCTGATTCACGGGAGCCTCTCATGAATCCGCCGAATGGCTCGGGCGCGGCCGCTTTCTGCTTCTATTTCGATCAGAGCCCCTGAAATTCTGGCGTCTTCCTCAGCCACGTCCATAGGACCTGGCATCTGAGTCCGAAACCGGTGAACGACTTGATCGATCCGGCGGCCAATCACGGATCGATAGGGCCCGCACATGCCGAGTTCCGTGATGTATGCTGTCCCTTCGGGAAGAATCGTTTCGTCTGCCGTCTGGATGTGGGTATGCGTTCCGTAAACGGCGCTCACTCGGCCATCCAGAAACCAACCCATCGCCACTTTTTCGCTCGTTGCCTCTGCATGGAAATCCACGAGGATGATTTTCGCTTGCGAACGAATCAATGTCAAGACAGACTCCATCGTTTCAAAGGGACAGTCGAGCGCTTGGAGAAAGACGCGGCCCAGCACGTTGATGACCGCTATTTTGATTCCGTTACGGGTGGTACACAAAGCAAATCCACGTCCAGGCGTTCCTTTAGGATAATTGATCGGCCGGAGGACGTTCGGATGATTTTCGATGACAGGCAATGCCTCTTTTTTCCGAAAGACATGATCGCCGGTCGTGATGACATCCACGCCATGAGAAAAAAGCTCTGCGGCCGTATCTTTCGTGAGCGAAGAACCGTGAGCCAGGTTTTCTCCATTGACCACCACGAAATCAACTTCGTTTTCATCTCGTAGCTTCGGAATGAGCGCACAACATGCTTTCCTTCCTGGACTTCCGACGGTATCTCCAAAAACTAAAACCTTAACCAGTTCTACCATGACGTTCACGCATTGGTGATCACGCGATTGACTGTTTCATCGTCTTTGGCAAACGGAATTGAATCAAACAGCTGAAAATCAAACGCGAGTCCGATCCGTTTCACGTGAGGAAGCAACGACTTAAGAAACCGATCGTAATAACCTTCTCCCCGCCCCAGACGGTGACCCGCTCGATCAAATGCAAGGCCAGGTACGAGCACAAGACCGAGACGGCTCACATCAAAACGATGCCTTCGATCGAGCCGCGGTTCACGAATGCCGTACGTTCCCGGGATAAGGTCCTTGTCCGGATTGCGGATTTGAACGGCATCAATAGACCCCGTCATCCGCTGAACAACCGGAACGGCCACGCAACAACCCCTTTGAAGCACCTCCTTCACCAGCGGCAAGGTATCTACTTCTATCTCCGTCGCCACATAAAACATGAAAGCGCGGCTGCTTGAAAATGACGGGGCTTCGCGCAACCGAGACATAATGATTTCGCTTTTCTTTTTTCGTGCAAGCTGGGATTGCTGCCTCAACTGCTCCAGCACCAACTTCCTCAGCTTCGCTTTCTTATCCTGAATCGACATGATCACTCGGATTCCTGCCCCTGACTGGACTCGAACCAGTCTCCCCGGCTTAGGAGTCCGGTGCTCTATCCGCCTGAGCTACAGGGGCGATAATCTTAAGCTGTTTCATATAAACGACTTACGATTTCATCAAATTTGTCGTTTTGCTCAACCACCGGCTTGGTGTCCATATAGGTGTCCATCAAATTCCCTATACGTTGCACTGCCGACGCTTTGTGATCGCCTGATAGATGAGCATATCGCTGGGTCATCTGAATCGTTTTGTGTCCCAAAAGGTCCTTTATCGTCATCAGATCCACACCAGACATTGCCAGATGACTCGCAAAGGTGTGCCTTAAATCGTGGAAGCGGAACTTATGGATCTTGGCTGCTTTGAGGGCCGTTTCAAACGACTTTCGAATATTATACGGAGAGCCGTCCTTTTTGCACAAGATATATTCGCTCTCAGGACAGGGCAATCGCATCTAAATTATCTGAATAATATTCTCTCCAGGTATTCATGACTCCATCCTGCCCTTAGCCTTCTTGTTTTAACTCCCAGCTTTGCAGCCTTATCTCGTTTCAGCAGATTCAAGGCAAGACGCCTGAGAAGTGCAAAATTCTGAGCTGCATGCCTTTGGCGGACCCGGCACTCATCCTCTCGGAAACTGATATCCAACACATAATGCAGTCCATTTTCCACACCCCAATGTCCGCGTACAGCTCTGGCAAATTCTTTAGCATTGGCATCCAAACTGGTTAAGTAGCAACGCTGCTCTACACGTGATTCTTCTCCAATGGTCCGCTCTGACTCCACCATCCCAATGCTTTTAAGTTTTGCCCATTCTGGTTTTGCATCCATCCACTCAGTGTCTGAAGTAATCCAGTAGCCACGCTTCTCAATCCGGCCATGGTCCTTTTCTACGGTTTCATAGTGATCCGCTTCTTGCTTGAGTGTTTCGTCCTGCCAGTAGAGCTTTACCTCTTCATGGATCGTCTCTTGATTGCCCTTCAGTGAAAATACATAATCGCCACCTTGCTCTGTGATCTCCTTGGCAATTGTCTTCTGGCAGCCCATCGCATCGATGGTCACAATCGAGCCTTTTAGGTCGAGCATCTTCAGGAGCTTGGGGATGGCTGTAATCTCATTGGACTTGGTATCTGTTTCCACCTGGCCTAAGAGCATGTGATTCTCACTGGCCCAGGCATGGACCAGATGCAATGCCTCCTTAGCATTTTTGCGGTCATGGGATCTCCTTGCTGTCTTGCCATCCAGGGCAATCACTTCCCCTTGCGTTTTCTTGTGGATGGAACGAACCCAGCTTAAGAAACCCTTGTCAAACTCCCTTGGACTCAGAAGCGCAAAGAAACGGCCATAGGTGTCGTGGGAAGGAATCCCATTTGGAAAGTCAACGTACTCGGAAAACCACGTCTGTTTGTCTTTTGCAAACTGCGCGACTTCCGTCCAATGCTCTGCGCCTGCAATGACGGCACAGATAGCCGTAAAGACAATGGTATTGAGGGGATGCCGCTGGGTCCGATCCATTCTTGGGTCTCGGATGATACTGAAATGACTGATAAAATCACTTGCTTCTCCTTGCATCGCGAAACTTCCTCCTTTCTTTCCGCTTTTTCTCATTATCGGAAAGAACTGCTGGAAGTTTCCTATCTACCTGGCCTAACTGGATTTAAGATGCGATTGCCCTGATTATCGTAGCCATAGATTGTGACTACTCCACTAAAGTGCGTGAGGCTTACGAGTCTTCCGGCTTCATCGTATCGATAAGCGGCCCTTTGGTTGAGCCAGTTGGTGCATGCCCGCCACCCAGAGTAACGGTACCGTCCCTATGGCACCGTCTGTACCCTTGCGGTGCCTGGCACCTTCACGTTTCAGAGCGTCCTTAAGTAGAACGTCTACTGTTTAATGCATGCTTGGTGTTTGCCATCTCTCTTTCAATTCTCGATACATATCGGGATACTTCGCTAAGCAAGAGCGTGTAACCCTTGCACTTATTTTTTCTTTTCCGATACTTTTTGATCAGTTGTCGTGCCCTCTCAATCTCCTTAGGCGTTGTCATAAACTTCTGTTCACTGAGTATAATTAGAGCATGACATTGGACTTCATAATCGCCATACAATGCGAGCTTTACCATCGGAAAAAACAAATGATTACAGTTGTGAGTCTCTAATGCATAAACGAGAGTACCATTAAAGTGACGGTTTTTAGGATTCCTAACAGCCTCCATCAAAGACGCAGCTGCGCGACTGTCACCAATCTCACGCAGTGCAAGAGCCACTGAATTTCTCACGCTAGGCCTTCTGCTCTTCAACATAGGAATCAACACATTCAAGACTTCGTCACCGCCCATGGCTGCAAGCCTATCTGAAGCGGCTAAACTTACGTCCCAGTTTCTAGACAGTAACTGCTTCTTTAACCTGGCCAGTTGTCTCATCAATCCTCCCTTCTCATCTTTTTAGGAAGATCCACCACGGGAGCCGAACCGTTGATACTCCTCGTAATAAGACTGTGCTTCTTCTGTGCTGCTAATGTTCGGCGACCCAGCCTTTTGTTTGTACCGATGCCGCCACTTCCAAAATCCCAAATCTTTTATACCCCAGTCTCTATCACGCCGCCCACGCTTACCGCCCTTGAACTTCCCTCCACCTTTTCCACCACCTCTCGTTAGTACACCACTTCCTGGCAGACCAGTTATTCCAGGTCCAGGTGTGGGAACTGGAACTGCAACACCAGGCCCACCCGCTCCCGGAACAGGGACAGGTGTTCCAAATGGAGGTATGCCAGGCGGTATCTCGATACAGCGACCGCCGAGAAAGCAGGCTATTCCGCCGCCTTGTGGTCCCTGTGCTTCGAGCCCCAAAGGATCGATCCAATTGATGGGGTCATTGGATACATAAGCATATAAGTTCACATCGCCTGCAGCAAAGTGAATAGGGTCTTCTGAAATGAACCTTCCGATGATGGGATCGTAGTAACGGGCACGCATGTAATAGAGGCCGTTTGGTTCTTGGGTGACGCCATATTCTCCTGAAAAGGTAAAGGGCTGATCAAAGGTTTCATTCTCGGTTGTGATCCCGAATGGGGTGTAGGCATAGGTGTTTTGGATGTTTCTTGCTTGATCCGTGATGGCGATCGTGTTGCCGGTGCCGTCATAGTGATAGGTGAAGGTTTCATCTTGAGGTGTGACCATGGCAAGGAGGCCGAGACCATAGACATAATAGGTGAAGATTTCATTATTTGCATTTGCTTCGGCTAAGAGGTTTCCTTCAAGGTCATAGATGTATCTGGTTTCAATGCCAAAATGGATTGAGCGCAAACGTGTGCCAACGCCATCGTATTCATACGTTGAAATTCCAACACTGGTAAGCCTGTGCTCATAATCAAAGGCATGAGTGAGGCCACCCATTGTGTGTAACTGTCCTTCATCGTCATAGGTCAATGTGACTCCTCCGACCTCGATGAGTCTATTCTTCTGGGGATTATAGGTGTAGGGCACATTCATTGTCTCGATCGTGGGCACAAGAGGCGCAAGCATGTCGATAGAGGTGCGGTTGCCGTTACCGTCTAAGGCATAGGTATAACGGGCGATGATGTTATTGGTTGCAGCATCTTTATGCTCAAGACTGGTCAGGCGATTTGCATCGTTGAAAACAGGCAAAAAAACAGCTGCCCAGCACTTGTTGTTGTCATGAAGACTCGCATACGGCGTTAGTGTTTAGCTAACGCACTCCTAGTATAGGAATTTAATCGGGTTAATAAACGATGGACAGCGCGCCTTGATTTGTACCGTTGCACCGTTCTATCCAACTCCATACCGTCTTCCACCTTTCGGTAAATCGGGATTATGTCATCGATGCCCGCAAATTCGGCAATAGATGACGGTTTGCCATCTCTCCTGATCTTGATCACCATTTTCTTTGTCTTCTCTTGAACAGCGAGGCGATAAGCATTTTCTATGGCTTGGTGTCTGTTTGTAGCCTTTACTATGCATTCACAAGTTGTAACTTTTCCAAATTTGGATTCTAAACGAGGTCGCACAAAATAAACTAGTTTTACGCGACACAAATTTTCAGATGATGGCTTTCTCTTCCATTCAAACATACTCAACTCAAATTTTGATTCCGGCGCCACAAATCGAAGCGCATCCTGCCATGTTTTTCCGAAATCCTTGAAGCAGCCAAGCATTCCTCCAGCGACAGGTGGTGTAAAACACTCATAAACATGGATTGGCCCGACATATTCCCATTTTGCATTGGGAACTCGACCATGAGGATGTGACGCGTGCTTCCAAAGCCTTACTGCTTTACGTAAGGCACGCTGAGGAGAATTTTCTTTCACTAGTGTTTCGATTCTAAAAGCGGTATGTTGATTTCTTTTTGTTTCAAGAAATAAAATTTTCACGCCATACCACTTTCTAAATCGTTTTAACCTTCTCATCCGATATACCTCCCTCCGATCGCTCAAGCACTTGGTCCGCCTCCAGCTCTCTTTTTAGGAAGCCACTTCATCCGTGGATCCTTTTTCTCCCCACCTTGATCTCTTCGTCTTCTTTCATCCCCTTTCTCATGCTTTTCTTTTGTGCTCGGACGCTCACCCGTCGTATGTCCACCTCCTTTGGTAAGCACTCCACCACCTGGCAGACCAGTTATTCCAGGTCCAGGTGTGGGAACTGGAACTGCAACACCAGGCCCACCCGCTCCCGGAAC
>MHFT01000105.1 GCA_001804315.1 Omnitrophica bacterium RIFCSPLOWO2_12_FULL_50_11
CCTTCCTTGACCCACTCACGACATGCATCCCGAGCCTTCTCAATTTGAGGTTTCAGCAAGTCCTTCTCCCTTTCCGTAAAAGGTCCCAAGACAAACTCAGAGAGATCGTTTTCACACGAATCAGGTTTTCCAACGCCGATCCTCAGACGCGGAAATATCGTTGTCCCCAAAGCAGAAATAACCGACTCCAGACCGTTATGCGATCCGGAACTTCCTCGCAACCGGAATCGAATTTTTCCAAGCGGAAGATTGACATCGTCTACCACAACCAAACAGACTTCCGGCTTCGCTCGAAATTGCGCGATCATCGAACGCACGGCACGCCCACTTTCATTCATGAAAATCGTCGGCTTCGCTACGATGACCTCCTGCCCGTTGATGGACAGCCGGTTAAACTCAAAAAGCTTTTCCCTCTCTGTCAAAGAACTTCCTTCATATTTGAGTAACTCTTCAATGACACGAAACCCAACATTGTGGCGCGTTCGAGAATATGTCTTGCCCGGATTTCCAAGGCCAACAATGAGTTTCATTAAAATAGTACCCCTTCCCAAAGTGCCGGGTTTAGGTTTTTCCGCACGTTCGTAAACCCGGCACTTTGGGAAGGGGTACTGACAACTGACAGATCACTTTTTTTCTACTTTGTCTGGCTTCTCTGTGCCAGGCTTTTCTCCGCCAGGTTGTGTGGGTCTCGGCGCAGAGGCTTCCTCTCCTTCCTCCTCCTTCTCTTTCTCCTTGCTTACCAACTCGGGTTCTGCCGGTGCTTCCTCGGGCGCTGGCACCTCTTCGATCTTAGGCGCGTGAACGGCGATCACGACCTCGTCGGCTCCGAGCACAGGCGTTACCACTTTAGGAAAGGTCATCTCGCGGATGTGAATACTGTCGCCGATCCTCAACGCGGAAATATCCACGTCGAGCCGCTCCGGAATATCGGTCGGTAAACACTCAACTTCTATTTCATGGTGAATCACATCTAAGACGCCTCCTTCTTTGACGCCAAAGGATTCACCTGTCACATGAAGCGGAACCCTCACCCTGATTTTCTCGCTCAAGGAAATGGCGTTAAAATCAACGTGATATACCCTATCTGTGACCGGATTGTGCTGGATTTCTTTAATGACCACTACGTTCTCAAAGTTTTTCTCCCCGGACACCGTCAGTCGAATCACGACATTTTCACCTGCTTTCGTGCGTATGGCACGCGAAAAGTCATCGAAACAGATTTGAATCGGGGTCGACTTCAAGCCGGAGCCGTAGACAACAGCCGGAATCAGCTTCTTCGATCGGAGCTTCTTTGCCGCCTGTTTTCCCAGCACGCTCCGGTATTCTCCTTTTAAAGGGATCGTTTCCACTCTTTCATCACCTCCACAAATAACCCGTCACAACGGAACAATAACAGAGCATGAGCTAAGCTTCAACGCCTGCTTTTCTAAACAAGGAACTCACCGATTGGCCGCGATGAATACGTTTGATCGCCTCGGCCAAAAGTGGTGCGACGGACAAAACTTTAATTTTTTCGATTCTCTTCTCTTCTGAAATAGGGATTGAATTGCTCACAATCAACTCCCTAATCGGCGAGTTTTGGAGCCGCGCAATGGCAGGGCCAACTAAGATCGGATGAACGATCGCGGCGTACACATCTTGACATCCCTGGGTTTTCAAACCGCGCGCTGCCTCCACAATCGAGCTGCCTGTTGAAATCAAGTCGTCTACCAGCAGAACATTCCGATTCTTTACCTCACCGATAATGTGCATAACGACCGTATGCGCCGAGTCTTCACGTCTTTTGTCGACAATGGCGAGTGAGGCATCCAAAAGCTTCGCATAGGCCCGGGCTAATTTTAATCCGCCCACATCCGGAGAGACAACAACCAAATCCCTGATTTTCTTCTTCAGAAAATATTTGCCGAGTACGTTGATCGAATACAAATGATCCACTGGGATATCAAAGAAACCCTGAATTTGCCCAGCATGAAGATCGAGCGTGAGAATCCTACTCGCGCCGGCACTCGTCAGCAAATTCGCAACGAGTTTTGCCGTGATCGGAACACGGGGTTTGTCTTTGCGGTCTTGTCTCCCATAACCATAGAACGGCAGAACCGCGGTAATCCGAGCCGCAGAAGCTCTGCGTGCGGCATCCAATAAAATAAGCAGCTCCATCAGATGCTCGTTGGGAGGCGAACAAGTCGATTGCATAATGAAAACGTCTTTCCCTCGGATGTTATCCTTGATTTGAACGCGAATTTCCCCTTCGGGAAACCGGTCGACGAGCGCGTGGTCCAACGCAACACCCAAACATCTGCAAATTGCTTTCGCAAGTTCTGGGTTTGAATTGCCAGTAAGAACCGCAATCTGTCTATTCTGGGAATACGAAGATTTCTTTTGCTTCATCCCCCACCAACCTTTCTAGAATAACTGAGGGGTCGGGGTATTTTCCCGACCCCTCATCCCGAGCGAAGCGAGGGATCTCATCAATGAGATCCTTTCGGCCCTTCGGGCCTCAGGATGAGCCGTCTTTATCTGAAAAAAACTCCCCGACGGCTCAGAATAACTGACAACGCGGAATAATGAACGTAGCGGCGCCGCAATGACAACCGAACGCGCTCCTGATCCCCCACCACTTTAAGGTTTGTCCCAATGGACGTTCCTTAAAGTGGTGGGGGATCATCGTTTTCTTCCCTTATGTTTTTTTCCAACGACGTGTGCTGGAATTCCGACCACCGTTTCTCCACGGGGTACTGTTTGACGTGCAAGCACGACGGAACCAGCACCTGTCTTCGCCCCACGTCCAACGCGCACCGGAGCGACCAGAACCGTATCGCAGCCAACCAAGGCGCGGTCTTCGACGACGGTCCTATTTTTCTTGCGACCGTCAAAATTAGCGGTAATCGTTCCTGCACCGATATTCACCCCTTTTCCAATTCGAGCATCGCCCACATAACTGAGATGCTTCACGCACGTCTTCTCGCCAATCTCAGATCGCGCCACTTCAACAAAACTGCCAATCGCCGCACGATCATGAATTCGAGACGCCGATCGAATTTTTGCAAACGGACCAATTTCACAGTCCTGACCGATCCTGACATCCCGCTCCACCCACGTAAACGGATGGATGATCGTCCCGCCTCCAATCACAACCCCTTTAGCAATATACGTCTGGGCCGGGTCAAGAATCGTCACACCATTCTGTGCGTGCCGCTCGAGCTCTTGTCCCCGCAAGATCTGATCTGCTAAAGCGAGTTCACGTCGCGTATTGACCCCAAGGATTTCCCGCCCATCGTCAATCCGATGGGCCCGAACACATTGCCCAGATCGCGCAAACATTTCCATGACATCGGTCAAATAGTATTCTTGTTTTGTTGCGTTTTTTTTTATCTTGCGCAACTGGCGAAATAGCTGCGGAGCGCGAAAGAGATAAACTCCTGAGCTCACCTCTGAGATCTTTCGTTCCGCTTCCGTTGCATCTCGTTCTTCCCGAATGCCAACTACTTCGTCTCCGCGGCGCAAAATCCGGCCATACCCATCCGGTGCCGCCACCTCAGCCGTTAAGACACTTGCGACGCGCCCGCTTTTTTGATGGTCAGAGATAAATTGTCGGACGGTTTCCGCTCGAAGGCATGGCGCGTCCCCTGGAAGAATTAAAACATCACCCTGCCAGTGTCGAAGTCGTGGCTCTGCTTGGAGAACAGCGTGTGCGGTACCTAACCGATTCGTTTGCGAAACCGTCTCGAGTCGCCTAAAGCGAAGAGGATTGCCCGAACGAGCGATGCCACCTGAACTCTCGCGTAAAAAAGAGCGAACTTGTCCTGCCCCGGCACCGACCACAACGCTCACACGTTTGATCCCGGCCTCGCGAACCGTTTCCAATACATGACCCAGGAGTGTAACACCACATGCTTCATGAAGCACCTTCGGAAGGCTTGAATTCATGCGTTCACCGCGACCAGCAGCAAGAATCAACGCAACCGGTGGACGTCGACTCATCCCCCACCACTTTTTCTATTTGCCCAAGGAAACTTCCCAAGATGCACCCACATCACACCCGTATTTTTGGAATATAAGGAAAATATGCCCGAAAAAAAGTGGTGGGGGATCATCCTTTAATCCCCGTCAGCTTAATGCCTTCCACGAAATAGCGCTGATTAAAAATAAAGAGTAGAAGAATCGGAAGTATCATCATGAGAGAACCGGCCATCAGAAGTGTCCAATCCGTACCATGAACACTCTGGAAATAAGCCAGCCCAACCGGAAGTGTGAACTTTTCATGTGAATTCAGAACAACGAGCGGCCACATAAAATTCATCCATGTACCCATAAATACGAATGTGGTCAGCGTGGCCAGCGCTGGCTTTGACAACGGGAGAACAATTTTCCAGAAGATTCCAAAATAACCGCAGCCATCCATTTTCGCAGCATCTTCCAGATCTCTCGGCAGCGTTAAGAAAAACTGCCGCAGCATAAACGTCCCATAAGCAGTGAACATACCTGGCAAAATGACCGCTTGGTAGGTATCGATCCATCCAAAAAACTGCAACAGAATAAAGACAGGAATCATCGTCACCGCACCTGGGATCATCATCGTGGCTAAGTAACCAAAAAAGAGCTGATCGCGGCCAGGGAATCGCAACCTCGCAAATGCATAAGCCGAAAGCGCACTTGTCGCAACTTGTCCAAGGGTAGTGAGTACCACAACGAAAATCGAATTCAAATAAAACCTGGCAAACGGCACCACGTTGAATGCCCGAACGTAATTTTGCCAAACAAAGGACGTCGGGACCCAGTCATACCACCATGGCTTACGATAAGAAAAAACATCGCCAAATTCTTTCAGCGACGTCGAAATCATCCAGATAAATGGAGCCACCATCGTCAGCGCTCCAACCGACAGCAAAACGTAAACACCCAAGCGTTTCAAAAAACGCTGGCGTGCATGAGCACGAATTAACTGTTCACGTTCAAGATCTGATGCCATGTAACCACTGAGTCGTCATTGCGAGGCAGCGTACCAGAGCCTTGCCGACTTGTCCGCCGGTAGTGTGGCGGAAGCAATCTCAAAGTCGCGAGATTGCTTCGACATTGCTTGGATTGCTGTCTCGCAATGACGGTTGCCTTAATAATAAACCAACTTTCCGAATACTTTCCATTTGAGGAGGGTAACCGCAAAAATTACAATAAAGAGCACCCACGAGATCGCAGCGGCATAGCCCATTTTCTGCCAAATGTAAAAGTTATTAAAGATGTAATACATAATCGTCGTCGTTGCTCCATTGGGTCCCCCGCCGGTCAAAATATATGCTTGATCAAAACCGGTTTGAAAACCACCGATAATCGACATGGTTGCAATGAAAAAAGTAGTAGGTGAAATTTGGGGCCACGTTACCGACCAAAATTTCTGCCAACCATTCGCTCCATCGATTTCAGCAGCTTCGTACAGATCCCGTGGAACTCCCTGAAGAGCTGCCAAATACAAAATCATGTTGTACCCGCCTACCTGCTGCCAAACGCTCATGATGATGATGGCGGGCTTTGCCCACGCTTCATCCGTCAGCCAATTCGGCCCCTCGAGCCGGAGCCCCAAAAACTGACCAAACGCTGCAATGCCGGTATTCAAAGCACCAAAATCCGGATTGTAAATTAATCTCCAAAGCACGTAAATCGCAACGCCGGAACAAATGGTCGGCAAGAAATATATGGTTCGAAAAAAAACCACCCCTTTCAAACGCTGATTGAGGCCAAGCGCAAGCAGAAGCGAGCCTGCAATGCTGAATGGAATAGCCGCCATTAAAACAACTGTGTTCCAGCAATACTTCCAAAAGTCAGGATCGCTCAATAAGTCCCGAAAATGCTTCAATCCGACAAACTGATAAATCTTCGGTTCTGCGATTAAATCCACTGTCATAAAACTTAAGAGGAGCGAAGCCAAGACGGGAAGTGAAGTGAACACGAGAAATCCGACGAAATTCGGAAGCAGAAAACCGTATCCTGCGAGCATTTCTTTCGTCGAATCTTTCATATGAAATTTTTTTATTGTGTCAGACATGTTCCGCGTCCGCCGTGATCGCAACGATAGGGGCACGGCGTGCCGTGCACCTACGCAGGTTGACGGACAGCGTCGAGGAAGCGAATGAGCTCGGGCTTTGCATTACCTTCCACGACCGCGCGACTGATGTAACATGAGGCGACGTTCGACTCCAAAGGAAGTTCGTACATGACATCCAACATCACCTCTTCCAAAATACTGCGGAGTCCACGCGCTCCCGTCCCTTTCTTCATAGCCAACTGAGCGACTGCCTCAAGCGCATCCTCATTAAATTCTAAGCGCACTCCTTCCATTTCAAAGAAGCGTTGATATTGTTTTACTAAGGCATTGCGCGGCTCTGTCAAAATTCGAATCAAATCGCTTTCATCTAAACCATTCAAGGTGGCCACGACCGGCAATCGCCCTACAAATTCTGGAATAAACCCGTATTTGACTAGGTCTTCCGACTCCACATGTGGAAGTGCATCTCCGATCTTTCGAATCCGGCTTGGGTGAGGCTTCGCGCCAAAGCCCATGATCTTATTTGAAAGCCGCCGGTCAATAATATCCTCCAAAAGAGAAAACGTACCCCCGCAAATAAATAGAATATTCTGCGTGTTCACTTGAATATACTCTTGCTGCGGATGCTTTCTTCCCCCTTGGGGAGGAACGTTGGAAACGGTCCCTTCTAAGATTTTCAGAAGCCCTTGTTGGACGCCTTCGCCGGAAACGTCTCGCGTAATGGAAACGTTATCAGTGGTCCGAGCAATCTTGTCAATCTCGTCAATATAAACAATTCCAAGCTCCGCGCGCTTCACGTCAAAATTCGCAACTTGAAGGAGCCTGAGCAACACATTTTCAACATCTTCTCCCACGTAGCCTGCCTCAGTCAAACTCGTCGCATCTGCAATCGCAAAAGGCACATCGAGAATACGAGCAAGCGTACGCGCCAAGAGCGTCTTCCCCGATCCCGTCGGGCCGATCAGCAAGATATTACTCTTTTCAAGCTCCACTTGGGAAGGATCGGGCGGGACTTTCACCCGTTTGTAGTGATTGTGAATGCTGACCGACAATTGCTTCTTTGCACGCTCTTGGCCAACCACATACTGATCCAACTGCTGTTTGATTTCATGCGGCTTTGGAATCTTCATCAAAGAGAAATCAAAAGGCCTCAGATCCGGGCTCCGCTCCTTAAGCAACATCTCATGACAGGCTTTCACGCACACGTCACAAATGTGAACACCCGGCCCTGCAAAAATCTTCCGAATGTCTCTTTTCCGATCCCGTCCGCAAAAGGAGCAGCGTTCCATCAATCACCTTACGAAGAAGCGGTTTCCAAACCGCTCCTGGTGTCAAAATTATGTTTCACATTCAGATCTCCATGATCAACTGCCCGACCTGGATTCGAACCAGGAACTATGCCTCTGACCTTAAAACCTCCAGGTCCGCCAAATCTTGATTGCGGCCCGAGAGTTTCTTATTCCGTATCAAGTCGTCCTTTCCGCTGAAAAGGACACGGTGCTTTCCATACTTTCCGACTCTTTTTTTCTTCCAAAGACTGGCGAAGGAAAACCCTCTCAGAGAGGTAAGGAGATCGATGCGAATGGGTTCATAGCCGAGCTGGATCATATTCCCCTTCTTTGTGAAATCTTCCTCTTTCAATTTCAACGACTTAAACCCGAAAGCGTCCAAGGCCTTGACAAGTCGCCTCGCATTGTCCGGAACCGGTTCGATCAAAATATCCAAATCCTTCGTGTATCGAGGGCGCCCATAAAATGCCACCGCATAAGCCCCGACAATACAATAGCGCACATTATGCTTGTTGAACAACTCTAATAGTTCTACGTAATCTTTTTCGACTTTCATTGATTAACTTGGGATGCAGTCTAAAATAAATTTCCCTGAGGAATTGGACGGTTTCAACGCGTTGGTCAGCCCCCATTTGAGCGTAATAAGAAGAGCCAAATTGCCGCGCTTGAGCAAAAGAGCGAGTTCTGTGAATCCAAATTTTCCTCATGGTTTAGGATGACATCCTTCAAGTCGTGCCCTGGTATATCCGCAGGCAAACCGTTTGCTGAGTGACAGGACTTCAAACAATTAAAATTGCTACTGAGCAGAAACCCTAAGATTTAAAATAACCACCCAAGCTGAGTCGTTGATTCCTAAATTTTCCTTGATTTCCTAAAAAACTGGGGGAGTTGGTCACAAGGCGAACCACCCAACGTCCCCAGATACAACTACGGGTGCCGCTTTACCGAAAGAGAAACAAAGGTTATTTGATTTCCTTGGGCCAAGCATTCCCATGAATGTGCTTTGACCAATCGGTTTTACTAAACTTGGCTATAAAGTCCTTAACAAATAAATCCTGAGATTTCTGAGGCAGTGTGACCAACGCGTATTTGACGCGGTGGTCTTCTTTGATTTTTTTAGCCCAATCGTTAAATCCAACGTCCTTAGTAAAAAGGAGATCATATTCATTTCTTATAATCCTATAAAGGTCTCCATTCTGGACACCAGCGATACCAAGCGTATGAACGGATTCAACAGCATGTCCTTCAACACGCAACGTCCTTACTAAATTATGAGGCATATTTTCATCTAGCAGAATTCTCACGCGGCTTTTTCGTTTTCCCGAGCCAGTTCTTTAAGAGCTCCCCGAACCGCCTCTTCGGTTAAGGTGGGATAAGCTTGAACAATTTCTGAGATAGTCATTCCCGCAGCCAAACTCTCCAAAAGAAAGGCAAGTGAAATCCGAGTGCCACGGACTCGCGGCGCTCCTCCCAAATGTTCCTTATCCGCAATAATCCAATTTTTCATTCACGCCTCCTCTTCATTAAAAACTTTCTAAATTTACTCGAGTTTGGCACTTTTCCCCTCTCCCCTCTGGGGAGAGGGCAGGGTGAGGGGTAAGCGGCCACTCTACCCCCTCAACCTAACCTTCTCCCCCAAAGGGGGAGAAGGGATGTTGCGAGAAAGTGCCAAACTCGAGTAAATTAAAAGATTCCGGGTTGTTATGACTACGTTATTTAGCAGTAATGCCAAATCAAAAATATAAGATTCCACCTTGAGTTCTGCAAGTTTTCTCCCCTCTCCCTCCTTTTTTTAAGGAGGGAGAGGGTTGGGGTGAGGGCGGATAAAATCGGTCATTCAACCCCCTCACCGGTCTCTCGATCTTCTTTTTCCTGACGCAAAATATCACCGTCTTCCGTCTCTCTCAAACCGGGCTTGACCAGATGAAGAGCAAACTGAGTAATCAGACCTTGATGCGTTTTAGTCTCAATTCCTTTTATCTTTAAGGCAGCTCTGGCACTATGGAAAACAGTGTAGTAAGCTCTTGAAACGGCGTCGTCTGTGAGTTTTTCTTTAACAAGAGTTTTGGCCGCTCTCAGAGAACGTTCCGCCTTTTTCATTTCTTCATGAAGGAAGGCGCGTTTCTCCTCGGTCATAAAAGGATTCCTTCGCGCAAAATATTCCGGAGAAAGGGACTGTCGAGATGAATTAGTCTTTGACGGAATGATTTACCAAGCACCTTGACTGACAAATAGACGCCGTAATCCAAGAGGATTGTCGTCGCAACCTTCCCAACTTGTTCTTTGAGTCTCCAGTCATCACGTTCAGTAACTACTAAGATGTCAATATCCGACTCTTCAAGAGTATCTCCGCGTGCCTTAGAACCGAACAAATGAACACTTACAATTTCTGACCCAAATTGCTTGGTTAGAATTTCCTTAAAACGATTTAACGCCTCTTCTTCTTTTTTTCCAGCTTCATCACGCACCCCTCACAAAAATTACAATTGGAGCCAAATGCAATAAAGCTCCTGAAAAAAACTCTGTACTCATCGTTGAATTGTTCAACCAAGTTTTCGATTGACATTTTTCTTTCCAATCCAACGAACTGCCCGACCTGGATTCGAACCAGGAACCTTGCCTCCAAAGGGCAGTGTGATACCATTTCACCATCGGGCAATGGCGCTCATGTCTGCACTTCACAGTTGACGAATACTGCCCTTTGCAAATGATCGGAAAACGGCCCCTAGAAAGTGCGAAAACCCGTATGGAACAACTCTTTTCAGGTTGTCTCTTTACTGAGAAGGTTCAGAACCGTGGGGGTTCTAAGATACCTTCTCCCCCAATTTCGTTTTTTCCTTTTCGTAGGCGTTTAAAACCGCTTTCTGAATCGTTTCTCGAAACTCCGCCGTGATCGGATGCGCAATATCCCGGTGTTCACTTTGCCGCTCGCGGCTTTGGAGTTGTTCCACTTCAAAGTGTTCCTTGGACTGATCACGTGACTCAAGAGGAGCGCCGCACTGATTGCAGTAACGAGCGTGTACGACGTTTCGATGACGACACCGCTGACATGGTTCCTTAACGCGCCTCGAAGGCATCGCCACAAAATAACCTCTGCTCCCCTCGATAATTTTGATATCTCGCACAACGAAACAATCATCAAAGGTGACTGTGGCAAACGCGCGTAACTTTTTGTCGTCACTTTCCTTCTGGAAAACTCTGACCTCTGTAATCTTCATGATCCAGAATCAATACGTATGGCACACGAAGGTTCGGAACCCTGGTTTCCGGTTCCGAATTTTGCGCGCAAGCCGACGTGCTTCTTCCTCCGAAGAGTAGATGCTTATCATTGCCGGACCACTACCAGTCATCAACCAATGTTGAACGCCAAATTCGTCAAGGAGCAGCGCAATTTGCCTTAACTCAGGGCGCAACGCACAGCTAGCACGGAAAAGGTCATTCCTGCAAGGAAACAATAGGGGCAATCCTTGCCTCCGGCCCTCACAGCCTCCGGTTCTTGGAACCGCAAAGCTTACGGAGGCCATGAGCCCGGAGGAAATTGCCCCTACTTCTCTACTCTGAAAAAAGTCGGAAGTGATTGTAACAAAACGACTTATTCTTGTCAACCTGGGTGCATTTAGCTTTTCGTACACGCGTCGAGTTGAAAGTCCAAAAGGAGGAGCAATCAAGACAAACCAGAGCTGACTGCACGCTGGAAAAGGGACCACGAGCGATCCTCGCCCCGCCCCCAGACTTTGGTTGACCTCATTCAGGAAAAAAGGTACATCTGCCCCTAAACGAGTTCCCAACCGGACGAGCGTGTTTAGCGGCAGACCAAGATCAAACAGCCGGTTCATACCCAACAGAAAATGAGCGGCATTGCTCGATCCACCGCCGAGGCCGGCAGCAACAGGCACCCGTTTCACCAGTTCGACTTCCACGCCCCCTTTCCAAGAGGTGATTTGAGAAAGAAGTCGGGAAGCTACGTAAATTAAATTATGCTTTTCGTGTTTTAGCGCTGGGTGATGAACGATGAGGCGAATCTCAGGGCGTTTAATCCGCTTTAAGGTTAAACGATCCCGAAGCGAGATTCGATGAAACACAGTGAGCAACTGATGGTAACCGTCCACGCACCGACCCAAAACCCTAAGATACAAATTAACCTTTGCGGGTGATTGAATGGTAAGGGTGTTCATGGGAGGTTACGAAAACGTAGCGGTGGGCCTTGTGTGCGCCCGCCCGTGGCCTTGTACTCGCACTTGGATGATGCACCGTAACAGCGCGCCCCCCACCTGCCTGCCGGCAGGCGAGGACGCCCCTACTCAGCACAACCGCGTTACGACCAAGGTTTCTTTTTGTGGCGATGCTTTCTCAGTTTCTTTTTCCGCTTGTGTTTATTCATTTTGCGCTTTTTGCGCTTTCGGCCACACGGCATTTGTCTCCTCCCTCCAAAAGCTTTCAGCCATCAGCTGTCGGCTTTCAGCAACACACATTTACCCCGCACCACAGAAAGCCCCGTCTGTGAAGACGGGGATGATCCCCCACCATTTGGTTTCATGAGTATGAATGGTGGGGGATAAATGAAAACGGTTTTCTCGAAGACTTCTTCCCCAAAGCCATTCCGCTCCACATTGGTGCGGGATAAAGGCGTGGTGCGAGGTTTACTGAACAATACCGCTATTTCCTTCTTCGCTGATCGCTGATTGCTGACATCTGAAAGCTTTAATAAATCACTTTGTTCAACGGATATTCAATAATTCCTTCTGCACCTGCTTTACATAAATCTGGAATCAGATCACGAACCACGGCTTCATCGATCACTGTGTCCACATCGTACCAACCGTCGCTCGAAAGACTGGAAACAGTCGGCTTTCTTAAAGCGGGAAGCAGTTTGAGCACTTTTTCCAAGTTCGACTTCGAAACATTCATCTTCAAGCCAACTTTATCCTGCGCATGAATGGCACCTTGAAGCAAGAGTACGATCCTGTCAATTTTCTGTTTTTTTGCATTATTTTTTAAACTTTTCTTATTCGCGATCAGGCGCGTCGTCGAGACTAAAACGGTATCCACAATTCTTAAATGATTCGCTTGAAGACTGGAACCTGTTTCCGTCGCTTCCACAATCGCGTCCGCAAGCTTCGGCGGCTTCACCTCCGTCGCCCCCCATGAAAATTCAACTTCAGCATTCACTTTTTTTTGCGACAAGTATTGCTTCGTCACGCGAACCAACTCGGTTGCAATCTTTTTCCCTTGAAGATCTTTCACCGACTTGATCCGAGCGTCTTCGTGAACGGCCAACACCCAACGGATCGGCCGGCTCGTAGCCTTGGAGTATGGAAGTTCGCACACTTCTTGGACATCCGCTTCGTTCTCGACCACCCAATCATGACCGCACAGGCCGCAATCGACCACGCCGTCTTCCACATAGCGAGGCATCTCCTGCGGCCGGTAAAGCACGATTTCAAGCTCGGGATCGTTGACGGTCGGGTGGTAAGACCGCGCACCACGAACGATGTGAAAACCGGCCTTCTCGAACAGCTGGAAGGTTGCCTCTTCCAAACTACCCTTCGGTAATGCTATTTTGAGGATCATTTGTAAGTCATTGATCTAAGCTAGGTTAAGCTCTATTAGATATGACAAACGACAAAAATATTCTACCTTTTTTCGTCTCTTCTGTCACCAGATTTATTGATCAGTTGATCCAGAACGAGACTTGCGAAACACGCCGCATTGAATCCCGAGTCAATGTTCACGACGGCAACGCCTTGCGCACATGAATTGAGCATTGCCAGAAGTGGTGCCACACCCTTGAAGTTTGATCCGTAGCCGACACTGGTCGGCACGGCGATCACCGGTTTGGGAATCAACCCAGCTAAAACGCTAGGTAATGCCCCTTCCATACCTGCAACGCAAATCACAACGCTTGCTTGCTCTATTTCACGAACTTGATCGAGTAAACGATGGACGCCGGCGACGCCGCAATCGTAAAAACGCCTCGTGCGTTTGCCCATGACCTCAAGCGTAACCGCTGCCTCCTCTGCAACGGACGCGTCACTCGTCCCTGCTGTCACAATCGCGACCCAACCCTCTGAGTTTGATTTTTTTCCGTCCTCCTGATACGCCAGATGCGCTGCTTTGGCGTACGAAAGTCCAGGGAAGCTCTTTTTTAATTTTTTAAAGCTGTCCTCACCCAAGCGGGTGATCAGAAAAGGATGACCCTTCTTGAGCAATGCGCGCGTGATCTTTTCAAGCTGCTCGATCGTCTTGCCAGAGCCGTACGCCACTTCCGGCAGATTTCTGCGCAGCATCCGATGATGATCCAGGCGAGCCACCGAAAGCGTTTCGTACGACAAATGCCGCAACTTCCGAAACGCAGCATGCGCAGAAAGCTTTTTCTCTGAAACTCTTTCCAGAATCGCCCGAATCGCTTGTTGAGAATAGGAAACGCTTTTTCTAAACATCCCTTGCACCGATCCTGCGGCCGATCCATGAAAAAGCGATTAAAACGAGAAGCGTAATCGCAGTGCCACAAAAGGCCGCCTGAAAATATCCAAGTCCGCTCGCGAGTCCAATCGCTGCGGCTGTCCATAGCCCCGCCGCCGTGGTGAGTCCATGGATTCCGGTCTGAGAACGGATAATCGCACCGGCGCCTAGAAATCCGACGCCCGAGACGATTTGAGCCGCAATTCGTCCCGGGTCTACTTGTACTTGGCTTCCGTACACTTCAAAAATATGAACGGATGCCACCGTAAACACAGCCGCACCCGTTGCCACCAAAGCATGCGTACGGAAACCGGCAACTTTTCCATGTAGTTCTCGCTCAATTCCAATCGCCCCGCCCAGAACAGTCGCCACGATTAATCGGTACACCATGTTCAGATCGAGTTGTGTACTAAGAAGTTCCATGTCCGTTTCCTCCGATTTTTAAAGACGGATCTGCAGCCACTTGAAAATCCGAGCGCATTCCCTTGCGAAACAGTGAATAACCTAATCGCGCTACCATAACCGCATTGTCCGTAGTCAATTCCAGTGGCGGTAAAAAAACTTTTATCCCTCTCACCCCTGCCTCTTCGCTCAGCAGCGCACGCAACCGAGAATTTGCGCTGACACCGCCGCCAACAACGATGCACTGGATTCCTTCCTCCCGGCATGCAAGTAACGTTTTGTCGACGATCCAACGCATCACTGTTTCTTGAAAGCTCGCGCAAAAATTCTCGAGCGTTCTCCGTTCACGTAAGGACACCGCTCCACGCTGTTGTAAATGGAAAACGGCGGTCTTGATCCCGCTGAAACTGAAATCGAAACGTCCTTCTTGTTTGGGCTTTGTAAATTCAAACGCTTTGGGATTGCCTCGGCGTGCGAACCGATCGATCACAGGACCGCCAGGATAGCCCAGATCGAGCAGCCTGGCGACCTTGTCGTACGCTTCACCAATCGCATCGTCAACGGTTTCACCCAGAACTTGGTAGCGCCATTTTTGATAGCGGACCAAAGTCGTGTGGCCGCCCGAAACGATTAAACCAATAAAAGATGAAGGTTTTAACCTTCCAATAAAATTAGCTTCCAAATGTGCTTCAAGATGATGAACAGCAATCAAGGGACAATCGAGCGCAAAAGCAAGGGCCTTAGCAAAAGACACGCCCACGAAAATCGAGCCGATCAACCCCGGACCTTGTGTCACCGAGATTAAATCCAGATCACAGGGCTTCACCCGTGCTTTCTTGAGCGCTTCTTGGTAAACCACATCAATCGCTTCCAAACAATGGCGGGCCGCAATTTCGGGAACCACTCCGCCAAAAACGCGGTGTCGATCCAAACTCGACGAGATCACATTGGACAGGATTCTGTTGCCGTTTTTTAAAACGGCGCAGGCCGTCTCGTCGCAAGAAGTTTCGATGCCCAGCGTATACATATTACCCTGCCATGAACCTCATGCTCACGACAAAAGCTCCTTCAATGTAGACAAACGGATCCCTTGTGCTTCCAAACTGGGAATTGCTTCCTTAATCGCGCGAAGAGTATTTTCACGAATGTGGCCGATCGCGACCGCCTGTTTTTTGATTTTTGCGACCCGCGCCGCTTCTTCGATTTGCCTTGTGATGTAGTCAAAATCATCCTGATTGTCAAGAAATACATCGCGCTTCATCGTGGGCGTACCAGCCAAGCGCGCCATGGCAAAACCTGCAGAGTTTGGATACGTCAAACTGTCCAGAAAAATAAGATTTTTCGCGCGCAGCTCACGGGCGAGTAAATACATCAAACTTAGATCTCTCGTGGCCCGCGAACCCATGTGATTGCTGACGCCGACGACACCTGGAACCGTCGCCAAATTCTTTTTCAATATGACTCTCACCTCGTCTGGGCTCATGTCGACGGTAATCACGCCCGGACCCGGATTGTCATGTTCGTTATCAGGTTCGAGAGGGAGGTGCAGAATCGTCTCAAAACCTCTTTTTTTTCCCTCCTTAGCGAAGTAATCCGAATACGCAAGCTGCGGCAAAATAGCAAGTGTGAGCGGCCGATCGATTGAGAACAAAAGCTCTTCATGGTGTTTGTTGTACCCCAGGTCATCAATCACGAACGCGATTCGCGGTGCAGCCTCAACCGGACGAGGAAATAGCTGAGAAATCTTTTCTTCTGGGACCACTTTGACTTGCTCAACGCGTTTCGGCATCGGTTTTGGAATCGCAACCTGAGCGACTGGAGCTTTTCCAACCACGCTCTGAGCGATTCCTTTCCACTCAAGGCTTTTGCGCCCCAGACCAAAACCAGCCCAAATGCCGAGCACAAAAACAACGGCCAGAATCGGAACAATGGGATAATCCTTAAAAAATCTTTTGGGATTAAACCCCCGCTTCGCTCGGCGTCTACGTCTCGGCACCGTGCTCCTTCCTTCTCATCGCAAGGCTTTCAATTTTCGCTCCAAGATTTCATTGATCAGTTTCGGATTTGCTTTTCCCTTCGTCTCTTTCATCACCTGCCCGACCAGGAAACCTACCGCTTGTTTTTTTCCAGCCCGTACATCGTCTGCCGGCTTCGGATTTGCCCGGATGACACGTTCGGCCACCTCTTCAAGTAACGTCGTATCCGTAACCTGAACCCATCCCTTCGCCTCAACGATCGCCTCTGCTGATTGTCCTGTCTCAAACATCAACGGCAACACTTCTTTGGCAATTTTCCCACTAATGGTCTCCTGCTCAATTAAGCGGATCAATCCCGCAAGCGCATGGGGTGTGACGCGCGATTCGCTGAGCTTGAGTTTTCTTTGATTGAGCTCACCCAGCAGTTCAGATTGAATCCAGTTGCTCGCAAGTTTGGGACTAACACCCTTGTTCACGCATGCTTCAAAATAATCCGCGAGCGCTTTCTCAGACACAAGCACATGCGCATCGTAAGCCGAAAGGCCGTATTGGGGCCGGAATCGTTCGTAACGCGCTCGCGGAAGTTCAGGCAACGAGGCTTTTAACTCGGCGATATGCGCTGCAGGAACCGAAAACGGAACCAGATCCGGTTCCGGAAAGTAACGGTAATCGTGCGCGAATTCTTTCGAGCGCATGCTCAAGGTTTCTCCCCTTGCTTCGTTCCATAGTCTCGTTTCTTGAACAAGGCGCTCCCTTTTTTCTAGTACCGCCACTTGACGTTCGAACTCGAACGCAAGAGCCTTTTGAACGGCGCGGAACGAGTTCATGTTCTTAATTTCAACCTTGGTCCCGAGGCGAGTGTCCCCTTTCTCGCGCACAGAAATATTGGCATCACACCGAAGGCTCCCTTCTTCCATGTTGCAGTCGCTCACATTCAGGTATTGAAAAATGGCCTTCAAACGGACGAGATACTCAAACGCCTCTTCGGGCGAACAAAGATCCGGCTCAGAGACAACTTCGAGGAGCGGAATGCCAGCCCGGTTGTAATCCACCCAGCTGCCGTCCTGGATTCCTTCGTGGAGTAGTTTGCCGGCATCCTCCTCAAGATGCGCACGATTCATCCTGATCTTTTTTTGAGTCAACTCGTCGCCATTTTTTCTCACTTCAATGATCAAATGCCCATTGTGGCAAACGGGCATGTCATACTGGGAAATCTGGTACGCTTTCGGAAGGTCAGGGTAAAAATAGTTTTTCCGGTCAAACTTAATTCGCTTTGAAATGCCGCTTTCGAGCGCAAGACCCACTTTAATCGCAAGGTCGAGCGCAGTTTTATTCAGAACCGGAAGCGAACCCGGCAGGCCCAAACACACGGGGCACGTATTTTGATTCGGCTCGGCCCCAAATTCAGTCGAACAACCGCAGAAAAGTTTGCTCTTTGTTTTCAGCTGTACGTGGACTTCAAGCCCTATGACTGGTTCGTATTGACTCATGGTTCAAAGCGTAAAGTTTCAAGCGTAAAGCGTAACGAAGTGCCTTGCATCACTGGATTTTGCGAATTAAACCGTAGAGCATCTTACATATTTCAACACACTGCTGTCTAAACTGATCGTGCCTTGCATCTACAATAAGCGCTCGACGACGCGCGAGTTCCAACATCGGAACGCATTCTCTCGCGGAATCTAACGCGTACCCGTAGAATTGCCGTTTCGCCGCCCCATGCTTCTGAGAGCCCTCCGCCAGATTGTTACAAACCGACAATGCTGCTCTTCGAAATTGATCGCCTACAGAATACTGTAGCCTCTGTGGAAATCCATCGGTCATTACAAAGACTTGATCCGCAAACTCAATGGCCTTCCAATACACATGAAGTTTTTCAAAATCGAACCTATCACTCTCCATTACCCTTTACCCTTTACCCTTTACGCTTTACACTCACAAGGGCGGGCGTTTTTCACGCCACTTTGTAGCAAGCTCATACGCTGATGCGGCACGAAAGAGTGTCCCTTCGTCAAACGCCTTTGCCATTAACTGCATTCCGACCGGAAGGCCGTCAGAGGAAAAACCGCACGGAACGCTCATCGCGGGGATGCCGGCTAGATTTGCCGGAATCGTGTAAATGTCCGAAAGATACATCGCGAGCGGATCATCCAGCTTCTCTCCTATTTTAAAAGGAGGCGTCGGCGACGTCGGCCCCAAGATCAAATCGACATTCTGAAAAACCTCGTCAAAATCTTTTTTGATCAAGGTGCGCACCTTCAAACCTTTTAAGTAATAAGCGTCGTAGTATCCTGCGGAAAGAACAAAGGTTCCAAGTAATATCCTTCGTTTCGCCTCGTTTCCAAATCCGCGGTCCCGCGTCTCAAAATACATCTCCCGGAGACTTTTGGTTTCATGCCGAAAACCGTACTGCACACCGTCGAAACGTCCGAGGTTCGAACTCGCTTCGGCAACGGCAACGACGTAGTAAACGGCTACGGCATACTTGCTGTATGGCATGCGGACATCGACGCAGCTCGCTCCCAGATCGCGCAATACCTCGACTGCTCTTTTTACGGTCCGTTCCACTTCGGGATTTAATCCTTTGGCAAAATATTCCTTAGGAATTCCAATCTTCACTCCTTTAACATCCTTGGCGAGAAACTTCGTGTAGTCCGGCACGGCGATTTCCGCAGAAGTGGAGTCGCGCTCGTCGTGACCGCTGATCACGCCAAGCAGAATGGCGCAGTCCTCAACCGTTTTCGTAATCGGACCTATTTGATCGAGACTAGAGCCAAATGCAATCAACCCGTACCGCGAAACCCGCCCATAAGTGGGTTTCAAGCCTACGACGCCACAGAAGCTCGCGGGTTGGCGAATCGATCCGCCCGTATCCGTGCCGAGTGCCGCAATCGCAGCGTCGCTCGCCACCGCAGCCGCAGAACCACCGCTCGAACCGCCGGGCACACAATCCAAATTCCAAGGATTCCGCGTGGGGTAAAAACAGGATGTCTCACAAGAGGAACCAAATGCAAATTCATCCATGTTGCACTTTCCAAAAATCACTGCGCCTGCCTCGCGCAGCTTGCGAACAGGCGTCGCGTCGTAAGGCGGAACGAATCCCCTGAGAATGTTCGAGGCGCAGGTCGTCTCCCAACCGCTCGTAGTAATGTTGTCCTTAATTGAAATCGGTATTCCAAAAAGCAGCCCTCGTGATTTCGAACCCTTGTGCGCTTCGATTCCTTTCCGACTGAAGTGGATGTACGCTTTTAACCTTGGGTCGACGGTTTCCACGCGTCTCGCAAGCGCGTCGATCAATTGATCCCGTTTACTTGAGTCCGTGCCGATAAATTCCTGTGCACTTTTGAGCGTTGATCGAAAAAGCTCCATTACGACTGACCTTCAATCACTTTTGGAACTTTAAAATACTTTTCCTCTCGTTTGGGGGCGTGTTCGAGCACACGATCCCCAACGTCACACTTCGCAACCGAATCCTGACGGAACACATTTTCAAGTGCCAGCGGATGACTGGTGGGTTCCACTTGATCCGTATTTAGTTCTTGTAGTTGATCCACATAAGCCAAGATCTCATCGAGGTCTTTGGAAAGCGCGAGACGCTCCTCCGGCTTTAGATTTAGTCGGGCCAGTTCTGCAATCTGGTCAATATTGACTTTGTCGGACACGCTCTAACCCCTTATAATGCAATGGGATACTAACATATGGTTCCCCATAAGTCAACGAACCTCGTACGAGGGGTGCGTACCACTCCATGCAGTCGTCATTGCGAGGCAGCGTCCCAAAGCATCGCCGACTTGTCTGCCGGTGGTGTGGCGGAAGCAATCTACGTTCTGAGATTGCGGAGCCTGTCCCGAGCCCGCGAGATTGCTTCGGCAACTCCTGGGATACTGCCTCGCAATGACGGGCGAGGGATCTGCCTGGAACGCATCCTCGCAATGACGTCGGGGATTACTGCATCAAGTGGTAGACACCCCGTACGAGCGCTGAAAATTCAGCCTATTTTCGTCCTGTCTCTTTTAAATGATTTGTGAACTGTTCCGCGAGACGAATAAAATCCTTTAGCATCAGGCTCTCGGCACGGGCTGTCGGAGCGATCTTCGCAACGGCTGAGAGTTTTTTTACCTCATCTTTTGTCAGCTGAGTTTGGAAACCAGCGGCGATCGCGTTCACAAGGTTCTTCCGCCGCTTGGCGAAGCCGGCTTTCACCAAATCAAAAAATACGATCTCGCTAAAAGAATCCGGACATACACTGTGAAAAACCAATTGAATCGCGGTCGAATCCACTCTAGGCTTCGGCGAGAAGCAATGACGTGAGATTTCAAATAGCCGCCGCACTTCCGCATAAAACCGCATCAGGATCGACAAGCGCCCGTACGCTTTGCTTCCGGGCTGGGCAAAAATTCGATCTGCGACTTCGCTCTGAACCGTCAGGTACGCAGAATTAATGAACTTCCGATGCGAGATAAGATACAGCAAAATCGGTGCCGTGATGTAATAAGGAATATTTCCGACCACCTTGAATTTAGCTTTCCGGTTCGAGAAATTTCCAAGATTGGTTTTCAAAATGTCGCTCACGACAAGCGTTAAATTTTTGTAATCGCCTGCTAACTCCCTGTTCAAGATCTCTGCGAAACGCCGGTCTTGCTCAATCGCAATCACGTTTGCCCTACTTTTCAGAAGCGGTTCGGTCACAGCACCCAGACCTGGACCGATTTCGACGATCGTTTCGTTAGGTTTCGGATCGATCGCCGCAATCCATTTCTCTTGTATGTTCCTGTCGACCAAAAGATGCTGGCCGCGGGTTCCGCGAACAGAAAGCCCGTATTTTTTAAGGAGCTCGATTTGATGCATCATCAGGGACTTTAACACGGCGCTTTCGAAAATAAAACAGCGAAATGGAGAAAAAAGGAGCTGTCCCAATCTCCATTCTAAAGGAGTCGGCAGGAATGCCGATAAAAAACACTAAGTCGCGATGAGATGCGCACTTTAAATCAGGGAGGATTGAAAAATGATGAAGAGAATGTTGATCGGTTTGTTAGTTTTATCGGTGCTCTTTGCCGCCTCCTCAGCCTACGCGTTTGAACTGCAAGCAAGCCCCTGGAAGAATGAAGCAACAACGGGGGAAAAGGTAAAAGCAAAAGTCGTATTCGGCCTCAAGAATACACTGCTCGGCTGGACTGAAATCTTCACAGAGCCGTACGAAGCTCGTCAAGGAGGTGCCGGCGAATTTCTTCAAGCGATTCCTGTAGGCATCATCAATGCAGTCTCAGATACGGTTGGAGGTCTCCTCCACCTCGTCACCTCTCCGTGTCCGGCCATTGATATCCCCCTCCCGGAAGGCGGCACGGACATAGCCGAGATACTCAGTTAAACGTCCAATCGAGACCTTAAGGAAACAGGAAGCGCCTTCGGCACTGCCGGGGACGCTTCCGGGTAACGAGCTTTCTCAAGAACACCTTTGAAATAATCAGCGAGTTCATATTTACCTCGTTTCAAGGCCCCGCGAATGATAATCCGACACTTACGTTCCAACTCCTGACTCGCAATTTTTCGTTGATCGGCAGTGAGCATCCCCGATCTGAGAATTTTCAGCAGTGCTCGAACGCGAAACTGATCCATCACTTCAAACTGTCGTGATCGCTGGTCGGCATGCCCACCGTACCGGATCACATAAGGCCGTTCAACCAATCCGATCGGCAGGCACGCACTTGTTCTGAGCCACAAATCATAATCTTCACAGGCAGGAAGCGATTCGTCAAAAAAGCCGACCCGGTCAAAAAATGCTTTTCTCATCATGACACAAGAAGGACTCACCATAGAAAGTGAAACACATCGTTCAAAAATAAAACCGCCTGCTTTTCGATGTTTCTTCATCGGATTGACTCGCGTTCCATTCCGAATCCAAATCTCATCCGTCTGGCAAATCAGGCAGGCCGGAGTTTCTTCAAAAAACTTAAGTTGGGCCTTCAGCTTCCCAGGTAACCATTCATCATCAGAGTCTAAAAATGCGACAAACGGCGCACGCGCATTTTTAATCCCGACATTCCGCGCAGCTGCAGGACCCATACGGGTTTGGAACAAGTACCGAATTTCTGGATGCTTCTGCCCCAGCTGTTCCACGACCGCGCGCGATGTATCGTTGGATCCATCATCCACGACAATCAATTCAAAGGAAGCTCCTTTTTGAGTCAAAACCGAACGAAGTGCTCTCGCTAGCGTGGAGGCTCGATTAAAGGCGGGAATAATTACGCTGACTTGCATCCTTTCATCCCCCACCGTTATCGCGAGGACGTGGATCGTAAGACGCCGCGATCAGCTAACCGAATGGAATTGATCATGGCGCTTGGAAACGCACGATTCCGATAGGCAATGTCAAACGCAGTACCGTGATCCGGCGATGTTCTCAAATACGGTAATCCCAGGGTCACATTCACACCGTCACGAAAGGCAATCATCTTAAAAGGCGCTAACCCTTGATCATGATACATCGCGACGACCGCGTCGAACCGCCCCTCGTAAGCATCGTGAAACACTTGATCCCCCGGAAGCGGTCCTTCGACGCGGATCCCCTTCCTGCGTGCGGCCTGAACGGCTGGCAGCACAATTTCGTCCTCCTCGGTTCCAAATTCACGTCCGTGTGGATTCAGACTAGCGACGCCGATTCTGGGGAACTTGATCTTTAACCGCTCCTTCAGAAATTCGTTCGTGAGCCGAATTTTCGTCACGATACCTTGAGGACTCAAAACGCGAGCCACTCGCTTCAGAGGAAGATGGGTCGTTGCGAGCGTCACGCAAAACCGTTCACTGACGAACATCATCGCAAAGTCTTTGACACGAGCTGCTCTTGCTAAATATTCGGTATGGCCCAAAAAATGAGGATCCACCAGCCGCATCGCACCTTTGTGTACCGGTGCCGTCACCACCGCATGAATCTGATATCGAGCTGCTCCAAACGCAGCCTTCTCCAGCGCAGCGTGTGCAAGGCAGGCATTCCACTTGGAGACCTTCGCAATCGCAAACCGCTTGCCTGCCGGTGGAAGCTTCTTCCCAATTCGTTTTTCATAGGTGACTTCCGCTTCGTCTGTAATATCTAACAAATTGATCTGATTCGGTTGGAGCATCGGATCATCCAGAGATCTGATCACATTCGGGCGAAACGGAATCGCAAGCCGCTCGCTCGCATATCGAAAAACAGACTCACTCCCAATCACGATGGGGATAGAATTTTTCGGAAAGCTATTCCGTAGGGATTTTAGGATGATCTCAGGACCAACGCCGCCCGGATCCCCCATCGTCAGTAGAAGAACTGGCTTTTCCTTGGCCACTCTGAAATTCATCGCCGGCGATTTGGTTCGTTTTTGCCATTCATGACTGCGTTGAGGAAGGTCTTTAAAAGGGCGGAGGATTACCCCCACCACTTTAAGGAGTGTCGCAAGGAACGAACCTTAAAGTGGTGGGGGGTCAGCGAACAGAAATGTAGGATCTATTCTTGACTTCCGCCATCCACTCAACAAACCGCTCGTGGGCTTTGATGCGGAAGACCTTGTCACGAATTTCGTCGCGTAATTCTTCAAAAGTTTTCTGTACCCCAATCTTTTTCTTGCCCACTTTAAAAATATGATAGGCGCGCTCCGTTTCCAGCACGTCTGAAAAGGAACCCTCCGCCAGCGAGAAAATGATACGATCGATGTCGTCGAGCAAAGTCCCTTTGGTCACAAAACCAAGTACTCCACCCGCTTCAGCATTGGAGCTTTGTGAATTTCTCATGACCAACCGTGAAAAGTCCGCGCCTCGTTTCAACCTCAAAAGCAAATTTTCTGCTTTTTTCTTTGCTCCCTCGTCGGTGATTCCTTCCTTGATCGCTTCATCACTTTTTCGAATCGTAATCGTCCAGAGTTCAACTGCGTCTTTGGCGATGAACTCGTCTGGATGATCCTGAAAGTATTGTTCCACCTCCTCCGGCGAGACAACCACCTTACCGCGAATCACAAATTGATGCAGGCGTACGATGGCAAGGCGCTGACGGCACTGCTCCTCTAAAAGCGGGCGGGTCAGTCCTGCGCGTTGCATCTCACCTTCAAACGTCGCTTCGTCAGGAAATTGAGACTTGAAACTCGCGATCCACTCTTCGATTTCGGAGTCCAAGACTTCAATGCCCATCTTTTCAGCTTCCTGATAGACCAGTTTGTCCTCGATCATTTGATTCAAGAGTTTGAGCCGAACTTCACGAAGCTCCTTTTGTAGTTCCGGCCCTTGATAAGTTTCTTTTATTTGTTCATAAATCGGGCGAAACACCGTATCAAACTCGCTCTGGGTGATCACTTCCTCATTCACCACAGCAGTCACCCGATCAACAAGACGGCGATCCGCCGCCGGAAGTAAGCCAGGAAGAACTAGGAAGCTCAAGAGAAATAGAAACAGACACTTCATAGAGGGCCGTACCCTATCATAATTGCCTTGTTTTTTCAATCCCGGCCCCCAATCGCGCGCTAACGCCCTTTCAAAGACAAGGTCTTCGGTAAGCGCCTTCCGGTTACTTGTGAAGGCGCAATTGACCCACCGCTGTCCTGTCTTCATTACCTTGCGAGTCAAAAACAGAGAGTTGGTAATGAATTGTCTCGCCATGAATGTCCTCTATGGGAATCTCATATTGATAAGGCAAGGGTTGAGGAAGGGTGAAGGTGTTCAGAGTGTTTAAGTTCTCATCATAGAGCGTCAGGCGGCCTTGCTTAATGAAGCGGTAGTAATTACAGTCAATGGTGAAGAGGAGTCTGTCTTCTTTCTTTTCTGCAGTGATGGAAAGGTGTGGGCTGAGTTTGGTAGGGTC
>MHFT01000106.1 GCA_001804315.1 Omnitrophica bacterium RIFCSPLOWO2_12_FULL_50_11
TGGCGAGTCGTTTTACGCGGACCGACGGCAGACCACGGTCGAGATGGTTCCAGCGTTTGCCGGCCGCGTCGTAGGCGAAGATTCCCTTGTCCGTTGCAGCGATGAACATTCCTTGACGGATCGAGTACGCGAGATCTACCACGTTCGTACTCGTCAGTCCACTTGTCGGTAAGGGCAACCAGAAATTACCTTCGTCCTCGCTCACGAAAACGCCTTCGGCTGTTGCAATGGCAACGGTTGCGAAAGGGTCTTCGGAAACCACAATGCCGCGGATGTCATTTAGTTCGAAGGCGGTATCGGAATCAGGTTCGTCGGTTAACACCGCTTCATCGTCACCGACAGAGGCGCGCGTGACATACACCCAGTCCAGTCGATTCTTGGCATGGGAGAATCGGTAGAGCCCTCGTTCGCTTGCGATGAAAAGTTCGTGGTTTTGACGGTCCACGTTCATTTTTTGGATCGCTTGATGCGCGAGCTCACTTGGCACTTTTTGCCAGATCTTTCCGTCATCATGACTTTCAAAGAGTCCGCCTCGGGTTCCGAGGTAAAGATGCTTGGCATCCTTCGGACTTTCGCTGATCGCGAAGACATCACGTTCACTGTCAGACACTCCGTGGAAGATCTTACGCCACTTGAGGCCGCGGTTGTTTGAGCGAAATAGACCTTGAGAGGTCAAGAGGAACATGTGTTCGTCGCCAAAATAGAGGTCGTAGATTTTCGAGGCCGAACCAAGGCCCATGAGCTGTTTCCAATCCTTTCCTTGGTTGAACGTAGCGTAGAGATTTCCTTTTGCGCCGATAAATAAGAAGTGAGAACGGGTGGGGTGGACCTTGACGAAGTCGATGGTTTCCTGGAGCGGCAGGTTGTGGACCGCTTCCCAACTTTGACCGAATGCGATTCTGTTGTATACTCCGGCAATGAAAATGGCCATGAGTACAACACGAATGAACACCATGTGAATCCTCCTCTTGTATGAAATTATTTAATAGCATAACGATTATGCATAAATATGAATACTTGTCAAGAGGAATTTTTGCGTAGACATGAAACAATGTCCTTACTGTGCGGAGGAAGTGCAGGAAGAAGCGATTAAGTGCAAGCATTGCGGGGAGTTTCTCAGTGAACGAAAAGGAGTTCCCTGGTATTTCAAAACCAGCTTTTTGGTTGTTTCCCTTCTCGCTGTAGGTCCGATCGCGTTACCGCTCCTTTGGTTCAATCCTCATTACAGTGGAAAATTCAAGTGGATCGTGACAATCATTGTTCTTGTCCTAACTTTTATATTGGGTGTTGCATCCGCATATGCCATTAGCGCGATCGTGAGGTATTACCAATTGATTTTTTCCGCAATGTATTAAGCACAATCAACAGCACTGTTGATTCAAAACGACAATGGCACTTAAAATCGGAATTGTTGGACTGCCGAACGCTGGAAAGTCGACCATATTCAATGCGTTGACGAAAGCGGCGGCTGAAGTTGCGAATTACCCTTTTTGCACGATCGAACCGAATGTTGGCGTTGTCCCAGGGCCCGACCACCGAGTCAAGAAAGTATTCGAAATCTACCGGCCTCCGAAAGCAACCCCCGCGACGGTTGAATTTGTCGACATTGCAGGACTTGTCAAAGGATCCTCGAAGGGTGAGGGTTTAGGCAACCAATTTTTAAGCCGCATCCGCGAGGTGGACGCCCTCCTGCACATTGTGCGTTGTTTTGAAGATCCAAACGTGGCGCACGTTTCCGGCGAGGTGGACCCGCAGCGGGATATCGAGGTCGTCAATACCGAACTGTGCATTAAGGATCTCGAAACGCTCGAGAACCGCGTAAAGAAGTTAGAAAAAAATGCCAAAGCGGGAGACAAAGCCGCCCGCGCGGCGCTCGGCATCTGCGAAAAAGCGAGTGCATTGCTTCAAGATTCTACGCCGATTCGGAAGCGAAGTTGGTCTCGAGAGGATCGGGCGATTTTGGAGGAGATTCAGTTTCTGACCGATAAGCCAGTTTTGTACGGAGCGAATGTGCATGAAATGGATCTGCCGAGTGGCGGGCCCCTTGCCGATCGCGTTCGTGAAATTGCGAAGGCGGATGGAGCGAAAGTGGCGGTCATTTGCGGCAAAGTAGAAGCAGAGGTCATGGAGCTGAGCGACGATGAAGCAAAAGCATACCTTCAGGAATTTGGTCTTAAAGAATCGAGTCTGGACCACTTGATCCGCCTGAGTTATGAACTGCTCGGGCTTGTCACTTTTCTTACAGTCAATCAGAACGAGGTCCGAGCCTGGACCGTGAAAAAAGGGACTAAAGCGCCTCAAGCAGCAGGAGTGGTGCATACCGATTTTGAGCGCGGTTTCATCCGAGCGGAAGTGATGTGTTTCTCAGACTTGGAAAAATACGGCAGCCAGCAGGCGGTTAAGGAGAAAGGACTGTACCGTGTCGAAGGCAAAGAATACGACGTCTCGGACGGGGATATTATTTATTTCCGGTTTAATGTGTAGGGGCGGACCTTGTGCACACCTCATTCCCCCGCAAACCTTGCCCCTTGACCCTCTGACTCTTGCCCCCTAAGATAGTGACATGTTTGCAATCGTTGAAGACTACAAAGCTGTCTTTAAGCGTGATCCCGCAGCCCGAACGCCTATCGGTTTTCTCGAAGTCCTGCTGCTTTACTCAGGATTCCACGCCATCTTATGGCATCGGATCAGCCATTTTCTCCATGCCACGTTGCGGATCCCGTTTATCCCGCGTTTCATCTCTCAAGTCGTTCGATGGATTACCGGCGTTGAAATCCATCCGGGGGCGAAGATCGGTCCCGGTTTTTTTATCGACCATGGTATGGGAGTTGTCATCGGTGAGACCGCCGAAATTGGTCGTGACGTACTGGTTTATCAAGGAGTGACGCTTGGCGGTACTGGAGCTGAGAGGGGTAAGCGGCATCCCACGATCGGCGATCATGTGGTGATCGGCGCAGGCGCTAAAGTGCTTGGTAGTATTAAGATTGGTCATAACGTCAAAATCGGCAGTGGTTCAGTGGTCGTCCATTCTGTTCCCGATAACTGTACCGTCGTCGGTGTTCCAGCTGAAATTGTCCGCCGCGAAGGTAAGGAATTAACGGACGAGGACCGGATGCTTGAGCATGGTGATCTGCCAGATCCGGTGCGAGAGCTGAAGCGTAGAATACTAGAGCTTCAGAGAGAAGTGAACCACCTCGAGCGTCAATTTAGAGAGCGGCACTCGTCCGAAAAACCAACGCCCAGCCCTTAATTTCTCATCTTAACCTTCATAGAGGTATCTCTTTGGTACTTTGACAAGGGGATCTCAATCCACGTTTCGATTTGTAGCTTCAGAAAGCTGATCCCCCGCCACTTTTCAAATTAGGCGTCACATCAGCATGGCAAACCACCAAAATTAAAAGTGGTGGGGGACTAAGGAGAGACGGTGAAAAGGATTAGCGTTTTAGTAATACTAAAAACAAATGTATTACATATGCTATATTGACACCTCTATGCTGCTATGGTATACTTCGTACTGTAGGGATACTATTAAGGAGTAAAAGCAATATGATGGAAAAATCGGTGGTCACGTTTAAAGGCCAAATTGTCATTCCGGCCACTCTTAGGAGGAAGGTTGGAATCAAACAGGGCACAAGGGTTTTTCTGGAAGAGAAAAACGGCGATATCATTGTTCATCCAGCGACGCCCGAATTCTATGATCGCACCTTTGGGATATTGAAGGGCAGTGGATTGGTGAGGGCGTTGGAGGAATCGCGCCGCAAGGAAAGAGAACACGAGGAGCGCAAAATTGAAGGGCGCTAAGGTTTTGGACAGTTGGGCGCTCCTTGCTTATTTTGAAGGTGAGCCTGCCGGTGAAAAAGTCAGAGAACTTTTGAAAGAAGCTTCGGAAAAGGGTAGGAATTTTTTAATGTCGGTGATCAATTGGGGTGAGGTTCTTTATACCATTGAATCGCGGCACAACAAGGAGACGTGTACTGAGGTTGAACACGTGATGAATCAAATGCATCTTGAAGTAATCGATGCTGACAAAGAATTAACCCGTCTCGCCGCCCACTTGAAAGCTACCGAGAAACTTTCTTATGGAGATGCTTTTGCCGCTGCTTTGGCTTCCTTAAGAAAAGCAGATCTTGTTACTGGTGATCGGGATTTTCGCACTGTTGAAAGGTTTATGAAAATCAACTGGCTTTGAAAAGAGCATTGGATAAGAATGCTTTTTGATAGTAGACGGCAGGTTCGAGGAAGGGTGTTTGATTCTTGTTGAATTCGTAGATGATAGGAGGCTCTGCTTAGGTAGTCAAAAGAAAGTGGCTTCTTAAATTTGGCTATGGAAGTCCTTATAACCCATTTAGTATCAATAGGTTAAGAATTACACCTACCACGGGTTTGCCAGACATCGATTTGACAAGTTGGGACAGAGTGTTACGCTTTTTAGTAGAGTAAGGAGTCGGTAGCTGATTAAGTGACCGAGGATTGCTTAATATGCCCACCTGGTATCAGGCTGGGAGCTCGATCCCCCACCACTTTAAGGAATGTTTCTCGACAACCCTTAAAGTGGTGGGGGACGGAAGACCGAACAACGGCCCTGTAAAAGGGCCGAGCCGAATTGTGAAGGAGGTGAGGAAGATGAAACTTGACGAGCACCTGATTACTGGAATTCTGCTGGGTGTAATCGTCGGGCTCTTCTTTACCGAAGGACTAGCGCCATACACGGCGCTGTTTGTGCTTGGAGGAATTCTCATGGTCCTGCGGTACCTGCACGCAAAATAATTTGGGAGAGCCGCGGCAACACACACAGAAGAAATGAAAAGAACCGCCTCTGCGATCGAGAGGCGGTTCTTTTTTTCTGCCATGCGGTATGGCGGATTCAGGAGTTGCTTCCGCGGATTCCGCCGACAAGTAAGGTACCGCGAGCTATGCCCGCCGGGCTCCATAAGGTTCCGACACTTATCTTGTCTTTTTATCCGCCAGATTGTCCTTTACGCCTTCCGCTTTTCTCATTAAACTACTTGCCGCTATGAAAATCAGGATGTACACAGACGGCGGTGCGCGAGGGAATCCAGGCCCTGCCGCAGTCGGCGTTTTAATCTGTAATGAGCAAGATGAAATCCTGCTTGAAGATGCCGAATTGATTGGAGAAACGACCAACAACGTGGCCGAATATCAAGCATTACTAGCTGGAATGAAACGCGCGAAGGATCTTGGCGCAACGGAAATCGCATGTTTTCTTGACAGCGAGTTGGTTGTGAGGCAATTAAATGGCGAATATAAGCTCAAAAATTACACCTTGCAGAAGCTCTTTGATGAGGTAAGGAAAAGAGAAACAAACTTTTCAGGCGGTATCTCCTACATGCATCTGAAACGCGAGGAAGACCGAATACGCCGCGCCGACCAGCTCGTCAACCACGCTTTAAATCAAGCCCTGCGAAAAGCAAAACGTCTCTAATCCCCCACCATTTATTTCGCAGATAACCGAATGGTTGGAGATAATCCACCACCATTCATTCTCATAAAACCAGATGGCTGGGTGCCGCAACCCCTTATTCTCGGATTACTCGTCCATCGTACTCTGCGCATACCTGTTCATCATAAGTACTTACGTGTTAGTTTTATTTTTTAGTAAATAGCTTAATAAATTACTTGAGTAACTATCTCCTAAGTGGTAAACTTATGTTTAACAATAAAGGGAAGAATCTCCTTTACATCCTTCTTGTTAAGGCGTGACGGATGACTCCAAATCAAAGAGACCGAACACAGGTTTGCCATATTCAGTTTCCTCGATGGGTGAAGTTAGTGGCTGTTGGGGTGGCGGCGATTTTTACGTGGGATACCGTGGTTTGGTCGCAGCCGAATTTCATTGCGGCGGTCGGAACGGGCGAAATATCGATTCGTTCATTGATTTCTGAAATCGACATTCCTGAGTCGATTGGACGAGTTGAAGAACGCTATCTACCCAGTGCCATATCTGATACCACAGTCAGAACCATTCCGTTGATCATCCACATCCAAGACGCGCACGCCCATCCGGAAGTTCAACGGAACATTCAAGCACTTCTCGCTCATCTCGCAGGAGCGAAAAAAATCGACAAGGTCGCGGTGGAAGGAGCATTTGGCAAGGTCGACACACACCGCTTCGATTTCTTTCGTGTACCGGAGGCCAATCACGCCGCAGCGGAGTATTTGCTTGAGCTGGGGGAGCTGACTGGTGCTGAGTTCTACGGGGTCACGGAGAATCGCGCCCGAATTGGTATTGAAGGTGTAGACGACCGCGGGCTTTACTTGGAAAGTTTTAAGCTATTCCAAAAGGTCAAATCTCAAGAGGAGACCATTGAGCGCTTTATCTTCGATTACGGCCGCAAACTGGAACAGTTGGAGGCCGAGACGTTTAACCCGGATCTCGTGGAGCTTGTGATCAGGCGGAGAGAGTGGGATCGCGACCAAGCGGATTTACCGCGTTATTTTATAGTCCTAAACCGGCTTTCAAAAGAGTACTTAGAGCTTGATTTGACCGATCCGCGCCATCAATTTGACTGGCCGAATCTCACTCGCATGATGAAAACACAAGAGGTGGAATCAAAAGTCGATTTGAGTCAAGCAGCGTCGGAGCGAGATCGTTTGAGCGAAATCCTTGAAACCAAATTGCCGCGTGGCAATGCCCGTAGGTTTTTGATCGAAGGCCTAAACGTTCTTTTCGAAGATCGATCCTTCCATTCGTGGGTTGCCGCGAACCGAAATTTCCCAGAGGTCAAAACGTTACGTCATTTCGTTGAAGTCCTTTATCGTGAAACCAAAGACCGAGAAATCGTCCTCGTTGATTACCCAGAATTAATTCAGTTTTTAGGGCTTTTGATTCTGCGCGAGGAAATTGACACTTCCAAGTTATTCGAAGAGATCGATCGTTTAGAAGCAGCGCTCGAACGAAAGCTCGTGAAGAGCAAAGCGGAAAAGCAGCTGCTTCAAATTTCAAAAGACTTCCAGCTCATCGAAAAACTTCTCAGCCTGAAGTTAACGCGCCAAGATTTCGAATTGTATGAAGAGCGAAAGAAGCAATCAGTACATCGTCTAGGTCGTCATCCTGAGCGGAGCCGTAGGCTCCGCGAAGGATCCCGATCTCGGGATTGGATCCTTCGGCCCTTCGGGCCTCAGGATGACATCCAAAGGGGACCTCAGAGTGACGGACCCTCGTTCTTGCCTGAAGCGATTCGCGATGCGGAAAAGTTCTACGCGATTTCACGCGCTCGGGATGAAAAGCTACTTGAAAATACGCTGGATCTCATCAAAGGAGATGGAAAAGTTTCAGCCGTTGCGCTCGTAAGCGGCGGTTTCCATAGCGATGGGCTGACCGAGCTCATGCACGAAAGAGAGATCCCTCACCTTGTCGTGAGTCCAAAAATGAGCCGATTTGAAAACGAGGCGCTCTACGAAAAAGCAATGATGGGTGAGAACGTGTCGATTGATCATCTGCTTGCAAAAGGCAATGCACTCGTCAAATGGTATTTGAATGAGCGCCCGCCCACGGAACAGCGGAATTTATATTTAAGCGGAATCTTCGGTGGCGGCGTACCGTGGCTGGAACGAAACGGTTGGACAAAAAATCAAATCCGAGGCGAACTCACACGCATCTTCAACCGTAATGCTGACCTATTTGGAGGTATTCAGCTTGCCGACGGCGACTCCTACAAGTTGGTCTTTCCAAAGCCAGAGGCGAGAAGCGGGAGGCGGGATGAGAAACCGGCACAGAAGTCCAAACCGAGAAGCGAGAAACGTGAAGGAAAACCGAGAGGAAGCTTCTTTCCCTCCCTTCCTGCTTCTCCAGCCGTGCTTCCAGCGTTACCACGCCGCTCTGAAGCGAGGATGGACGAGCCATTTCCAACAAAAGATGAGATTCGTTTTCAAGTTCAGCCTGAAAATCTACATCTCTTTCGTGCCAATTTCGATTCATTTAGCGAAGCCGAAATTCTTCATTTGGTGAGCCTAATTGAGAAATTGCTCGATGCTGACGAGATTCCATTAGCCTCACTGGATCAGGTCATCAAAATCCTAGAAGGCGCCGACATCATCGAAAGTTTCCCCGACAATACAACAAGCGATGTATGGGGTCATTTTTTCCGTCTCGTGCAGAGACTGCATCAAAAGATGGAAGAGGGAGAGAGGTCATTGACAGCTTTTGCTGGTTTGTTGCAGTCATTTTTCGGAACGCAACCGGTTGCAGAGCGGTTGAATGACTTGGTCACACCCGGAGTTGAGAATAGAGTCAAAAGGAACGAGGCTGCGGATTGGCTTGGTGGTCTTCGTTTGCCAGATCTGAACTTATTTAGACAACATCTTATTAAAGGTAACTTTATGGACCGCATTTTCAATTTCATTTGGAGTCATTCCGACCTCGAAGACGCTAGCGATCTTGCAATGATCTTTGGACACATCAATTTGGTTTCTTCTATACTTGGGTTTCCGATGCAGGAACCTCGTGTTCGATTTTTTGAGCGTGCTCTTGAGTCAGATGATTCAAAACGTCGCGAGATTGCACTTGTCTTCTTCGGGGTTCCAGGAGTTAGCGTAGGCGACGAATCAATCCGCAGACTGAGAGCAATCGTCGAAGATGAGAAAGAAGCCCCTTCCTTCCGAGCGCTGGCGTTTCAAGCTTTAGAGTCTCGAGGGCGGGTTGTCGAAAGAGAATTTTTTGAGCGGTACGCCGATTTGGATGAACCTCCATTTCCGATCTCCACTCTGCCTAGCGAAAGCAGCCAAACAGAGATGGAAGTTTTGCTTGAAATCTTGGGGCTTGAATTTGAGCAGGTGAAATGGAACTCGAGCTTTGAGGAAGTCGTTGCCGCATTATCCGCGTTATCCAAAGAGCAGGAACTTACTTATGAAGATCCTTTCCTCTTTGACGTGGCTGATTTTATTCATTTATTGCGGCAAACGTTTACCCAAGATCACCTTCCCGCAGAAGCTTTGTTAAAGCTTTTGGGAATTGAGCGAGCGCAGTTTGGTGAGCAGACGTTGTATTCAAGGCTGACTTTTGAGAAGGCAGGTGACATGTTGCTTGAGCTGGCCCGTCAAGTCAAACACCGCCGCTCCGAGTTGCGTCACGGTGATCAGGATCGCGTTCAAGCGACGCATGGACACGTAACGGTTAGCATTTATAGCACTCCGACGAGAATTTACATCGATATCTACCGAGCATTTGAGAATGGCACTGTTCTGAGCAACATCACGCTCATTGGTGCCGGCGTATGGTCGAGGCGTCTCATTAATGAACTTACCGATCGATTGGAAAGGTTTTATGGCGTTCGCGCGAAACTAGATGTTCGTGGTAGGAAGGAATTCATCTTTTTTGGAGATTTGAAAGTAAGCGTGCGACCGGATGATCGAACCCTATTGGCCCAAACGATTGCCCAAGCCGTATCCCGCCGCTCCGAAGTGCGGGCGGGGACACAGGCGGACGATCGTGTGTTAACGGGTCGGCCCGAAGGAATCGAACTGTATGAAAGGGAGTTGAGCAAAGCCAAGAATACAACGGTTCACATCGGCAAGGATATTGCGCATACCGCCGAACTTCAGGCGGCGGCGATTGTCAGAGGGATTCGGCAAAAGCAGAAGGAATTCGATGAGCGCGGCGAGAAGAAACGAGACGTCGTCATTCTTTTTGCAACCGGGAAGACACAATGGATGGGCCTCACCACAATGGCTCGCTATCTGAGTGAATGGGATAGGTTAAATGAAGAGACGCGGCGATTTCTAGAAGCCAATGGCGTTGACCTGGAACGAAAACCTGACATGACGCGGGTCTTTGCCTCTCACTTGGACACAATTTTTCCACAGAAGCGCACCGATTATTATTCCTATCCCAATGAGCTGGATCATATGTTCGATAAGTTAGGTATTTTGCCTGAGAAGCGTCTTTTCTTTTATGGGGATGTTCGAAACGTAGAAGAAGGCGAGAGCATTTTAGACTCGCGTATCAACCGGTTGAGTGAAGAAGAATTTCAAAGGGTCCGTCGGTCAATTTCTGACGAGGGGATTCAACTCGATAGATTCCTTGACGGGACCCTTGATGCCGGTCACGCTCAATATGACTATCTCGATGCGATGAATCGTTATGTACAAACAGCCTCGCGGAAGATTTTGAGGTTGGGAGGGCCTGACATTGCGGTCTTCAGTGTGGGTAGCGACTATGAGGGAGAAGGCCATATTGCCTTTAACGAATCAGGGACGGATTTTGATCAAGGGGTTTATCTGCGCCTTTTGAGTTATCACGCCGCAGCCGGCAACATGATGGACAATGGTGGCATGGCGGCATGGAAGACTGCGGAAGGAAAAGGTAAATTTGCCGCAGTGACACTTGGCCCCAAAGAACTTGTTTCAAATCCTGACGCCATCTACGTCATGATCATTACAGGAAAAGAGAAACGGGAGTCGGCCCGCCATATGATTGAATCTGAAAAGGATCCCCAGTATCCGGCAACGGTTCTCCAAGATGGCGCTAAAGGGAGTGTTGTGATTCTCGAACCCAGTTCGGCGAGCAGCTTGAGGTTAAATACCCATCCGTGGGATTTTAGGGAGTTTTCCGAAGAGGAGTGGACGGAGGAACTCAAGGCCAAAGTCTTTGTTCAAACTTCCAAAGACACAAAGAAACAGATTCACGAACTTACGGAGGAGGATTTTTTGAGTGTTACGTCAAATGACGCAGATGGACCCTTAGTGATCCGAAGGAAAAAAAATGTGGCGACGCTCACAGCCGTGGAGGGTTGGACGAGCATGCGGGATCGAGTTGCTTTGGGAATTGAATCGAATCTCGTGAAATCTGAAGAGGTTGCGCAGAGGCTCGATCTAAGACCGGAAGATACGATTGTCCATATCGGACCCCATCTGGATGACATTACCTTGGCTGCACAGTTTTTGGTGGATAAGTGGACGCTTCCGCAAGGACGGTATCAAGGCCAGCAGCTTTTTTCCTATTACACGGCCTCCGGATACACAGCGGTGGAAAACTCTTACATGTTGGATGTCCTGCGGAGGATGTCCGAGTTCTCGGATCAAGATATGGCGCAACTAGCAAAAGAAAGTTCAGATGAAATTGAGTTTCGTAAAAACGAGGAAGCGTATCTCAAAAGGCTCGTTGCGGTCTTAAGGACTAAGCAACCGCCGACGGACCCCGCGAATTACAATGTTTGGCCGCTCCTGGGATCTGACGAGCAGGAATTGCGGGCGAGAATTCTTTTTTTACGTATCAATCGCCGGTCCAGTCTCCATGGGATTTTGCGTAACCAAAAGCAAGTTAAGGCGGTCTACGAAGTCCTTCGCTTGTATGACGAGCTTAAACCGGAATGGGGAAGTTCTCTCTTGAAGCTTGTGTATGACATTAAAGTTGCGCTGCGGTTTACGGAGGAGCAAACGGAATTGATGAGCCGCGGTGTCCCCTACAGGAATATCTTTTATCCCTTTGAATCGACCTGGTACGGAATCGAGAAAAAAGGGACTGCAGAGATAGATGACATCGAGAGGATTAAGGAGATCATAAGGGCCCATCGGCCGAAGATGCTCATTGTGAATGGAGAAGGTTTTATGGACCACGGGGCGCATTCAATTACCGAGATGAGCGTGAAGGTGGCGTTGATGGAACTCATGGAGGAACTCAGGGAAAAGAAAATCTTACCCGATGATTACTGGCGCGATTTTAAACTTTTTATGTACCGAGGCGTGTGGGACCGGACGGAAATTAACGGCCTGCCGAACCAAGTAATCGTGACATTGACCGAACAGGATCTGCGGGACAACAAGAGGAGCTTCTCGGCGAATTATGTCTCCCAAAACCCTGCTCCTGTGCCTGACCCCAGCGTCGAAGTACCGGAACTGTTTCCAGATCGTGTAGCCCAGAATGCGCGGAGCACTTATGAAGAATATCGCGAGCTTACGGGAGATACGCAGCGTTTGGAGCCTTACAGTGGACTTCTTGCTTTTAATTATGTGGAGCGGCTGGATGATCCTCAGGTCAGAGACGTATTTCTAAGCGACGTGCGTTCTAAAGAGGTTGAATTTGACCGCGTGAAACAGCCGATTAAAGCCGCTCAACTCGCAAAAGTTAACGATGGCCCGCCTCCTTATCCTGACTTTTCAGGAAAAGCAGGACGTAGAATCTTGCGGCTCCTCGAAGAAGCCGAAATTCCGCTGGAAACGGTTTTTGTTTGGGATGGAGGACAGAATATTGAAGAAATTCTCGACGATCCAGAACTTCAAAGATCTCATGAACTTGAGAAGACCAACTTAATTCGACGACTCTTCCCAGAGGAGATCGAGGCGAAAAAGGGTGCGGTTCTTAAGGAGTTGAAGAAGATCGAAGATAATGAAGAGGTGCCTCTCGTGCTCAGCACCCCGAAGACCATCAAGGATTTAGAGGAGTATTGCGATGGATGCAAAAATCTTCTCGATGGTTGGCGAAAATTGTTTGTGCCGACGGGCGTCTTTAGAAGAGGCTGGGAACCGCTACTTCGGCAGGTTGAAGCACATAAGCCTACTGTGCTCGTAGCTGTCGGGGGTGGAGCCGTGATGGATTGGGCTAAAGGGATCGGGAGGGAATCAGAGCTCGATGTGATTGCAATCCCCACGAGTCTGTCCACCATAGCACCATTAGGATATAGGCTTCGGTACCGGGATGATGATGAACACGGATTCAAAGTTAAGACGATCACAGTAGGTTCCCCAAAGAAAGTCATTTTTGACTTAGGACTTCTTGAAAAAGACACAGAGGGAATTCGAGCGCTGCTGGGAAATCTCCTTGCCGTTTCCACCGCATTGACGGACTGGTATCTTTCGGTCAGTGCGGGCCGCGATCCTCCTAATCAACCAGCTTGGAATGTTGCTGAAGCGGCCTTAACTCAAGTCAAAGAAAACGCTGAAACTCTTGCCTCAATTTCTCCTCGATCGACGGAAGGCATTCGTACCTTGATCGACATTCTGAAACCGTATGTTTTCAATATGGTGATGACCGGCTCAGAACGTCCTACCTCCGGCAGTGAACATCTCCTTGCAGCTTCGGTCGAAAAACTTCTCCATCACTACCATCTGGATCAAAAGACGCAGTTCCTCCAGGGCGAGCTCATCTTTATTGCAACGCTGCTCATGGCCCAGCTGCAAGGACAGCATCGAGAGTCTCTGGACGAACTCATCGAACTTGCCAAAAAACTCAATCTTCGCTTCACTCCAGAATCGATTGGTTTAAGCCGCAATATTCTTGCTCAGGCTCTTGTTGAAACAAAGCCCCACGCGTATCGGCATACCCGGTTTGATGAGCCGTTTGATGAACACCGCATGACGAGTGAAAAGGCCCGGGAAGCGATCGAGCTCGTGTTTGGGCGAGTACCTAAGAGCAGTTTTAAAGCGAGGGGGCTCAGTACAAACCTTACATTTCCATATAAAGAGGTTCATTTGCCCGATCCGGCGACAGAATTAATGGCGGATGTCTTAGTAGATGATGTCCTGCCTGATTTGAGTCCCGGTTCTTGGATTATTGATATGGGAACAGGTTCGGGCGCATTGGCATCACTTGGGGCTGCTTATAGTAAGAGTTACCGTAAAAATTTTAGATTCATTGCGGCAGAGAGCGAATCTGCCGCGCTTAAAACAGCATGGGATAATTTGATCTTCCAATATGGATTGCAGGATTACGCTACAGTCATTCAAAGTAATCTTTTTGAGGGGTTCGAGGATTCGAGGGGCGATCCTGTCTTAGAACAGTTTCTGCAAGAGCGGCATCAAGCCCAGGTGATCTTGTTTAACCCGCCGATTATGCCCGCTTCGGCGGAGCAATTAAAAGGTACTTTGAGCGCTAGGGACAAGGCCAATTTTGATTATGTGATTCGAGAAGGAGAAGAGCATAGCGACGGGCTCGGTGTCGTCAGGGAATTTCTCGGACCGGCCAAACGCTACCTTCATCCAGAGCGTGTCGTGATTTCTTTCTTACCCGAGTTTTTGGGAAGAGAGAAGATCGAAGAGGCCTTTCGAGAGGCAGGCTTCAGCCCTCACCTTTTGAAGGACGAGAACCGTCAAGTGAGATTTCGGGGGATTACGTGGGGTCAAATGGAATTGATTGAGCAGATATCGGGTTATCAATTTCTTAATTCCGAAGGTATCCCTTATCTCAACGCCAAACTGGCAAAGGAGTTTCCTGCAGACGTTTATTATAAGGCCCTTATCTACGAGGC
>MHFT01000107.1 GCA_001804315.1 Omnitrophica bacterium RIFCSPLOWO2_12_FULL_50_11
ATTTCCATGACTCTCATACGCTTACTTTCTCTTTTCTCTCTTTACCTGCTTTGCCAAACTTTCAAAGATCAATGATAGTTGGGGAATGTCTGGAAAAGATGACGTCGCTCAATTAAGCAGTTAACTGACGAATGGCACATTGCCACTGACGAATACGTTCCGAACGTTGTGGCACACTCATTTTCGGCGTGAATCGTTCGTAGCGTACCTTTCGGTCCAAAATCGACATGCGCTTGAACACACCGGAAGCTAGCCCTGCAAGTCTTCCAACACCCCAAGCTGTTAGTTCGCCAACACGGGCTCGCAAAATGGGAATCGCAAGCAAATTCGATTGCAGTTGCATCAGATATGCATTTCGCGTCGCGCCTCCGTCAACCTTCAACTCTTGGATCCCAATTCCACCTTCCTGACACATCAGGTCAAAGACTTCTCGAACCTGAAAAGCAATCGAATCGAGCGTTGCTTTAATCACCATCTCGCGCGTAGTACCTCGGGTAATCCCAAAAATAGCACCGCGAACATCCGGCCGCCAGTACGGTGCACCCAAACCTGTAAAGGCAGGAACGACAACAACACCTCCTGAATCTCGCGTGCGACGAGCGATTGCTTCCGTCTCACGTGCCCGCTTGATTAACTTTAAACCGTCTCGAAGCCATTGGATCGCAGCACCGCCGATAAAAATCGAGGCTTCCAGGGCATACACCGGATCACCCTTGTGGTCACAGGCAATGGTTGTTACCAAGCCCGATTTTGAATGCACGAGGCGTGTGCCCAAGTTGACCAAAAGAAAACAACCCGTACCGTATGTGGTTTTGCTTGTCCCTGGAGCGTAACAGGATTGGCCATAAAGCGCTGCTTGCTGGTCACCAAGAAGGGAATGAATCGGAATTCCGTTCGGAAGCGGCGCAAAGTTTTTGGTCACACCGAACCGGCTGTTCGATGGCAACGCCACTGGAAGGACAGATTTCGGCACATGAAAAATTCGCAAGAGATCTGTGTCCCACTTTTTTCGCCTAATATCAAAGAGGAGCGTTCTCGAAGCGTTCGTGTAGTCGGTGGCATGGACCGATTGGCCGGTCAAATTCGCCAGCAACCAGCTGTCCACGGTTCCAACACACAAGGCACCTGATCGTGCCTTACGTTTCATTCCCGGCTCGTGGTCAAAAGACCACCTGAGCTTCGTTCCTGAAAAGTAAGGATCAAAGAAAAGCCCTGTCTTTTGTCGAACGCTGTCTTCATAACCTTCTTTTCGGAGCGCGTGACATAAGGCTTCCGTTCGACGGTCTTGCCAAACGACGGCACGGCCGAGGGGCGTACCTGATTTGCGATCCCATAAAACAATCGTTTCGCGTTGATTTGTAATGCCAATCGCTCCGATCGCTTTCGCAGAAATATTTGCCTTTCGAAGCGCCTCGGCAATCACGTGTTTGATCGATGCCACAATTTCCGCTGCATCGTGTTCCACCCACCCAGGTTGAGGGTAATATTGCCTGAATTCCTTGTACGCAGAACCTTTTATTGTCCCGTGATTCGAGTAAAGGATCGCTCTGCTTCCGGTGGTGCCCTGATCAATGGCGAGGACGTACGGTAGGGGCATGACTCAAGATGATGTCCATTGGGTGCCCACACACAAGGGCGCCCGAGAAACAATGGCTGTTCGAGTCATAAGGCGAAAGAAGATGGTGAGCTTACGTAAGATCGGTAATTTGTTCCGGATCTGAAAAATCGTTGACTTTCGTTTCGAGCCAGTAATTATAAGCGTAATCAAGAACTCGAAACTTGTCCACGGGATCGATCATCATAAATGCCACACCGTGGTCGACGCCCTCGTCGTGGCTGTGGCACGGTCGGCTCCAAATCACTTTTCCAGTCGTCCGAACCGGCTGTGCGTCGTCAGGAAGATGAATTTCAAGTTCCAGAAGATCTCCTGATTCAAGCGACTCGGTCGTGTTGACTTTGATTCCCTCACGAGAGAGATCCTTCGTTAGTCCAGAGCCTTCTCGTGTTTTAGACTCCTGAGAACGAAAATTAACGTTCATGTACGCATTGAAACGTTTAAATCGACGCCTTTCTTTTCCCATTTTGTTACCCTCTTTCATTCCGATCATTCTCCAACAAACTGTGTCACCACACGTCTCTTCCTAGGCCGGTTATCAAAATCAATAAGAACGATTTGCTGCCACGTACCGAGAAGCAGTTTTCTGTCCACAAATGGCACCGTCAGCGATGTTTTTAACAGTGCGGAACGCACATGTGAATGGCCGTTTCCATCGCGCCATGCTTTTTCGTGCTCGTAACGCGCTCCTTGGGGAATCAGCCGCTCAAAGCAAGCTCGTATGTCTTTTACGAGGCCGGGCTCGTATTCGATTGTTGTAATTCCGGCGGTAGAACCCGAGACAAAGACGGTCGCCAAACCCTCCCGGATCGAGCTCTTCCGGAGGTCATCCGTCACTTTGTCTGTAACGTCTAAGACATCGGAATGACCGCGAGTCTGGATATCAAAAAAACAAGTCGATATCACCTAAGTCGTTCAAACCATTAATGTTAGATGTACTTCCTTTACCTATAAAGTAAGTATAGCACATGGTTCGCAGATTGCAAGCACACGGGCCAAAATTACTCAGATTTTTTCAACTGTTTACCAATCCCTTCCAAGGCCGTACGGATCTGGGGATCTTTCATTAACTCAGTAAATCCCTGATGGCACATTAACTTAAAGACGTTTTTTTCCTCAACAGCCCGTTTGAACTCGGGATCCTTCATCAGTTCTCGAACTTTCGCAGTCTCTAAGAATGTACGAAAATGTTCGTCTTTCGCAAGCTTCGCGAGATTTGTCAAGTTGCCCCAAAGATTGCCAAAGGGTGCCCCCATCACTGTCCATTCCTAACGGTAGTTCACAAACTGCAATGGCGACGTTAAATTACCTGAGCGAAGCATCGTGATCACAGATTGGAGATCGTCCTTACTCCGCCCAGAGACACGAATCTGGTCTCCTTGAATCGCAGTCTGTACTTTGAGATGAAGATCTTTGATTTTCTTAACAATTTCCTTTGCACGCTCTTGAGGAATTCCTTGGACCACTTTAGCTGTTTGACGGATCATCCCGTCAAGCGCCTTCTCGACAGGGCTCATCTCGAGTGATTTGATTGAAACACCGCGCCTTGCCAATTTACCGTGCAATACATCTGTTAAGCTCTTCAATCGCAAATCGTTGTCTGCTAAAAACGTAATCATTTGCTCGTCGCGATTAAATTTCAATTCGCTTTTGCCCCCTTTAAAATCAAAACGCGTCTGAACCTCCTTCATCGATTGATTTACCGCATTGTCCACTTCCTGCAAATCAACTTTAGAAACGATGTCAAAGGAAAAACCGTTTGCCATGGAACCAGATGAACCCGTACCCGTATGTGCGAGCAACCGCTAATGGGTTTGATTTTCCGTGAACGTCAAAATCGCGTCTTTGTCTTCGGGCCTTAAGTTTAAGAATTCAATCCCTGTGTCGTACGCTACCTGATGCAAACGGGGTTCCGTGCTTCGTACGGTCCAGACGATCCTACCGTCACAATGAAAGGACGTAGATGATCCAGGAAGCGTCACGCGAAGATGGACTCGCGAAAGCTTTTCGAGCTCCTGTTCAAGAATCACGCGCACCCCGCCGGCTCCGAGATTTTCCGTCTTGGTCCTAATGATACCGCCGGCGCTTTGCAAAATCCGAATATCGCACTTCGCCTGAACGCGTGGAAAGCTTCGCTGATCGAATCCTGACCAGCCCATAGATTTACTTTGCGCCCTTCTTTTTAACTAGAGTGATTGAATAAAGGAATCGGAAAAATCCGTAAATAGATCTGTCCTTTGAAACTTCCTCAAGAGCGACTGAGCACCAGCATAAGTCGGATCTTGCCCTAAGAACACGACGTAATAGGAGGTGCGAAATTGGCGGGAAACCATGCGACGGTAAAAAGGCTTAAAGTTCATTTCTTGAAGCTGCTTCGTCAAACGAACGGCGTCACTTTCACGTTGGTAGGTACAAACCTGAACAGCGTAAACCTTGTTCATGCCGTCGGCGAGCTTTTCTGTTTCATCCGGTGGCGAGAAGTTGACTTTTACAGCAGTCGGCAAAGTCGTATCGGCACTTTCTAAGCCCACCCCTGTTTCTCTGGGCTCGGCTGAGCGTTCTGACGAAACAAGCGCTGCGCCCGTTGCCATCCCTGGTTCCTGGCGACCAGAACGATCGGAAGGAAACCAACGTGAAACAGCAAGAAACAAAATCGCACCGGAAAGAACCACTCCTGCCGCCATACCAGCGGATCGAAGCGGAATCAATTTTGATGAATTCGTCACAGAATTTCGCACACGAGCGTAAAGCGCCTGAAATCGCTTTGCCCAATGATTTGCTTCCCCTGGCGGCGAAAACCGCAGCTTCGGCATCTCGCCTTCCCCTTCGATTGTTCCCCCAGGAGCAGAACCGCGCCCTGTACGAAAACTCCCGTACAGCCGCTCTTGAATTTCTCGCTCATTTAAAACGTGCAGATCTCTTTTTACCGGCGTTTTCAATATGAATTTCACATTCCGTGCCCTGTCACCGCATTAGTTCCTGTTCAAAACCTCAGGCTTTAAAAAAAGCGCCAATTTCAAGAGTTCTATTGGCCCAATCGTGAGCCGCGCCTTGTGAACAAATCCCTTCCTTTCGCAAAGCCGAACCGCGTTCTGCATCGAGGAAGTCGTCTTAATGATCACCTCGTGGTAACCTGCTTCACGGCAAAACTGGATGGCCCGATCTACCAGTCGGCCTCCCAAGCGCTGGCCTCGGGATGCCGAATCCACGTAGAGACGTCTGAGAAATGCGGTACGTGCGTCTTCCTGCTTCACAGCAATGGTTCCCAAAATCTTCCCATCCCGTGTGGCAACAAAGAATCCTTCGCCCACTTTTCCATATGAAGAAGCAATGTCATCTAAATCATCTGTGGGGAAGGCTTCTGCTTCTCGAGGAAATTCGTTTGCGAGTACCCCGTCAATAAGAGCTTTCACACCTTTCGCATCATTCCGCTGGTACTTCCTGATCTCTATTTCGCTCATCTTCCCTGTCTTGCTGCCCCAGAACGACTCCCTTAAGCTTTTGGCTTCTCGGATTTCGGCTTCTGCGCAGTTTTTCCAGCTTCTTCCCCAGTACCTGCTTGAGGCGCTGCTTCAGGCGCTTCCTCTTTAGGGCCTTTCGACTTTTTCATTTTGAGCTTGATCATCTTCAATTTCGGCAGATCGTAAATGGTCTTTCGGTCTCCCCACTTTTCCTGTCTTTGAAGAATGCGGATCCGTTCGTAGCGTTTGAGGACGTTACGGTGTTTCGAACCGACAGAAGCGCTTTTTAAGCTTGAATGTTGGCTCACCATCATCTCCTTGAAGCAAGCACCATTGTATCAAACGATGGAGAATTTTCTACGAAAAACTAGCATGGGGATTCGAGCTTCGCAGAGTTCCTTCTCCGCCGAGAAGGAAGAAGAAACGTCGTAAACCCCGCACCACAGAAAGCCTTGCCTCTGAAGAAGGGGAATGATCCCCCACCATTCATACTCATGAAACCAAATGGTGGGGGATGAATGAGAACGGTTTTCTCGAAAAGCTCTTCCCCAAGCCACACCTGTAAATGCGTGGTGCGGGGTAAAGAAGGTGTGAGCAGGCTAGCCGAAATTAACGAACAACAGGACGAACGTAAGCGTCCGGATAACGACCGCTACCCTGAAAACCCGTTAAGTCGGACTTTGCTTGCGAGCGACTCGCAAAATAGTTAGCACAAACCTGAAAATAACGACCGCTTGGAATCACAAAACTTTCGTGACCTTGTGAGCGCAATCGATCTACTTCTTGGACTGCATCGGCCTGACCGACGTAGGTGACCAGTTGGACGGTAAATTCAGATTTCCGGTTCGGATCTGCAAGTGGAAAGGCGCTCGCTTGCGTCTCAATTTCAGGTACCCCGCTGACCGAAAGCTCAGCCGGTCTTTCCACCTCGGTCTCTTCCGCTTCAGTCTCGTCGACCACCAAGATGAGTTCATCTCTGCCAATCGCAGAGGCTGTCGTTTCAGACTGTGGCAGCCTCGGCTCCATCGGACTCAAGGTTTCACCGTGCATGGGAAGGAGTGACGCAAAACGTCCTTCCATGACCCGTTTTCCTCGCTCCACCCCGAGGGAGTAGGTTAAGAGGAATAAAACCATCAAGGCAATCGTGCCGAGCAGGATCTTGTCAGCGCTAAAGGTCAGCTGCAAGCGCGACAGGAAGGATTGCTTTGCCTCGTTAGGCAAGGTAGCAATGTTCTCGTCTCGAAATAATTCTCCCTGTACCATGGTTTAGAAAATTACTTTTCGTGTTTATTAACGACAAAAATCATACGAAATTGAATCTTTTTCTTTAGTGCAATAGACCCATACGCTCCAAAGGCCACCAAATGAAAAAGGCACGTCCAACGAGATAGGTCTTTGGGACAAAACCCCATCTCCGGCTGTCGCTCGACTGTCGACTGTTGTCCCCCAAAACAAAAAAAGAATCCTCAGGTACATGAACCACCTGGCCTTCTCTCCCATACAGCCAGTCGCTTCGGTTGTCGTAGTAAGGAGTCTGCTTACCCACAAGGTTTTGGAGCTTTTCTCCATTGACGTAAACCTCGCCGTCTCGAATCATTACGTCCTCTCCACCAAACGCAATCAAGCGCTTGACAAAGTCTTTCTTAGGATCATCGGGATATTTAAATACGATGATGTCACCCCGCACAGGCCCCCGGAAACGATAAGTCACCTTGTCCACAAAAATGCGATCGCCCTCCAAAAGCGTAGGCTTCATAGAACCGGTCGGAATCTTGTAGGGCCCCAGGGCGAATGTCCGAATCACCAACGCAATCACTGCAGCTACTACGAGTGGTTCACCCCACTCTCGCCACCACCATTTGAGCCACGCACGGCGATCGGAACGCAGCAACTGCCACTGATACGCAAGAGACCGCCGCATCAAAATAAGCAAAACGATCCCAATTAAAATTCCGCCAATCCACCCTTGCATTAGTCCCTCACCACTTTTTGCGAAATCGTAACGTCCATGCAAGAAAACCATCTCACTCCCCTCCCCCACTTTTTGACGTACCACGTAGCGGTACACGAAAAAAGTGGTGGGGGGATTAGTCCACCTGTAGGATGGAAATAAATGCTTCCTGTGGAATCTCAACTTTACCGATTTTTTTCATCCGCTTCTTTCCTGCCTTTTGCTTTTCCCACAGTTTCCGTTTGCGGGTAATGTCACCGCCGTAACACTTACCCGTCACATTTTTTCCGAGAGGCCGTAGCGAGTCCCGCGCAATCACCTTCGCCCCAATCGCTGCCTGAATCACCACCTCAAAAAGCTGCCGCGGAATTACGTCTTTTAATTTTCCCACGAGCACCTTCCCGCGTGAATATGCTTTCTCGCGAACCGTAATCGTGGACAAAGCATCGACCGGTGTCCCGTTAATTAAAATGTCGAGCCGCACGAGCTGAGAGGGCCGGTACCCCGCGAAATCGTAATTTAAAGAGCCGTATCCGCTTGTTAATGATTTGACCTTGTCGTAGAAATCAATCACGATCTCAGCAAACGGCAACTCATAGGTGAGCATGACACGGCTCGGATCAAGGTACTCGGTACTCTTGTACACACCGCGTCGCTCCTGACACAATTTCATGATCGCGCCTAGAGCAGAGGCGGGAACAAGCAAGCGGCTTTGAATAAAAGGCTCTTCGAAGGATCGGATTTGATTCGGTGGTGGCAACTTACTCGGATTCTCGAGGAGCAGGTCCTCACCATTGGGTTTCACGATTCGGTAGACGACATTGGGTGCCGTCACGAGCAACGCCAAGTCAAATTCTCGTTCCAAGCGCTCCCGAATAATGTCCATGTGCAGAAGTCCGAGAAACCCCGTGCGAAACCCGAAACCGAGAGAGACCGAGGTCTCTGACTCGTAAACAAAGGAGGCGTCGTTTAACCTCAATTTGGCGAGCGCTTCCCGCAAAGCCGTGTAATCCCGGGCGTTCACTGGGTACAAACCGCAAAAGACCATCGGCTTCACTTCTTCGTAGCCGGGAAGGGGCTGGTCGCAGGGAGCATCCGTATGCGTCACCGTATCCCCAATATGAACCTGCTCGACTGCCTTGATGTTCGCAATAACGTAGCCGACTTCGCCCGCGTTTAACTCGGCTACGGGATGTTCGTATGGTGTAAAGTAGCCTAGGCCTATGACTTCTGATTCGTAATGAGTTTGCACCAACCGGATGTGGTCGCCGACGTGCACAACGCCATCCATTAAACGAATGTAGACCACGACCCCTTTGTATGAGTCGTAACGAGAATCAAACACAAGCGCTTTGAGTCGTGTTTCTCGACTTCCTTTCGGGTGTGGAATACGTTCGATGATCGCGTCTAAGACTTCCGTAATGCCTTTGCCTTGTTTTGCGCTCGTCGTTAAGATCTCCTGTTCGTCAATTTGAAGTATTTCGGCAATCTCGCGACGTACGCGAGGCACATCTGCATTCGCCAAATCGGTCTTTGTAATGACGGGAATGATGACCAGGTTCCGACGCCGCGCGAGGTACAGGTTCGTCACGGTCTGTGCCTCCACCCCTTGCGCGGAATCAACGAGCAGCAAGACACCTTCACATGCGGCGAGGCTTTTGGAAACTTCATACGTAAAATCAATGTGGCCGGGCGTGTCAATCAGATTAAGATCGTAACTTCGGTAGCGAACCCGAACCGCGCGCGCTTTAATCGTAATTCCACGCTCGCGCTCCAGTTCCATGTCGTCCAAAAACTGATCGTGAAATTCCCGCGGCGCAATTGCCTTCGTCTCCAAAAGGAACCGATCCGCAAGTGTCGATTTCCCATGGTCGACATGGGCGATGATGGAAAAATTTCGAAGATGCGTTGATGCCATCCAGATAATTTAAGAAATGGACTTGCGCAACTCGGCAATAAACGATTTCCGGTCGGATTGATTAAAAATAGCGGACCCGGCGACAAAAACATTGGAACCCTTACGAGCAGCCAATCGAGCGGTTTCAAGGTTGATGCCGCCATCTACAGAAATCAATTTGGAAAATCTGCTGCGCAACCACCCGATTTTGTCCAGCATGTCAGGCATGAAACCTTGCCCACCGAATCCTGGTTCTACCGTCATCACTAAGACCAAATCCAGAGCATTCAAGTAAGGCTCGAGCGCCGTCACAGGTGTTTTTGGCCGAAGCGAAAGGCCCACGTTGGCTCCTATTTTTCGGATGCGATCGAGCGTTTCAGGGACATCGCGGCAGGCCTCCACATGAACCGTGAGCCAATCAGCTCCGGCGTCGCGGTACGCCTGAACGGTCTCAATCGGTTCGTCGATCATCAAATGAACGTCAAAGGGAAGTTTTGTCACCTTGCGGATTTGGCGAATGACGGGCGGACCGATCGTCAAATTTGGAACAAAATGACCGTCCATCACATCGACATGAACCCAGTCACAACCCGCCCCTTCTACTTCTGCGATCTCTTCGGCGAGCCGGCTGAAATTCGCAGACAGAATGCTCGGCGCAATCAATCGTCTTGGATCGCTCGTCACAAGGCTGTTTCCGCCCGTGTCGAAAATAGGATCGGATCCATGGATCCGATCATTCACAACGCGGTCTCCGCTCGGATCTTTCGTTCGTATCGCCCATTCAGCGGGCCAATGAGCGACAGGTGGATGTACTGATCCCGAAAAATCTGCTTCACAAGCAATTGGATATCCCGAGCCGTCACCTTCTCAATCTCCCGCTGGATTTCTTCCACAGTCGGTAAAGAACCATCGTAGAGAACACGTTCGCCGTACCAGAGAATATTGTCCAGCGTGTCTTCAAGCCCGAGAAGCAGCTGCCCCAAGAAGTACTCCTTTGCCCGCTTGAGCTCCTCCTCCGGAACAAGCTTGCGCTTGAGCCGATCGAGCTCACGCATGATCACACGAATCGCAAACGGCGCCTTTTCAGGCTCCACCCCAGCGGAAATCAATACGGCTCCTGAATCCTCGAAGAAACTCGTACTCGAACGGATTTCATAGGCCAACCCACGCCGCTCCCTCACCTCTTCAAACAGACGGCTACTCATGTTGCCCCCCAAAATGACATGGAGAACAGCCAGTTGGTAGCGCGCCGGATGGGTTCTGGGCAGTCCATGAAAACCAATTACAAAATGAGTTTGTTCTGTTTTTTTCTCCAAAAACAGAATCCGAAGTTCCTTGGGTGAAGCGCTCTTACCGCGCACCGATTTAAATGTCGACGACGGTTTTTTATTGCGTTCCCTAAAAAAACCTTCCGCCAAAGAATGGATTTGATCGTGACTTAAATCGCCGCACGCCGTTACCAATAGGTTCCCCGGATGGTAGTAAGAACCGATGTGATGGGCAAGGTCACTTCGCCTGATTTCGGAAACCGTTTGGATCGTCCCGGCAATTGGCCGCCCGAGCGCGTGATTCGGCCACAACAGTTCGCTCATCAGCTCATGAACGTGGTGAGAAGGCTGGTCCAAGTACATCTTGATTTCTTCCAAAATGACCGTGCGTTCTTTTCCGACTTCTTCTGGTTTTAAAATCGCGTGACTAACCATGTCTTGAAGCACATCAAACGCAGCTTCGAGGTGCTGCTTCGGGATTTTGACAAAGTAGCATGTACTTTCTTCGCCGGTGAACGCATTCATGGTGCCGCCGACCCCTTCCACTTCCTCTTTAATCCGTTTTGTAGAGCGCGTCTTCGTTCCCTTAAAAAGCATGTGTTCTACAAAATGCGAAATTCCGGAAAGGCGTTTTCGTTCGTGTCGGCCACCCACGCGAACCCAGATGGCGAGTCCAATTGAATCGCGACCCTGAATACGGTTGCTCACAATCCTCAAGCCATTTGGAAGCAATGATTCTTCAAGCATCTTTAACGTCTTTCTCACGGCTCATGAAATCAAGGTAACTCTGCAAGGTAATTTGCGCGGCAAGGGCATCCCGTCTCACCTTCCGCTTTGCGCGTGAGACATCCTGAGCGAGAAGTGTCTTCTCAGCTTCTGCACTCGTCAGCCGCTCATCCCACGTGACCACTTCGCAACGAGTTTTTTCTTTCAGGCGATCGACAAAGGCAAGTACCACTTTCGCTTGCAATCCGATTTCACCTCTCATCGTCCGCGGCAGTCCAACCACGATTTTCTCGGCACCATGTTCCTCGACTAATCGGCAAATGGCACCCATCACTTGATCGTCACTCCTGTGTTCCAGAAAGGGCAACGGATGCGCCATGAGCGCAAGTTCGTCGCTGTTGGCCACACCAATTCGCTTTTCACCAAAGTCGAGTCCCAAGTAGGTCATCTCCGTGTCTTCAACGCCCGAACGAGGCGCGAAATATAACCACCGATGGATGGAACACCCGCGCCATTCCGAAGGCGGTCGATAATTGCGCTTCCGACGACAACGCCATCCGCGACGCGCGTAATCGTGCGAACCTGCTCAGGTTGTGAAATGCCGAATCCAACCAGAACGGGCTTTCGCGTAAGGCGTTTCAGAATCTTAACCGTCTTGACTAAATCGCGCGGCACCGCTCGCCTCGCACCCGTGATGCCACGTAGCGAAACGTAGTAAATAAACCCATTCGAACGCCCAGCAATGGCCCGCATGCGGTTCCTACGAGTCGTTGGCGCAACTAAGTACACCATTGAAAGCCTAGATTGGCGAAGCATCGTTTCCAACTCTTTCCCCTCTTCTGGCGGGAGATCCGGCACAATCGAACCGTCAAAGCCCGAAGCCTGCAATCGACGTACAAAGCGACTGGCACCGTAGCAAAGGATCGGATTCAAATACGAAAAAAAGAGAATCGGGATCTCAATCCCTCGGTGCCTTAATCGTTTAACCACCCGAAAGGCATCCTCGAGCGTCACACCGTTACGAATCGCGTGCTCCGAAGCATACTGGATCGTGGGGCCATCGGCCAACGGGTCAGAAAATGGAAATCCCAATTCCAAAATGTCTGTTCCCGCTTGTTCAAGAACACGGACCACCGCTTCTGTCTTCGCCACAGACGGGTAGCCAAGCATCACGTAAGCACAAAAAAGCTTCTCTTTATTTTTCCCGGCGCGGGCAAGGCATCTCGTTAGTCGATTGTTCATTGTCAAAGAACGAAGATTGTAAAAGAAAATGAGAGGGCTGTCACTAACGTATTTTTCCGTGTTTTCTGTTCTGAAAATTTAAGTAGTTGCATCTCCGGAATGAGTGGCGCGTCGCACAATGTCCAAGTCCTTGTCGCCCCGGCCGGAGAGACAGACGATGATTTTCGCACCACGGCGGAAGCGCTGCGCAAGCGCAGGCAGTATCCCAATCACATGAGCAGGCTCCAAGGCAGGCATAATGCCTTCCAGTTTCGTCAGAAGATGAAAACCGCGGATCGCGTCTCGATCTGTTGCTGAGATATACTGAGCCCGTCCGGTTTTTTTCAAATACGCATGTTCTGGACCAACGGAAGGATAGTCAAGACCTGCAGAAATCGAATGTGCCAATCGAATTTGGCCATCCTCATCTTGTAAAACTAAACTGCGCATCCCATGCAAAACACCCACCGAACCTTTCGCAAGCGAAGCCGCGTGACGGCCGGTGGAAAGTCCAAGTCCCGCAGCTTCTACCCCAATCAATCTCACTGGGTCTCTTAAGAAGGGATAAAAAAGTCCGATGGCATTACTCCCACCGCCCACACAAGCCATCAGAACATCTACGGAAGAGCGGAATTGCTCGCGGATCTGTTTTCTTGCTTCACGTCCGATAACGGATTGAAAATCCCGAACCATCATTGGGTAAGGATGGGGACCTACCACAGACCCCAGCAAATAATGGGTCGTTTCGACATTCGTGACCCAATCCCGAATCGCTTCATTGGTCGCATCCTTTAACGTTTTCGAACCGGAATGGACGGGAAGGACACGTGCACCAAGCAATTCCATTTTGTATACATTCAGTGACTGACGCTTCATGTCCTCGACCCCCATGTACACGTCGCACGTAAGATTAAAGAGTCTTGCTGCCGTTGCCGCAGCCACACCATGTTGCCCAGCACCAGTTTCTGCAATGATCCGTTTCTTACCTAGATACTGTGCAAGAAGCGCCTGACCAATTGTGTTGTTGATTTTGTGGGCACCTGTATGACAGAGATCCTCTCGCTTTAAAAAGATTCGCACCTCTTGCCCCACCCGTGCGCTTAAATTGCGTGCTTCATAAAGTGGAGTCGGTCGCCCGGCGTACGCTGACAAGTATTCGGCAAGTTCGAGTTGGAAGCTTCTGTTACGCTTGAGCTTTCGATAGGCCTGCGTCAGCTCATCGAGCGCAGAAATGAGTGTCTCGGGAACGAACCGTCCGCCATATGGACCGAAATGACCGAGCCGATTCGGATTCAGCGCAAAACTTGGTCTGTGCTGACGGCGCTTCATACGAGCGTCACGCCAGATTGAGGCACCCAGCCGGTTTGACGGTCCCGAAGTTCAAGTCGGTACCAGCCGGGCTTCGTGTCCGTGACAAAGACTTTGAGACCCTCGACCATACGAAAAGCGAGGCGGTCACTCGCCGCAGGGCCATAGCGAACTTCTACTGTCTCCTCCGTCACAATGGCCGGTTGTCCCTCACCAAAATTCGTCTGCTTAAGGAAAGTGACCAAGGCACAGACGATAGCGAAACTAAGTGTAGCGACACCAAGCTTTCCGAAAACAAGTCTTCGTTGGATCAGCAAGAAGATGACGGAGACCGAAATAAAAATCATATAAGACACCAATGCGACAAGCCAGCATTCCTTAAGGCTGATGTATCCCAAGGCGCAGCTCACAAGTTTGACGGACCAGTTGCGTTTGTCCTCAATTTTGTACTCGATGAGGCGATTCGCATATGTCAAGTTCGCGCGCACGTCGCGATCCCGCGGCGAGAGCTTGAGCGCACGCTCGTAACTAAGGATGGCGGAACCTAACTTTTGATCCTTAAAGTATGCGTTCCCAAGGTTATAATACACCTCAGGAACCTCCTTTTTTTGAAGCAGATCTTCATAAATCGAAGCGGCTTCCGAATACTTCCCATTTTGATAAAGTTGATTTGCGTCTTGAAACATACTTTCCGCGGCGGCGATAAGGGGTCGACTTAACGCAAAAAAGAGAAGGACGGAAAGCGTGACTCTCATTTTTTCTCCAGCGCATTGACGATATCGCGAATCCTCATGATCATGTCTGTGCGATCCTTGCCGCCAATGTCTATTCGCCCAAAACGGATTTGGTCGCATCGATCAAAGCAGTCGTGAATCTTTGCAATCGTTTCCCGACCCACAACGCGTCTGGCAAGTTCCTGATCCATCACATCGCGTATCATTCCGTGAGCAGACAGATTGAGTTTGTTGGAAAGATAGTGACTCAAAACCTTGGCACTTTCATTAAAAAACGCAGTCACTCCCTCCAGGTTATCCTCTGGGGCTCTTGCCAATCGGTCCAGATGTTTTAACCCTCTCATCGCGTACTTTTTCGCAAGCAAAGTTCGCTTCACTGAAACGTTCCGCTCCAAATAAGCGCTGCGCTGCCGTGCAATTCCAAGTCCGACAGCCGCAAGCGTCAATGCACCGTTGAGCAGTGCAAACCACGGAATAAACATATCGGGCCGAATCGAGCGTTCGCTCGAAAGCCGCTCTTTGATGTAGTAAATATCTTCACCCTCAAGCTGAATCAGTTTTTTCTGCTCTCGAAAATCGGTTTCACCAATTCCTTTCGGAATTGAGACTGGCGCAGCTTGTGAGGGTTCAACCTTAATCACGTACGGTTCGGATTTTAACGTCACATAACGCTCCGAGCGCGGATTAAAAAAACTAAACTCGATCGGGGAAATGATGAGTTCGCCAGGATGAGCCGGAATAAAAATGATTTCAAAGGTTTTGCTTCCAGCGATCACATTCTGCTGACGGAACAGCTGAGTGTGCGTATCGGATTCGTAAATTTTCGTCGCTGGCGGCTCCGGAATATCAGCCAAGGAAAGCGTTTCAATATTGCCTTGCCCTTCAATGGTGATTTTCAGTGTCACCGCCTCGTTTTGATTGATCCCCCGTTTGTCTACTTCTGTCAACATCCGAAAATCGCCTACCGCCCCTTTGAAACCTGCTGGCTTCCCGGCTTCCGGGAGGGGTTTCACAACCACTTGGATCTCTGGAGCAGTCAAATACTTCGTCGCTCGTCTTGAAAACAGGCCCGCACTACCAAAAAAACTGTCGCTAAAGAATTCGTCAAACAAAGAGCTGGTACGTTCCTGAATCTGAACCGATGTTTTAATCGTGCCCGGCTTAATCACATATTGACCGGGTGCGGTGGGAAAAAGAGCAATCTTTTTAATGTCGGCTCGTACGTACCTTCTGCCATCTACAACATCCGTGTCCCTGCCAAGTTCCTTGTAATCCATCGGGAACTCTTCAATCCAGAATCCGCTTGTTTCAGGTTCTTCTTCAAAACCTTCGTAGCGCGTGTCGTAACGCGTGTAAATCGAGTAAGACAAAATTAATTGCTCGTTCGTGTACACCGCAACGCTGCTTGGAACCACACGCAAGAAAATATTCGGATCAGGAGCGGTGTCGCGTGCCAGCGCTGCCGATGACGCTTGAGACCCAGCCGGCGCGCTGGTCGGAAAGGTTGTTGTTGGAAAGCCAGAAGGCACACCGGGCAGTGGAGCTGCCACCGGTTGCCGAGTCGGCTGCGTTGCGGCTGCACGGCTCCCTTCGATATTGATTTCTAGTTGTTCCGTCCGGTAAATTTTTCCATCTAGTTTCAATTCAATCGGCTCAATCACAAACTGTCCGACTATTTTCGGAATGAGGACGTACTTAAACTCTGTACGAGACTCCGTTCGCCCATTGACATAAGTAAAGTGGGAAGCGCGTCCAGAATAAAAAATTTCGAACGCTTCAAGAGGCGGCAGAACCGGCGTTTGAACTCCTCGCGAAGCACCGGTGATCTTAATTTGCAGATGTACCTCTTCATTGACTTGTGCCGTCCGTTTGTCCAAACTGGCAACCAGTTGCGGCTCATCCGTACGCCCAAGCGATCCAACCAAGCCAAACACGACCGCCACGACACAAAGTACCACCCCAGACTGTCTCACCATGCGAGTGTCACAAGTCATTTGAAATCAATTGGTTCCATGAAACCACCATCTGAGATCGCAGATAAAACCTATGCTTCCAACAAATTCTACTGGAAGGATTTCGTGAAGTCAATCACAGCAAGGCTTATCACAGCAACGTTTACCTACCTCAACCATTTCTTATTTTTCTTAAGCTCTTCTAAAATCTTTTCCTGTTCCTCAACGACCTCATGTAACCTTTCCGTCAACACATTGATTTTCTCTTTTTGCTTCTTAACAAGCTCCAGGAGCTCCGCGTTTTCCTTGCTCTCTTCTTGCGCAGACAACTTCATTAACGCGGTCGTGAGCACCAAAGACAACCCTACCAAAAGACCGATCGCTTTCCCCATATTTAAAAAACACCCATACGAAAAGGGGAGAGGTCATTACCTCTCCCCTTCACCGTGCCGAATGACGCTGCCGCAACCGTAGCGCTTACGACGGACAAAGTCATCTATTGATTTTAGGACCTACGTTTCAATTTATGAGAGCCGCTCGGCTTTCATCATGACAAACGTATCGTTCACATCCTGATGCCGCTTTAAGTAAAGGCGGTGTGTTAACAGCTCAGGACGATCCCAGGTACTGATACCAAACGTCTTATAAGGATCAACAACGGCGACTCGAAACCACCGTTTTTCAATGTCGTCGCCAACTTTTAATGGGTCTCTTTTGAACCATTTCTTGAATTGGCTTGGGGTAGCAGCTCTCAGGATTGCCGCCAAGTTCAATCTTGGCAGGGATTTCCTTAAAGGTCGGTCGCGCTTCACGACGTCAAGAACGCGAAACGCCACAATTGCGGTCAGGTCACCGCGATCGGTGACGTTTTCGACCGCATTGGAAAACGATCCAACCTCAATCCTGCTTACGTCTCGAGACATCCCATCAATGACCAGGTCATAGGCGTCGACATCTAAATTGTCCATGCGCGGTGTGGTATGACCACGAGAGTTCGCACACGAGGTCACAGCGATTGCGAGAAGACAAATAAATAATTGGGTCATTTGTTACCTCTTTTTGCCAAATTATAACCGTAAGCAGCCTATAACTGAAGTGCTTTTAAGAAAACACATTTTTCTATGTTTTCTTGACAGGTGAACGTCCGTTCACTATAATCATCCCATGAAGCGAAACGTGAATCGATGGGCGGAGCAACTCGAGCGATTGACCCATTTTTACCACACCCACCGGCGGCTTCCCGCCTACTCAGAAATGTTAACGCTTTTTTCATTTCATTCGAAAAATGCAGTTTCCAAGTTGGTTCAAAAATTCCTTGCCCGCGGGGTACTGACCAAGGATCTACAGGGCCGCTTAATTCCAGAACGGCTTGCAGGGACCGTCAAAATGCTTGGTACCGTCCAAGCTGGATTCCCCTCGCCTGCTGAAGAAGAACTGGTCGATATCCTTTCGCTGGATGAATTCTTAATTGAGAAGCCAGATGCAACCTACATGCTCAAGGTGTCAGGAGACTCAATGATAGAAGCAGGAATTCATCCCGGCGACCTCGTGCTCGTTGAGCGCGGCCGTCCTGTACGTCACGGCGATATTATTGTCGCCCAAACGGATGGGGAATGGACCATGAAATATTATTTCAGGAACGGAAAAAACATCCTCCTAAAAGCAGCGAATCGGAAATATCCGCCCTTGAAGCCGAAACAAGAGTTGGTCATGGGCGGCGTGGTCATCGCTTGCATCCGCAAATATGCCTCGCATTAGTCCGATTACGATTTACACCTGGCCCCGTGCGGTTCTTCACATTGACGGAGATGCATTTTTTGCTTCCTGCGAACAAGCGATTCACCCGGAGCTAAAAGGAAAACCAGTCATTACGGGAAAAGAAAGAAATATTGTCGCTTCCATGTCTTATGAAGCCAAGGCCCTGGGCATCCGGCGTGCGATCTCTATTTGGGAAGCCAAGAAAATATGTCCCAATGTCGTCATCGTGCCAAGCGACTATGAAACTTATTCTCTCATTTCGAAGCGCATGTTTTCGGTGATGCGTCGCTTCACCCCGACCGTTGAAGAATCCTCGATCGATGAAGGCTATGCAGACTTAACGGGCCTCAGACGACTTTATCGAACGAGTTACAGTGAAATTGCGAAACAGATCAAACACCAAATTGAAACCGAACTTGATATTCCCGTCTCAGCCGGCCTCAGCCTTACGAAAACGCTTGCCAAATTGGCATCGAAATATCGAAAGCCGCGCGGTTTCACATCCGTCCCAGGCGACGTGATCCATCACTTCCTAAAAGAAATTCCGATCTGTGAAGTTTGCGGTATTGGGCCCAATACCACTGCCCTGCTCAAAAAGAAAGGGGTCTTTTGGGCACTGGATTATGTCCAAAAAAACGAGTCCTGGGTCAAGCAGTATCTCGGAAAAATCGGCGGCGAACTTTGGAACGAACTCCGCGGAGAACCCATTTATCCTCTCGTCCCGGAGGCGAAAACTACTTATGACTCCATTTCTAAAACCAAAACCTTCTCGCCGCCCACCCACCATTACGAGCACCTCAAAGCGCGTCTCTACCGCAACGTTGAATCCGCATTCATCAAATTACGCCGCTACCGCCTCAGCGCAAAACGTTTCACCGTTTATCTGCGCGAACAAGATTTCAAGGACTACGGAATTCAATCGGATCTGAACCGCGCCACCCCTTCTCCGCAGGAAGCATTCCCGCTCATCGAAACGATGCTCCAAGAGCTCTATCGACCTAACGTTCTTTACCGCCAAACCGGGATTGTGCTTTCTCGTCTCCAAGAAGATCGAGGTCTACAGTTCGAGCTTTTTGAGGATCCAGTTCGGATGGTAAGCTTACACCGCCTGGCGCGGTCAATTGATGAAATCAATGCGCGTTATGGGAAACACACCGTCCACTCAGGAATGGAACTTTACTTAAAACCAGGAACGATAGGCGAGAATGGTCGAAACACCATCCCCTTAAGAAAGACGACACTTCTTTATGGAGAGACCGCGCGACAACGGCTTTCCTTTCCTATGGTGCAAATTAAGGTGTGAGGAAAAAAGATGGAGTCAGAAATACTCAAACATCCAGTTGCGGACAGAGTCCACCGTTCGCAGCAGCCAGTGTTGTTTCTCTGTGGCTGGCAAGCTGTCCTCGCGAATCTTACTCGTGAACTTAATTCCACCCAAAGCTGCAGAAAAGGCTGGGTTCGTAGCAAGTCCCTGAGGTCCTTTAAAACCAATCGGGTACCCAATTCGAACGGTGCTCGGCGAAATGAGCTCTTCAATCCGATCTAAAAAACCATCCAGCTGGGCACCCCCTCCCGTACAAATGATCTGATTCAGCGGCGAGTATTGCCTTTGCAAGGACGTAAGCTCGCACGAGAGAATCTGAAAGAATTGATGAAGCCCGGCATCCAGCTGGGACTCAAAGTCGCTCCGTTGGATATGAGTTTTCTTCCCGCCACTGGAATCAGGAATCGGGATCAATTCATCCTGGAATTCCGCCTTAGGGATTGCAGAGCCGAACGCTTCCTTGATGCGCTGCGCATCGAGATGATCAAGATTTAAATTTTTTCCGATCACGTCCGTGATGCAGTCTGCGCCGACTGGAATGGAACGAACATCGATCAACACTGAATTCCTGTAACACGCAAAATGGGTAGCTCGGCCGCCGATCAACATGAGGATGACCCCAGCCTGCTTTTCCTCCGAACGCAATACCGCTTCGGCTGAGGCGAGCACCGCAGGAACCACTTCCAGAATTTCAAGTTCACATCGCTCAAAAGCTTTGAGTAAATTGCTGTGATCAAAAAAATTGAGCGTTAACAGCCTCAGGGTGACACCGAGTCGACTTGCTTCGAGCCCAATCGGATTCTGAACCCCCGCTAAATCATTCACCAGAAATTCCTGTGGAACCGCTTGTACGATCACTTCATCTAAAGGAATGGTGGCTACGCTTCTGGTCTGGGCGATTGCCTCGCGCACATCTTTAAGTGTAATCGGATGGGGATCGCCGTGGAAATAGATCGAGCTTTGGAACGTATAGGTTTTTAGGAACGTATTCGAAACGACCAGCCGACAGGAAAGCATCTCGTCTGAACCTGCCTCCACCACATCCTTCACGGCATCCGAAATGGTTTGACTCGCCCCCGCTAAATCCTTCACAATTCCCTGGTCAAATCCTTCTGCGATCCTCGCACTTAGGGCTTCAACTTCCGGATGTCCTGAATCGGTCACACGTGCCTTTAAAAAAGCAGTTTTGGTCGTCCCAACGTACGCTACGTATACCGTCTGACTTTTTTTCATCACGCGACCCGAATGCTACTTCCTTTTCACGACCACATCCGGACGTCGTGCGTCCACGTATGCTAAACCTGCTCGTTCTGACGATTGCAAGAGTGCCTTGAGCACCAATCGCTGCCGTTCTGACAAGCGCAATTCCTTTCCGACCTTAATTTCGACTCCATCGCTCAAAATGATCGACCAATTTCCAAGCTGATCGATTGCGAGTCTGGTCACCCGTTCTCCCTGAAATAAAGGATCATTGGCGATAAAGTTGAGGACCTCGGTCAAATTGAAAAAGTGTTTGTTTTGATAAATTCTCCCTACCAAAGGTGATTTCTTCTCATTCGAATAATCCTCGAGAATGATCAGCTCAGGATCTGGTGACATTTGCTTAGCAACCAGCACTTGGTCACGAGCGATTTGAAAATACTCACCCTTGCCACCAAACTGAACTTGGACGAGCGGAAGGCGCGGTGTAATGACAACGCTCAGCTCTTGTGGAAAAACGCGTTTCACTTCTGCCCGCTTCACCCGCGGATTGCGCTCCAAGATTTCCGATACCTTCGGCAGGTCAACGTCCAACAAGCTTCTCCCTCGAGTTGTCTCTTCGAGGAAACGGTATTCGGCATTCGTTAAAACGCCGGTGGGAAATACGGTAACGCGAGAAATCTGAAAATAGGGATCGGCATGGAGCATCTTATGAATACCGGAAACTAAAACCCCTATCATTGCGATCAGAACGAAAGCAGGAATGGCTTTCAGCATGAGCTTGAAGCCTTTTCCGCCCCACATCAAAAAACGCCGCAATGCGTCCCTCTTAGAACGACGCCGGACCATTTCGTTTCCCCCGTTTTTAAAACTTGTCTCGCATAGGCAAGCTTGAGCAATCGAGTGCACAAACCTGTAAAGTCAAGTCCTACGTGTGCAGCTGCTTTTGGAAGCAGGCTCGTTTCTGTGAACCCCGGAATTGAGTTGACCTCCAGTACATAGGCATTTTCGGCTTCATCCACCATGAAATCGACGCGAGATAAATCATTTAACCCCAGCCGCGTGTGCACTTGAACGGCAATTTCTTGAAGACGCACCGATAACTCCTTAGAAATAGGTGCGGGTACGAGATAGTCGGTAAACCCCTTTGTGTACTTCGCTTTGAAATCGTAAAAAGAACGCTTCGGCCGTATTTCAATGACCGGAAGTGCTCTGTCGCCGAGGACCGCAACCGTAAATTCTCGCCCTTTAATTTTTTCCTCGATCAACAGCTCAGGATATTTTTCAAAAAGGCGTCTCATTAGGTCGCGTGCAGGTCGTCCTCTTTCTACCATCACAACATCAATGCTGGAACCTTCTCTCACCGGTTTCAGGACATAGGGTGGGTACCAACGAGCGAGCGCGTTTTTGAAATTTTTACGAGTTACCCGTTGATACCGTGGTGTCGGAATCTGACAGCGCTTAAAAAGCCGCTTTGCTTTCAGTTTATCAAAAGCGAGGAGGCTTGATCGTGAATCCGATCCGACATAAGGAATACGATGTCGCGCAAGGATTTTCTGTATCGCACCATCTTCACCGCCTGCTCCGTGAAGCGCTGGAAAACCAAAGTCGATCTTTTTAGACTTGAGCGTGCGATGAAAGCCATTGACCGTATCGATTTTGGCAACGCGAAATCCAGCTTTTTTCAATGCGCCGTAGATCGCACGGCCTGAGCGCAGCGAAATGGACCGCTCACGCGAACGGCCTCCAAAAAAAACGCCGATCCTCCCAATCCGCTCCACAAAGGACATAAATTTTCTGTTCATGAATCATGACTCGAAACATATCTAACTTCTGGCTCAAGACGAATTCCAAACTGTTCAAAGACTCGCTTTTGCCCAATCGACATAAGTTCTAAAACGTCGTCTGCCCTAGCATGGTCGACATTAAGAATAAAATTCGCGTGTCGATCCGAAACCATGGCACCTCCCACCCGCATATTTTTCATCTGTACACGATCCAGAAGTTCACCACCCGTCATGGAATAACCGACTGGGTTCTTAAAAGTAGAACCAGCACTTGGATACCGGAGATCCTGGACAGAATTACGGTAGCGAAAGTTTGCTTTGATCTCTCCCTGAATCGCGTCCCGTCGTCTGGGCGTTAATCGAAACCGTACCTCTAAAACAAGAACATCCTGCGGAAGGTTGGTATTGCGATATTCAAACCGTACGTCCTCTCGACCGAGCACCTCAACGGCTCCATTTGGATATAGAAGCTCGACCGATTCGACCACGTCTTTCATTTCCTGATACTTGCCGTCAGGCCTTCCAAAACCCGCATTCATGACAAGCGCTCCGCCAACGGTACCTGGAATATGACATAAAAATTCGACGCCGCTCAAGCCCTTCTCTTGGCAAGCGAGATTGAGTTGAATTAAACTCATTCCCGCACTCGCCCGTACCAAACCTTCCTTTTCAAAGAAGATCCGGCTTGATTCCAATCGTCTGAGCGAGAGCACGAGGCCGGGAAAACCAGCGTCAGAAAATAAAACGTTTGATCCTCGTCCCAAAATGTATCGGGGGCAACCCTCCTCACGATGGAACGACAACGCCATAAAGAGATCCTCACAGGTACGGGGCTCCGCAAAGTAACGTGACGGTCCACCGATTTTAAAGGTGGTACAGGATTTAAGCTCTACATCCGTCCGAATAGGTGCTTTCCAATCGACCTGTAAATTCATCTGCAATATCTCCAATGTCGCCTGCACCTAAAAAAGCAACCGTCTCATTCTCCCCCATTTGAGAAGCGAGAAACTCGATAATTTCATCCCGCCGAATGACTCGGACATTCGCATGCCCGCTTTTTTTCACTGCTTCGTAGATCACCTCCACACTCACTTGCTCTCGATTTTCCTCTCCCGCCCCGTAAATGTCTGTCAAGACAAGACGATCAGCGTCGTGGAACGCGTCAGAAAAGGCACCGGCAAGTTGGGCGGTCCGTGAATATCGATGAGGTTGAAAGACCACCGTCAACGTCTCGCGAAGTCCCTCAATGGCAGAAAGGCTGGCACGAACTTCCGTGGGGTGATGGGCGTAATCATCGATCACCAATACTTCCGGACGAGCGAGCTTGACCTCAAGTCTTCTTCGAACCCCGTGAAAACGAGGCAGCAAATGAAGAAACACCTCATAGGGTAGACCAAACGTCCGCAAGAGTGCGATGACACCGAGAGAATTCACCACATTATGGCGTCCTGGAATTGAAAGTTCGACTTCCCCTGTCTTCTTTCCACACTCTTGAAGGCGATAACACGAGTGAAACCCGTCATATCGAATATCGGCTGCTGAAAAGTCCGCGCTAAGGGTCAATCCGTAACTCACCGCTTTCGCCCCGAATTTTCTGATCACTCCCGCGATGCGTGGATCGTCGGCACAATAGACCACACGACCCAACTTCTGAACCTGTCGAACGAAGAGAACGAACGACCGAATGAGGCCGGCCATGTCCTTGTAGGTATTCAAATGTTCCGCATCCAAACCGGTAATCAACGCCAAATCAGGAGAGAAAAAAAGATGACTTCGATCGCTCTCGTCCACTTCAGCGACAAAAAAATGGTGCTTTCCTAAAATCACATTGGATCCATAATTGACAACTTCGCCGCCGACGACACAAGTCGGGTACAGCCCCGCTTCCGTCAGCAGAAAACTTGCAAGCGCGGCAGACGTCGTTTTTCCGTGCGCTCCCGTCACTGCGATAGAAATGGCTTGATTCGTGAGGAACGCTAATACCTCTGCTCGATGAAAGACGGGAATGCCCAACGCTCTCGCCGAAACCAAATCCTGGTTCGTTTCCGAAATGGCAGAAGATATAATCAGAAAGTCAGGAGAGCCAGAAAGCTCACCGCGGTGTCCTACCTCCACCTGGATTTGTTCTTTCTCGAGCAGTGATACCGTAGTGCTTCGCTTCAAATCCGATCCACTGACACGAAGGCCACGCCCCATGAGTACACGAGCAAGGCCGCTCATCCCGACACCGCCAATACCAACCAGATATGCCTTTTTTCCAACTTGTAGCAGTTGAGCTAATTCGCTTTCGTTCCGCATTGTAAACTCCAAGCAACCTCGACGAGCGCTTCGTTTGCTTTGGGACAGACGAACTGACGAATCCGCTCCTTGAGCAAAGACCGTTTCGCCGCATGATCACGCAAGTAGCCAATCGCCTCTCGCAGCGCTCGTCCAGACACAATAGCCTCTGGAATCACATGGGCGGCGCCGCACGCTTCAAGATACGAGGCATTCGTTTCCTGATGGGCATAAGCGTGGGGATATGGAACCAAGATGGAAGCACATCCGATCGCAGCGAGTTCAAAAATCGTCCCTGCACCGGACCGAGCGATCACCAGGTCGGCTGCCTTCAACCTGTCTGAAATTTGATCCGTGAATTCAACCACCTCGCACGTCATCCCCAACTCGTCATAAGCCTTTCGGATCAAATTCAAATCGTCGCTGCCGACAATATGTATAACGGCAAATTTTTGTCTTTCTTCAACGCCCATTGACCGCATCGCGTCTAAAAATACGCGATTCAATCGTCGGGCTCCTTGAGATCCTCCCAACACAAGTAAGGTCCATCGTGTGCGTTCCTTCACGTGACGGATAGGACGCAGCTCATCTAAAAACGTGCGCCGTAAGGGAAAACCAGTCCAGATCACTTTCTCCTGAGTCAACCATTTCATCGTTTCTTGAAAACTAACAGCGATCCGGTCCGCCCAGAAGCACAAAAACTGATTCGCCCGACCCGGAGTGACGTTTTGTTCATGAAGGAGAATCGGCACTTTGACGAACGATGCGGCCAAAACGCCCGGAATAGAACTATAACTCCCGAAGCCAACAAGGAGGCACGGCTTCCAACGTACGAGCAGAATAATCGTTTTACAAAAAGCGACGAGGTAGTCTAACAAAAAACGAGTGGCCTGCAAAGAAAAGAACCGATCGGGACGTGAACAAGGGATCAAATGGTAAAACATGTTTTGACTTTCCAAAGCCCGCGTTGCAAAAGTAGGGACGCGGTTCATGAGAAAATGGAGATCGGCTTCGGGATGACGATCGCGCAATGTGATTGCAAAACTCAAGGCCGGAAAAAAATGGCCTCCCGTAGAGCCGGCGCAAATAAAGATAGGGACTTGATGACCCACGTGACTACCAGGCGTACCGTGTTGCGGTTCGATCGATCGCGACCAAGAGTCCGACCGAGGCCATGTGAAAAATCAGTGCCGTGCCGCCATAGCTAATAAAAGGAAGCGGCAACCCTTTCGTAGGGATCAAACCCGTCGTCACGAGCAAATTCATCAACGCTTGCAACGTCACGAGCAAGACGAGCGAATAGGAAAGCAACCGTGAAAATGGATCTTGACATCGTCGTGCCACCCGATTTCCCAAAAAGAAAAATAAAGCGTACAACGCCAAGACAAAAACTGCGCCAATCAACCCCAGCTCCTCACTTATAATCGAAAAGATAAAATCTGTATGCGCCTGGGGCAAATAAAATAACTTTTGCGTGCTTTGGCCGAGGCCGACTCCCTTCACGCCGCCGAGACCAAATGCCAGGAAGGATTGGATGATTTGAAAACCGCTGCCTTGGGGATCCTTCCAGGGATCCAGATAGGCAACAATGCGGCTCATCCGATACGGCGCAATGACAATCAAACCAACCAACATGGCCACCGCACCCAGGGAGACCACAACAATATACCGAAGCCGGATCCCGGACAGAAAGAACAGAATTCCAGAAATGAGCAATAGAAAAGCACAAGAGCCCAAATCCGGCTGCGCCACGATTAAAGCGCTCATCGCCAACAACAAGATGAACGGCGGCACAAAAACGCGAAGCGACCCCGCTACGATCGTTTTTCTTTTCCGTGACAAGTAATCAGCCAGATAAACACAGAGTGCGAATTTAGCATATTCGACAGGTTGAAATGTGAGGAACGGAAGCCGGATCCATCGTCTCGCGCCGCCAGCGGAATAGCCAACGACTGGAACAAATACGAGAATCAAAAGCAAAACGGCAAGCCCTAAGAATGATCGAGAATGCCGTTTCAAAAAATCAGGTTGGAGTGAATAACAAACAAAGAAGATGAATGTGCCAATCGAAACCGCAAGCAACTGGCGCCACAGGAAATAGGTCGCTTGGTGAAAATGCTGCTCGGCAAAGACAGCACTTGCGCTATAAATCATCACCACCCCGGTCGAAATCAGGGTGTACATAACGATGACGAGGGATCTGGAATCCTTAGTCACCGGCTTCCGGCAGGGCTGAGCGCTTTATGCCACTTGGTCACGATCTCTTTAAACTGAAGGCCACGATCCCGATAATCACGAAAGAGGTCGAAACTGGCACACGCGGGAGAAAACAACACGGTATCGTGCGGTTTGCGCGACGACTCAACAAATTTCATCGCTTCCTGTAGCGTATTTGCCTCTTGGACCGGAACCAAGTCATGAAACGCCTCTATCAGCAACTTCTTTGACTCACCAAAAACGATTAAATGCTTGACTCGTTCATGCACCTGAAGTCTTAAGATCCGAAAGTCACCTCCCTTGTAACGTCCTCCGGCGATTAAAATGATGGGCTTCGGAACTCGGCTTAACGCCCAACCAAGCGACGCGACGGTTGTCGATTTCGAATCATTGATGTATCGTACCTCTTCGAATGTTCCTACCTCCTCCAGGCGGTGTTCAAGACCCGAAAAATTCCGAAAGACAGATTGCGTGACAGCAGGATCGACCCCATAAAGTTCAGCGACTTTCTGGACCGCTGCAAAGTCTAAATTCGCATGATCCCGCTCATCAAAGTACGCGACACGGCAGCCCAAATGTCGTGATCGCTCGAAACATTCGCGATCCGAGCGATTCACGACAGCGACATCACGTTCAGACTGATTCTTAAAAATACGGCATTTTGCTTGCAGGTAATCTTCATAATCCTGATGCCAGTCCAGATGATTCGGACTCAAATTGAGCAACACAGAAATTCGCGGCCTAAATCGGTGGACACTCTTCAACTGAAAGGAACTCACTTCTACAACTGCAATTACCGATGGACCAAGGTCATCCACCACACGGGAAAACGCATTTCCAATGTTGCCGCAGCTCACCGCAGAACGACCTGCCGCATTCAGAACATCGCGAATCAACGTCGTCACCGTCGTTTTGCCATTCGTACCTGTCACGGCAATGATTTCTGCTGTCGCGCACCGAAACGCAAGTTCAATGTCACTCCACATTGGAATCTCTGCCTGCGCTACTCGTCGATAAATTTCGGCCGACGGCGGAATCCCGGGCGATATCACAATGAAATCGGAATCTCGTATCCGATCCCAGCTGTGATGGCCGAACTCACATGAAACACCAGCTGTCCTAAGCGCTTCTCGAGCCGATGCATCCACACGATGATTGTTCAGCTCACTCACAAATACACGTGCCCCTTTTCTCCTCAAAAGCAATGCACTTTGAAAACCCGACTCGCCCGCACCAAGCACCGTGACTTTTTTGCCGTTGAATTTCATCTGCCGCCGTACCACGGAGTTACCTGAGTTTAAGCGTTCCCAAACAAATCAGTGACAGGATAAAGGCAACGATCCACAAGCGAACCGTCACCTTAGACTCGGGCAAGCCCTTGAGCTGCAAATGATGGTGATAAGGGGCCATGAGGAAAATACGCTTGCCGAAACAGCGAAAGGAAATCACCTGTGCCAGGACGGAAATCGCTTCCCACACAAAAATTCCACCTGCGATCAGAAGAGCAATCTCGCTCTTGATCAAGATCGCCACGATGCCCAAAGCACCTCCTAAGGAAAGGGACCCTGTATCACCCATCATGATCGTTGCCGGATAAGAGTTGTACCAGAGAAAACCTACTGCAACGCCAACGAGTGACGCACAAAAAACAGAGAGCTCCCCCGTACCCGCAACAAATGGAATGCCCAGATAGCGTGCAAAGTCGGCGCGGCCGATCACATAGGTGAGGATGGAAAAAGTTCCCGCGGTAAAAGCAAGACATCCGACCGCCAGTCCGTCCAGGCCATCGGTCAAGTTGAGCGCATTGGAGGAACCGATGAGAACAGCGACCGTAAACGGAACAAACCAGAGCCCCAAGGGCAAAGCCAAACCTTTGAAGAAAGGAGCGTACAACACCGTGGAAAACTCGGGATCCAAATAGAAATACGTGCCAAGCAGAACGCCCAACATGAGTTGGCCCGTCAGTTTTACCAACAAAGAAAGGCCCTGCGCACTTTTCGATCTCAATTTCAATAAATCATCAATCAAGCCAATCAAGCCAAATGCAAGAAGGACTCCAAGCGAGAGAAGTAAAAAACGATTCGTCAGGTCTCCCCACAGTAAATTGGCGATTAAAAGACTTCCGATGATCAAGATGCCGCCCATCGTGGGCACTTGAGCCTTGTCCGCGTAAAAAGAATGGATTCGATCCGCATGCAAGCGCTTGACTTCGTTCATCACCTTCATTTGACCCAACCAGCGAATCACGATCGGTCCGAGCAGCACAGCCACAAGGAAAGCGGTCACGCTCGCTCCTACAGCACGAACCGTGATGTACTTAAAAATATTGAAGACAAACCAGTATTCTTTAGCCGGATAGAAAAAATGATAAAACACGATGATTCCTTACGACCAGGCGGCGATCGCCAAATCTGCCCCGAGCGACGTTTCGAGCAGCTTTTCCATCTCATGCAAGTGCAACGCCTGCGATCCCTTGATCAAAACTGAATCTCCCTCTTTGAGGTTCACCCGAAGAAACTCACACGCCCCTCGGAGATCGGGAAACTGAGCCGTCTCACGCGAAGGCTCAGAAGAGTGAAACGCTTCCACCGCATATCGACTCATCTCTCCAACACCAACGACGACATCGATGCCCGCCGAAGACAACAACCTCCCCAAGTCCTCGTGATAGGAAATTGCATCGCGGCCGAGCTCGAGCATATCCCCGATCACCACCATCTTTCTCCGGTCTTGAGCGAGATCTTGAAAAGAGGTAATTGCCTCTGCAAAGGACCTTGGATTGGCATTGTACGCATCATCAACAACTTGGATATCTCGCTCTCGCCAATGCTCAACTCGAAATCGGTGATCCAGCATGGGAAGTGATTGCCATGACTCGCTGAGTGCTTTCAAATCCAATTTAAAATAACTGGCAGTCGCAATCGCTGCAAGTGCATTCATCGCATTAAAAACGCCATAACCTTTCAAACGGAAGTCAATCGCATCATTCACTTGAAAACAAATACAGCCATTACGCGCTGTTAACCTGGATATGAAAAAATCGCACTGTCTTTGCGTTCCGAACGTGACGAGAGAAACCTGACGTTGGCGCAGCTTGCGAATCAACTTCGAGTCATCTCCATTGGCCACGACAAGTCCTGAACGCGCTCGTAAGTAATCCGCAAGTTCCAACTTCGTTTGATAAATGCCGTCCAGGGAGCCAAAACCTTCGAGATGTGCTGGCGACACACCAGTAATCACGCCCACCGTTGGCTGAGCAAGTTCGGCCAATGCACGGATCTCCCCAACATGGTTTGCGCCGAGTTCTATGACGAGACACTCGTCCGAACTTGACAGGCGTAAGAGATTCAGCGGCACGCCAATATGATTGTTCCAATTTCGATACCCGGCGCGAACACGAAACACTTGAGAAAGCGAAATGGCAATACACGCTTTTGTCGTTGTCTTTCCCGTACTGCCGGTCACGGCAACCACAGGGATCGAGAAGCGCGCCCGGTGAGATCGAGCCAACTTCTGAAGCGCTTGTAATGTGTCTCGTACCAGAATGCTTTTTTTCACGTCCGGCGTCATGCGCTCGACCAAAACAACCGCTGCCCCATTTTGGTAGGCTTCGCGAACAAACGAGTGGCCATTCAAACGCCTCCCACATAATGCCACAAATAAGTCGCCTCCCTGAACCTCACGACTATCAATCGCGACAGCACGAATGACGGTATCTGGTGTGACTGAAACTAACGTTCCGCGGCAAATTCGGGCGATATCTTGAACGGTAAACATCTGCGCTTCGAATAAGAACGGGCGATATCTTGATCGCGGAAGGGGAGCTTCCGGTCACCGATGATCTGAACGTCTTCGTGCCCCTTTCCAAAGATGAAGACAAGATCGCCCCGTCGCGCTTCTGTGATCGCGCGGCGGATCGCTCTTTCTCGATCTACTTCCACAACGATTTCGGGCCGACATCTTTCCTGATTGATTCCTTGTCTCATCTCTTGACAAATTTCCATCGGATCCTCGTTTCTGGGATTATCTGAGGTAAGGATCACCAAAGCACAGTAACGCGCTGCGATCCTTCCCATCAGCGGCCGTTTCCCGCGATCACGATTACCACCACACCCGAACACGCAAACGAGCCGATTTTTGCAAGCTTTCGTGCTTGATAACAAAACTTGTTCTAATGCGTCTGGAGTATGAGCATAATCTACATAGACCAGAAAATCCTGGCCTTCATCGATTTTCTCCATACGTCCAGGCACCCCAGGAAAACTTTGGAGCCGACGAATCGCCTCACCACATGAAATTCCCGCCTCGGAAGTAACCGCCACAGCCGCTAGAATGTTGGAGACATTGTACGTCAAACCCAACGGGACCTCGGCATGTAATCGCTCGCCCCGTTGAACGAGATCAAATTCGACCGCATCAAGATGTGCCACAACATGTTCGGCACGTATGTCGCAGTGGGATTGAAATCCGTAACTCGTCACACGATTCCGCTCAAGCTCATCGGCGAGACGAACGCCGTAAGCATCATCACAGTTAACCACAGACCGCTCAGGCGCGGGCTCACGGATAAATAACTTTCGCTTCGCTTGATAATAATGCTCCATATCTCGGTGATAATCCAAATGGTCCTGCGTGAGATTCGTGAAGACAGTATGTGAAAAAATGAGTCCATCCACCCGCTCTTGATCCAAAGCGTGAGACGACACCTCCATCACACAGACCGAAACTCCATGTTCAACCATTCGAGCGAACAGCTGGTTCAGTTCGATGGGTCCCGGGGTCGTATTGGTAAGCGGTCCCTTTCGTTGTCCGTCGTCACAATAAATGGTACCAATGAGACCGGTACATTTCTTCAAGTTCAGGAGATGCTGGATGAGAAAAGCTGTGGTCGTCTTTCCATTGGTTCCTGTGACGCCGATCAATTTCAATCTCTGCGCCGGATCACCAAACGCGGCGCGTGCTATTTTGGGCAGCACGGCTCGAGTGCTTGATACCACAAACTGCGGCAAGTTCATATGATTTGCTTCGGGGTGAAAACGCTCTGAAACGATTGCAAATGCGCCGCGGCGAATCGCATCCGGAATAAATACATGGCCGTCACGGTCCATGCCCGAAACAGCAACAAAGAGGTTTCCACGTTCCAATGTCCGCGTATCGCACGAGACGCCGGTCACGGCTACTTCTAATTCCCCCTTTTGACTCGAGAGGTAAGAAATGCCCTCAAGCAACTGACGTAACGTTTTCATGGCGGCCATACCCGCGGAGATAAAAAGTGAGTTTGACAGTTAAAAAACGCTCTTTGCGGTCAGGAGCCGGTTCCGCCGGAAGCACACCAAAGGGACTTGCCTCCTCGACCGCCGCAAGACAGGAATGAGAAAAACGGCGATCGCCTTCCAAAAAAAGTGTTTTCAAATTCGAGATGGTTCCTGACAAATGAATGCGGTATTGTATCGTGACAACGCCTGGTCGAATATCCTGTAGTCGTATTTTCTCAAGCCACAGCTTCCGAATTTTTGCCCGCATCTCCTTGAGGTAATTCCGCATACGACCTTCACGCCACGCGCCGAGACTTTCCTGTGACACACGTTCCGGATCGGAAACGTAAATACTCGCGACCTCATGTTCCGTCTCCCATGTATTCAACCGAGCCTTGATGGACTCAAGTCTCTGATCCAAATCAGCTTGAATAGCTTCGAATGATTGAATGCCTGTTCGCCATTGGGCTTTTTTGCCGAACCGGTCGTGCGGTACACGCGTTCTTTCCACGGAAGTCTCGTTGAGACGTGACCTATGATCGGGATACTGCCGCTTCGGTCGAGCCGACTCAACGCCTGACTCTCCTTCTGCCGGTTGTAATTCGCCCGTTTCAAATAGGATCCGCGCCTCATGGGGCATGTTGAAACGGATTTGTGTTAACAGCAATGCACCTTCCAGCAAAGCCAAAAACCAGACATGAGCCATCAACGAAAGAATCGTCGCGACTCCATAGACGGAGAAGAATCTGCGATTTCGCTTCACTTAAGGCTCAGACCCTTTTAAGTGAAACTGAATTGTTTTGGACTCGGCATTTAAATAATCGACTTGAATCTGACCTGTGCTGGTAGCAAGCACCCGTGCGGAAACGTGATCAAACACCACATGCTCTTGACCGATCACTTGAGACCAACGCGGACCGAACGTGACCGCCAATTCTTTCGCGTCGACAGAAATCGGTATGTCGCCAAGGAGAGCACGATGAAGAGGATAGCGGACTTCGAGTATCCCAGATTGGGTTCGGAGGCCGTCATTCCATTCGATCGCAGTACCGCTTAAATCAATTTTGCCGGGGTGAAAAGTCAAAATGGGTTTCCGACTCACCTTGATGCCTAAATAGTCTTCAATCCGCCAGAGCACCACATGGGTGAAAAACGATGGCAAAAAAAGCAGCGGCAGGACTAACCCAATAACGACTCGCGGCTTCAAACGGGGATCAAGGCTCTTAAAACTTGCGGGAGCGGCTCGCCCGTCCATTCTAAGTACAACAACCACGTCGCAAAGCAAACGAAAGCAAACGAAACAATCACCAAAAGATAATAGAGGACCCCGACGTGATCCGTCCGAGGCGGCTCGATTCTAATCCCAAGTTTCTCCGATGGCACATCCTCGCCCATGAGCTCATTTCCTCCTGAAGAATCGCAGCTTTATGCTGCCGCTTGCGATGCTGCTTCAATCTGCTTCAACTTCTCCGCAATATCTGGCTCCACAACAATTTTCAAGAAGCTTTCGACGACTCTTGGGTCAAACTGACTCCCCGAATTGGCTTTCATTTCTGCGATCGCGTCCTGGACACTTCGGACTCGCCGATAGGGTCGGCGCGACACCATGGCCATAAAGGAATCTACCACGAAAACGATTCTTCCGCCAATGGGTATTTCTTCTCCCTTCAACTTGCTCGGGTAACCTTTCCCGTCATAACGTTCATGGTGATGCAAAATGGTTGGGATGAGAGGTCGGAGCGAGCTAATTTGGCCTAAAATCTCAGCACCCCGTGACGGATGTCGCATCACCTCCTCAAATTCTTGTCTCGTTAGTTTGTCTCTCTTGTAAAGAATTCGATCTGGCGTCCCCACATGTCCCGCATCGATGAGGTAGGTCGCGCGGTGGAGGTTCGTCAGGTCTGCTTCCGACAGTCCTAAATCACGACCCATCCGATAAGCGATCTCGCCGAAAAGCGGCAAGTGGATATGGTCTCCGGAAAAGCTCAGTTCCAGCAATTCGTTAATCGTTTTGATGCTTCCGATGGTGAGGCGTTCTGTCTCCTCAAATAGCTGGGCATTTTTAATTGCTACAACGGACTGTTCCGAAAGCGTTTTCAAAATTTCTAAGTCGGTACTCGTAAAGGCTGTTGCATCGATCTTATCCCGAAGGGCAACAACACCCACCACATCTTCTTCAATAAAGGGAACGCATACACACGTCCGGCTGCAATGGAACTCGGCCGTGTCTGCCACATGTCCTTCGATACCCTGTCCGACTTTAATCCGTTTTTTCGCAGACTTCCGTTCCCCCAAAGCGAACTCAAGGGTCAAATAACTCCGATCTTTATCGAGTAGATATAAATCGCATCGTCTTGCTTTCAACACTTGGGCACACAACCGTCCGATACGCGGCAGCAACTCAGCCAAACCGGTCGAAGAGGCCATCACACGATGCACAGAATGAATGGTAGAAAGAGCGAGGGCACGAGGGTGAACCGTTTCATAAAAATTGTGAAGCTCAAAGGTCCGATAAGCCAGTTCTACTTCAGACTGTATCAAACGATTGAACAACGATAGATACGGCGCAATTTGCTCTTCCCTCCTCCCGATGCTACTTAAAACCAGAAAACCTTTTAAACGGCCTAGATACATCAGCGCCCATACGGCGCTGGGCGTTCCAAACGCGCGCTCATAAAATTTAGGGAGTTTCTCCACTTCTTCAGCATCAGTCACGAGCCGCTGAACATTCTTCTGGAGGAAAACAGTGCTCGTTTTCTGCCTTTCACGCCACTTGGCGTAAAAAGAGCACCTTCCCTTTCGATCGAGTCGGATGAATCTCGGCCCTTCTTCTTGGAGGACCACAAGCCATCCAACAGGCTTCCCAAAAAAGGAACAAAACTCGCGATACCCCTCCTGCCAATGGATGCTTTCAGAAAGATACCGTTCTAGAGGTGTTTTTTCTCTTGATCGTACCACAGTTGTTGGAAGTTCAACCTCTCAAAAGTGCGGGACGGCTCATCGGATCGGGTCAGACCCGTTCATATGGCTCAAAAAGCCGTGCGTGCTCGTCTAAAGCAAATCGATCCGTCATCCCTGCAATATAATCACAAACTGCCCGATGCAAGCCGTTCTTCTTAGTTCGACTTGCTACATCGGTCGGCAACTGCGCCGGTGTTGAAACATAAACACGAAACATCTCCTGAATGAACCGTTTCCCCTTCTCGGTCATGCGCACAACCCGATAATGATGATACAGCTGGTCCATCAGAAAACGCCTCAATTCTGCTACCTTTTTTTTGACCAAAGCTGAAAAACAAACCACCTCGGCGCCCGCCCGTTCAAAATCAGAAGGCTTCTTGATCGCAAACCGCTTGATATTCTTAGTGGTTTCCGATATGAGGTCCCCAACCAATCGGTTCATGAGAAGCCGGATGCCCATCTTCACCTTGACGGCCTCATCCGGCCGCTCATGCTTGCTTTCAATATAACGGTTTATTTCCTGCCAAAGTTTAACTCTGCCGACATCCCGCATGTCTAGAAGACCAGCCCGTAAGCCATCGTCGAGATCGTGGCAATGATAAGCGATCAGATCCCCGAGATCGACCACATCCGCCTCAATGGATCGGACCCTTTGTTTATCGTGCTTCTTTAATCCTTCCCGCACTTCGAAAGTTAAATTCAA